>NZ_JAHPRP010000003.1:0-256894 GCF_025513915.1 Acinetobacter sp. WU_MDCI_Abxb74
GTTGAAATGGTTATGCCAGGTGACAACGTTGAAATGTCAGTAGAATTAATCCACCCGATCGCAATGGACCCTGGTCTGCGTTTTGCGATTCGTGAAGGTGGTCGTACTGTAGGTGCTGGTGTTGTTGCGAAAGTAACTGCATAATCACTTTCAGTGAAAAAAAGCGCTCTTTTTAGAGCGCTTTTTTTATATTTAATTGTCTAACAATCCCTATAAAAGCTGGCCTTAACTGATATTTCAATGTCCTTATTTCCCCTTAATCCTTTTTATTAAATTTGTATGATAAGAATCAAGAAAACGAACAATAAAGTTTGAGTAACTTGGGTTACTTATAAGGAGCTTTGGGTATGAATGCTAAAGTGAATATTACTAATCGTGCAGGGGCGAGCTTTCCTGTACGTCGTATGAATTTTGACTTTAATGATGTACCAGAATATTGGATGAATGGTTCTGCTGGACTAACCCACTTTATGACAGCACTGTCAGCTTTGTTTCCGGCTGGTGAGAAATTCTTTATAGATAGTGTACGTGCAGTACGTTATCACCCTTCTATTAAAGATGATGAAACGCTTCAGAAAGAGATTAGTGCTTTTATTGGGCAAGAAGCAATGCATACTCAAGAGCATGTAAATTTTAATGCCTCTGCTCAAAAGTTTGGCCACGATGTGGAAGCATTAGAGAAGTTTACTGACACAGCGATTCAAACAGCAATTAAAACTTTTGTAAAAATTGTCAAACCTTTCGGTATGACCAAAGACATGGTTGACCTAACAGCTACAACAGCACTCGAACATTTTACCGCTACGATTGCTTCACAGTTATTAGTCAATACGCATATTCAAGAGTTGATGACAGACGAAACCATGTCAACCATGTGGTATTGGCATGCTATCGAAGAAAATGAGCATAAAGCCGTAGCTTTTGACGTCTATGAAGGTGTATTTGGTAAAGGTGTAAAAGCTTACGCATTACGTACGAGTTCTCTAGTATTTGCGATGACTTTAATTTTCTTGATTCAGTCTTCTTTTGTACTTCGTTTATTAAAACAAGATAAAAAATTAAATCTGGATGAGCTATCTGTGATTTATAAATACGCATATAGCCCATCGAAAGGTATCATTACTGGCATGGCTAAAGAAATGCTAGCTTACTTTAAGCCTGGTTTCCATCCAAATCATTTGGATACAGTAGGTCTGTTGAAAACATGGAAAGCAAAATTAGGTTTGTAATTTAAATCTCTGTTGGTTTAAAAGGGCTCATTAGTAGCCCTTTTTTCTTTTTAAGTACAAAAATGCACCTTTATAGGGGTATTAATGACCTCATCTGATATTTCTCTGTCCTCATCTGCACTTATTTGGCCCATTGAAAGACGTATGATTATAAATATTAAGAAAATAAATAAAGTTATATGTGAATTAGCTATTCACTTAAAAGGAGTCTGAGATGAATGCTAAGGTAAATATTTCTAATCGTGCTGGTGCTAGTTTTCCTGTGCGTCGTATGGACTTTGAATTTACTCAGGTCCCACGCTATTGGGCGAATTATGATGCAGGATTAACTCATTTTATGACAGCATTATCGGCCCTTTTTCCAGAAGGCGAGCAGTTCTTTGTGAATAGTACACGTGCTGTTCGAAATGATCCGAAACTTGCCGATTCTGATCTTCAAAAAGAGATTAGCGCTTTTATTGGTCAGGAAGCGATGCATTCTAAAGAACATCTTGCCTTTAATGCCTCAGCACAGGCTTATGGATATGATGTTCGTCATATGGAAAAGCAGACAGGTACAGTGATTAAAATGGGTACTGCTGTTGTCACTAAATTAATGAAACCTTTTGGTTATACCAAAGAAATGATTGATTTAACTGGAACGTGTGCTTTAGAGCATTTCACTTCTACGATTGCAGCTGAACTTTTACAGAATCCTGAAATTCAGGCCATGTTCCAAGACGACACGATGTATCATTTGTGGATGTGGCATGCTGTAGAAGAAAATGAGCATAAAGCTGTGGCATTTGATGTATATACAAGCATGTATGGAAAAGGGCCGAAAGCTTATTTTATGCGTTCAACAGCTTTAATCATTGCAATGGCATTAATTTTTGCAACTCAGACACATTTTACTGCTAAGTTATTAAAAACTGATGGTAAATTAACATGGAAAGATACGAAGTACATGCTTAAGTTTATGTATGGTCGTAAAGGTTTTATGACACGTCAAATTCCAGAGTTACTTGATTTCTTAAGACCAAAATTTCATCCAAATGATTCTGACACTACAGCATTGCTGGCAACTTGGCGTGAAAAATTAGGCCTCTAAAAAGAATAGTAAAAAAGGACAATTTAATTGTCCTTTTTTTTACTCGTTTTTTCTTGTGAAGTTTTTATAATACGCATTACTTTAGAACTTTGATTGTGCTGGAACCCATGATTCGTATTATGCAAAACACTGATGTTGATATTGTTGTACAAATCGAAAAATCAGTGCAAACACATCCATGGTCAAGACAGCAATTTGTAGAATCTTTGAATTCTTATCAATGTACAGTCATTGAATCACAAAATAGAGTGGTTGGATTCTGTATTTTACAGCCAGTGTTAGATGAAGCAAATTTATTGCTCATGGCAGTTGATCCTAAGATGCAAGGTCAGGGCTTAGGATATGAATTATTAAATGCATCAATAGATCAGTTAAAAAATCAGCCAGTACAAATATTTTTAGAAGTTCGTGAAAGTAATAAAGCCGCTATTGGTTTATATGAAAAAGCAGGTTTTCACCAAATCGATCTTCGTCGCAATTATTATCCTACTCCAGAAGGTGGGCGGGAACATGCGGTTATTATGGTAAAAACCTGTACTGATGATTTTGCATCTTTATTCTAAATTTTGATCTAATTGCTTTTCATAAGAAGGCAAGATCAAAATTATTTAATAATTAAATTATTCCATTCAGAAGGTAATGTTGTCATAAGCGACGTACCTAACTGTTGAATTTCTTCTGGTGATAAGGATCTGTTTAAACGGCGCCATTGTCCATCTAGTAAAAGTTCTAAAGGGGTATATTGCGATTTATAATTCATTTTGGCTGAGTGTGGCACCCAGTAGCCTAAATAAAGATATTCTAAACCAAGTGATTTAACATATTCGATTTGGTTAAGAATAGAGTACACACCAAGTGATCTACGATGCTCATCTGGGTCGAAGAAAGTATAGACCGCAGATAACCCATCATCCATGAGATCGCAGGTAGATACGCTGATTAAGCGGTTATCTTTCCAAAGCTCAAGAAAAAAGCTATCTGTACAACTATGTACTAAAAACTTTTCAAACTGATCTAAGCTAGGCGGAAACATATCACCATCGGCGTGGCGTTCATTAATATAGCGTTCATATAAATCATAATGAATTTGTGCTGCTTGCTGAGTAGGCAAAACAGTCATGGTCAGATCTTGATTTCGTTTCCATGCTTTTTTTTGCATGCCATTCATTTGGAAATCGGCAACTGGAACACGACAAGACAAACATTGTCTACATAAATGGCATTCAGGGCGATAAACGAAGTCACCGCTACGACGAAATCCTAAACGAGAAAGTTCTGAAAGAGTGACCACATCAATTCGATGAATAGGGTCTAAAAATACCATGCGCGCCGATTTATTTTCTAAATAGCTGCAATCATGAGGTGGAGTAATATAATACTGCAAATCATTTAAAAGGGACTTCGGGTGATATGATTTCATGATTGGTCCCTCCTGTTATCATTCCATTAATTTTGCATCTAATGCTATTGTTTTACTTGAAAATACACCTTCTTGATACTTTTTCCAATTGATAGAAGGGTGAATAATTACATCTTGTAACGATTTTAAGTAGTCTTGACGAGAAAGTGTACAAGCTCCCAGACTAATTAGGTGACTGTTGACGAGTTGACAGTCTACCCAAGGAAGTTGATTTTCTTGTCCAATCAGCATTAATGTGTAAAAAGCCATTTTTGAAACATCGGTTTCATTACTAAACATTGATTCGCCAAAGCAACCTTTGCCAATGGTAATGCCGTATAAACCTCCCACAAGTTTGTCTTGTTCCCAAACTTCCACACTATATCCATAGCCCGCATTAAACATCTCGCAGTAGCCCTGAATAATATCTTCGCTAATCCATGTTTCATCTGCATAAGTTCTTGGTAGAGAACATGAACGAATAACTTGTTCAAAGGCGTGATTAACCGTAATCGCATAGTCATATTTTTTCATGTTTCTAAGTAGTGACTTGCTCGGCTTGTAATTTTGAGGGTAAATGACACAACGCGGTTCAGGGCTCCACCAACAAATGGGCTCATCTTCATTGAACCAAGGAAATAGTCCATGGGTGTACGCTTCATAGAGAGTAGAAGGGGAGAGATCAGCACCAATACAAATGAGACCATGACCATCCGGATCTGCTTCAATAGGGTCAGGGAAAATGAATTGAGAGAGTGGAAGTTTTTGCATAGAAAATAAAATGAAATGGAATAATTCAAAATTAACGTAACTGAGCTTCATTGACAATTTTTATTGTTCATCTTTAGCATGAATGAACGAATGGAAAGGTTTGCGTAATGCTAAAACTTATTGCAGAAGATTTTATTGATATTAAAAAAATTGATTTTGTTTTACCGCTTTACCAAGAACTCGTTGAAAAAACGAGATGTGAAGAAGGATGTATTGCGTACGATTTATATCATGATATAAAAAATTTAGGACATTTTGTTTTTATTGAAGAATGGGTAGATCGAGCCGCATTAGATCGACATGTTCAGTCTGAGCACTTTCAACGGTTAGTTCCTCAGATTGACCAATATCAGTCGAGGTCAGGACGTTTTACGCATTTGGATCATTTTGAAAATTTGATGAAATAAAACACTATTAAAAAAGACATTCAATAGTGCATTGAATGTCTTTTGTGTTAATTGAATTAACCGAGATTATCTAAATATTTTTCAGCATCAAGTGCAGCCATACAACCTGACCCAGCAGAAGTAATGGCTTGACGATAAATACTGTCAGCTACGTCACCAGCAGCAAAAACACCAGCTACAGAAGTCGCTGTTGCATTACCTGAAGTGCCGCTTTGTACTTGAATATAGCCATCACGTAAGTTTAATTGACCATCAAACATTGCAGTGTTCGGTTTGTGACCAATCGCAACGAATAGACCATGAACTTCTACGTCTTGCTTAGTTTCATCTTGAGTTGATTTTAGGCGAACACTTGTTACACCAGTATTGTCACCCAATACTTCTTCAACTTCATGATTCCAGATAATGCTGATTTTGCCTTCTTTTTCTTTGGCAAATAAATGATCTTGCAAAATCTTTTCAGAACGTAAGCTATCACGGCGGTGTACTAGCGTTACATGTGCAGCAATATTTGATAAATAAAGCGCTTCTTCAACAGCAGTGTTACCACCACCTACAACCATTACTTTTTGATTTTTGTAGAAGAAACCGTCACATGTTGCACAGGCACTTACGCCTTGGCCCATAAATTTCTGTTCAGACTCTAGGCCAAGGTACTGAGCTGTAGCACCAGTTGCAATAATCAAAGCATCACATGTGTACTCTTCCATGTCACCTTTAAGAACAAAAGGACGTACATTTAAGTCCACTTCGTTAATATGGTCATAGACGAGTTCTGTACCAAAGCGTTCAGCATGTGCTTGCATACGATCCATTAATGCAGGACCTGTTAAACCTTCAGGATCGCCCGGCCAGTTGTCAACTTCGGTTGTTGTTGTAAGCTGCCCACCTAGTTGTAAACCTGCAATTAAAGTAGGTTTAAGGTTTGCACGCGCTGCATAGACAGCTGCACTATAGCCCGCAGGACCAGAACCGAGAATAATTAACCGAGAATGACGAACACTCATTGAGGGTATCCTTATTTATTTCGAGAATTTTGAAAATTATACGTGAATTTGACGATCAATAGCGTGAAATCAATGTGGATAATATTGATCAGGTCAATCGAATTAAGTTATATAACAATATAGAAGTGCCTCATGTTAACAACAACTGTAAAGAATCATGCACCTTTTTTGTAAGAACAGGTGCATAATATAAAGTTCATTCGTTGAAGATCTAAATGTAGTTCTTCACATCTCTAAACCAATAATTAAATGGGTTACAGGACAGTATATGACTGCGGTGTCGAGTGTTTATGCACAGCGCTTATTGATGACATTATTCTTGGTTTCTTTTGGCATTTATATGTTTCTGGCCACAGTAACATATACACCATTTGACCCGGGCTGGATGCATATTTCCAGTGATACTCAGCAAGTATCCAATGCAAGTGGTATTGCTGGTGCATGGATTGCAGATTTGCTGTTTGGTTTTTTAGGATGGGCAAGTTTGCTTATTCCAATTTTCCTTTTTATTGAAGCAATTCAGGTGTGGTGGCCACGTAGTTTTTTAAACCGCCCATTTCGTTATGCTGCACAATTCTTTTTAATTCTGGTTGTGTCTAGTCTGCTTTATTTACATTGGAATCTACCGGCAGATACTTTAGATAATGCGGCTGGGGGAATTATTGGTTATGAGTTAGGTCAGAGCCTATCTCAATTGCTGACAATTTACGGCGCGACTTTATTTTTACTGGTTTTCGGAGTGGTCTTGTTTACTCTTGCATTTGGGGTGCAATGGAGCAAAACATGGGTTACGCTCAAAGCGACACCAAGTTATTTACAAGATTTGTTTTATAAAAATGTATCACCGAACGAATCGGATTATGATTTAACAACTCAGCCTGCTAACAAAGCAGCGGCAGTTAAAGTTGCACAAAATGCAGAGAAAAATGCTTCAAGTGAGAAAGTAGCTTCAGTCCAATCTGAAAGCACTCAATCACAACCTGCAGCAACACGACATGATGCCATTGCTGAGCGTCTGTTTGCAGATGTGCTAGCGAAAGAGCAGAGCCGACCTGAACCTGTAGCAGATACACCAGTTACAAATACTCAAAACTTTGAGCATACGCTTGAGCAAGCTCATAAGCTTGAAAAAGATACTCAACGTTTAGTGGCTACTGGTGAGGTATGGCGTGCTTTACAACGTGATGATGCGAGCCATAAGCAAGAAATTGATGCGCTTTTAAGAGCAGCTGATGACTCAACAGAACAAGTTCCTGCCCATGAGCAATTCCAGCAAACTATTTCTCAAACTCAACCTACACCTGAACAAGACTTACATAGCCTTGATTGGAATGATGATGAGATTTTTGATGAATTGCTTGCTGCGGTTCCAAACAGCAAAACTGCAACAGATGTGCATACGCCATTTGTTCAAGAACAGCATGTAGTTGCAGAACCTATTTCACAATCGGTAAATATTGCGAAAGAAACTTCTTCACCTTTATCGAATGTAAATCAAGCACCTAAAAATTTAGCAAATGAACAAGTCTTTGAAGATTTTGATGATTTATTAATAGATGAGGATGTTGCTCCAGCTCAACCTTTAAGAGCAAGTAGTTACGCTCAATCTTCAGCTTTTGTAAAAGCGCCTATTCAAACGACAATTCAAGCTGATAAGCTTTCAAAAGAAGAGTTTATTGAAGCTTGGCAAGAAACTGCTGGGAAACCACAGGACAATCCTGATATTGATGAAGACGATTTCGATTTAGATGCGCCATTAACAGATGCATCAGGCCGACCAATGTCTCGTTCAATGCAAGTTGCTAAGAAGCGTTTAGATTTACCAACATTACCTGGCCTTGAGCTGCTTGATAAGGTTGATCCGAATAAGAAAGTTAACTTTACTGAAGAGCAGCTTTCGCGCTTATCTGAATTGCTTGAAATTAAGTTACAAGAATTTAATGTTAAAGCTCAAGTGGTTGAAGCTCAACCGGGGCCAGTAGTAACCCGTTTTGAGTTAGATTTGGCACCAGGTGTTAAAGCATCTAAAGTAACGAATATCTCGCGTGACTTAGCGCGCTCAATGTCGATGGCTTCTGTACGTGTGGTAGAGGTTATTCCGGGTAAACCATATATTGGTATTGAGGTTCCAAACAGTGCCCGTGAAATGGTGCGTTTGATTGAACTATTAGAAACGCCAACATATCGAGACCCAAGCGCATTAATCAGTATGGCAATGGGTAAAGATATTTCAGGTAATCCGGTATTAACTGATTTAGCAAAAGCGCCACATATGTTGGTTGCTGGTACGACAGGTTCGGGTAAATCGGTTGCGGTAAACTCGATGATTTTATCGATGTTGCTCAAATACACACCTGATCAGTTACGTTTGATTTTAATCGATCCAAAACAGCTTGAACTTGCAAACTATAATGATATTCCGCATTTATTAACTCCAGTTGTTACTGACATGAAAGATGCAGTAAGCGCGTTGAACTGGTGTGTGAATGAAATGGAACGTCGCTATAAACTGATGTCATTCTTGAAAATTCGTAAATTAAGCGACTACAACCGTAAAGTTGAAGAAGCAATTGCGAATGGGGAAGATCTCATTGATCCAACTTGGAAACCAAGTGACTCTGCGACACAAGAGCGCGCGCCTCGTTTAACACCGTTACCATCTATTGTGATTGTGGCAGATGAGTTTGCCGACATGATTATGCAGGTCGGTAAAAAAGCAGAGGAAATGATTACACGTTTAGCGCAAAAATCTCGTGCTGCGGGAATTCATCTATTACTTGCAACTCAACGTCCGTCTGTTGATGTGATCACGGGTTTGATTAAAGCCAATATTCCAACGCGTGTAGCATTGCGTGTAAACAGTAAAATTGACTCGCGTACTATTTTGGATGCTGGTGGTGCAGAAGATCTGCTCGGTCATGGTGATATGTTGTTCTTGGGGCCTGGTAAAATCGAACCTGAGCGTGTGCATGGTGCCTTCATTAGTGATGATGAAGTAAACCGTATTTGTGATGCATGGCGTGAACGTGGTGAACCGGATTATGTTGATGAAATCTTGACACCATTTGACGAAGAATCGACTTCACGTGGTTTCGAAGAGGGTGACGGTGGTTCTGACCGTGATGCTTTATATGATCAATGTGTTTCATTTGTCTTAGAAACACGTAAGGCTTCTACCTCATCGTTACAGCGTAAATTTAGCCTTGGCTATAACCGTGCTGCCCGTATCATCGACCAAATGGAAGAGAACGGCATTGTGAGCGCAATGGGACCGAATGGTAAGCGAGATATATTGGTTTAATATGAAATAGCTAAAAAGCCTCTTCGGAGGCTTTTTTATGAGTGAAATAAAATGAATACTCCCTTTAAATAGCTTAGATGTTTTATCGTATAGTAAAAAATGCTAATGTATTTTTCCTAAATAAATAACAATGAAACAGATTAGGAGAAAACATGTTCTTGGCTCTCATTACTCTAGCTTTTATTCATTTTTGTGCGCTGATTACTCCTGGCCCTGATTTTTTTCTAGTATCTCAAACAGCGATTAGCAGATCACGTAAAGAAGCCATGCTCGTGGTTGCTGGTATAACAGCAGGCGTTATGTTCTGGGCGTGTTTAGCATTGATGGGATTAAATCTTATTTTTGAAAAAATGGCATGGTTAAAGCAAGGTTTGCTGATTGCAGGTGGCTTATACCTATGCTGGCTGGGCTATCAGATGTTACGTTCAGCATTTTCAAAAAATCAGCAAGAGGATAATGTTGCTGTAGAGCTACCAAAAGCATCTTACTTATTTTTTATGAAGGGTCTTATAACGAATTTATCAAATCCTAAAGCTGTTATTTATTTTGGTAGTGTTTTCTCTTTATTTTTAGCCAATCCTCAACTTGATCAGGTTCATTGGCTACTCTTTATTATTGTTACCGTTGAAACGATTTTATGGTTCTGCTTTGTGACTTTTATTTTTTCGTTACCGAGTTTTAGATCAGCTTATCGTAATTTTTCAAAATGGATTGATGGTATTTCAGGTGGTATTTTCACTGTGTTTGGTATTTTCCTGATTGGCAATCGATAAATTTAGATAAGAAAAAAGCCTCTTGAAGAGGCTTTTTATTTTTAAGCAAACTTTGCTAGAACCTCTAAAAAGGGTGCCGATTGACGCGGAAATTTGGCAATCACATCATGGATGCGTTGGCCTTCAGGGTCTTTGGCATTAATATCGCGTCCGTCCGCAATAAATTGAGTCAAAAGACGTTCATAGTCTGTTGGACGCATATGTTTGAATGCATGGTAGAGCACATGAAAATCTGCGTTCACACCCGTTGGCGGAAGTTGGTTGAGGTAGGCAAAAACACGCTCATCGGACCATTCTTCATTGAAAGTTGCTGGCTGTGATAATGCCATGACAATCTCCTCAGTTTTAAAAAAGGCAAAATAACTTGCGTTATTTTGCCTTGATTCTGTTTTATTGAATAGTCAGAAATAGAATTATCGTTCTTCAGGTAAATTGATATTCATTTCTAACATTTCGATATTTGCTTCAGAGCGAACCTGCATTTGGATATGCTGTTCACCTACACCACTTACATAACGACTGACCACTTGCATGATTTCTTTTTTCATCTGATCAATCTTGTCTTGGCTTAAACGACGGCCTAAACCTTGTTCAGAAGCAACAATAACTTTTAAACGATCTTTAGCAGTTTGAGCACTTGATGGCTTCTCGTCACTGCTAAATAATTTACTCCAGAATCCTGCCATAACTATGCTCCAAATAGTCGTGCTAACCAGCCTTTAGGTTGAGCTGTGATGTGTCGATAAGGACGGTCTTCGCCAAGAAAGCGTGCAACCAAATCATCATAACCCTGACCAGCTTTAGTTTCTGAATATAGAATTACTGGCTTACCCTCGTTTGATGCTTGCAATACACTTGGACACTCTGGAATAACACCTAATGTCGGTACGCGTAAAATATCTTTAGAAATATCATCAATTGTTAGCATTTCCTGACGGTCTGCACGTTCAGGGTTAAAACGAGTAATACATAAATGTTTACGTATACGTCCTTCGTTTTGTTCAACTTTTTTGGTTTTGCTATCTAACATACCAATAATGCGGTCAGAGTCACGTACTGAAGAGATTTCAGGGTTTGTTACAATGATTGCTTCATCTGCATGATACATGGCTAAAATCGCACCACGCTCAATACCAGCAGGTGAGTCACAAATAACGTAATCAAATTCTTGAGATAGCTCATCAATAACACGAGCAACACCTTCGTCGCTCAACGCATCTTTATCACGTGTTTGTGAAGCCGGTAAAATATAAAGGTTTTCGATATCTTTATCGCGAATAAGGGCTTGCTGCAGACGTGCTTCATTGTTAATAACATTGACAAAATCATAAACAACACGACGCTCACAACCCATAATCAAATCAAGGTTACGTAAGCCTACATCAAAATCAATCACAACAGTTTTATGACCACGAAGGGCTAAACCTGTTGCAAAAGATGCGCTCGTTGTAGTTTTACCTACACCACCTTTGCCTGATGTTACGACAACAATTTTGGCCACCGAATCCACTCCTATTATGGTCATACACCCTTAAAAGGGCTGTTTTTTGGTGATTTGCTTAATAAACTAAAGTTCAATCGCTTCAAATTCAAGCTCTTGCTTTTCATTTAAATAAATATGTACTGGCTTTTTTACCACATGTTTAGGGATATCATCTGCGACACAATACGTTCCGGCAATGGAAACGAGCTCAGCCTCTAAAGATTGGCAAAAAATGCGTGCAGCTGCGTGCCCGCCCGCACCAGCAATGACTCTACCACGAACTGTGCCATAAATATGTATATTTCCTGATGCAATCACTTCAGAACCACTATTCATCCCAGCTTTTAAAATAATATCGCCGTTATCTTGTACGAGGGATTGGCCCGTTCGCAAAATTTCATCATGATAAGAGGTAATATGAGCAACCGCTATCTTGTTTAGTGGTTTTTTTGTTTCTGCTGAAGACGAGGCAGGAGCGGTAGCAGGTTTTTCTACAATCGCCACTTGTTCGGTTGTGGCTTTAATACGCTGTAATGGTTGATCTGCCGGTAAAACAGGGAATTGAATAGCGCGAGCTTCATCTCCTAAAATACCGTCAATTACCGCCATAGGCTGTAGACCTAAGCTCACCAGAAGTTGAATTAATGCAATTAATTCTTGCTCAACTGTACTGTCAATAATCACTAAAGTTCCATTATAGGAACCTTCATTTAATATATTTGATAATTGCTGGCGGATCACATCATGATCATTGGTATCGAAGGTTATCCTGCTAAAGTTAACCATTCTGCCGGTAATCCGTATATCAGCCATAAGTCTTCCTTCAAGGCGTTAAACGAGCTGTAATAGCGCTAAGTTTATTGTAAATAGGGCAAATGCTAGAACAATTTGTGCCAATTCTCTAGCGAGATTCATAAAAAATTAAGTAAATGCTTATTCTTTGATTCGATCATACTCCGCAAGCGTTTGTTGCCATTGTTTGACCTTGACTTGTTTTCGTACAGACTCGAGTGTTTCGAACACGACAGATTCAACCAATTGCTCAAGCTGACGATTATTAATATTTATTTCACTCACTTTTTTAGAAATCAATTGATAGGTTGCATTAGGATGGTTTGGCGAGCCTTCAATTAAAGGATCAATTAAACCTGCACTAATATTTTCACCTAATCTTTGGCCAATACTTTGAATTTGTTGTTCAATGCGACCGCCGACTAAAGGAATTAAACGTAATAATTGAGTGAGTTCAGGTGTGTCTACTATGGCCTGATCTACAATTTTCCCAACGCCTTTGCTAATTGCTGGTTTTTGTTCTTTTAACGCAGTGGCTAAAGACTCTTGTAATAATGTTGTTAGGGCGACAGTAAATTGCTCACGATGATGATTAACCAAATCGTGAATAATTTGTTTATGGCTGGAACTGGTTTCAAGTTCATATCTAATACCATCAAGCACGGTAATAACGACACGATCAGATAATTCTTCCATCACGACGCGATAGTAAAATAAGCCAGTCTTTCGCCAGCTTTCTGGAACAACCGGATAACCCAGCTCATGTAAACGATAAGCAATAATTCCAGCTCGGAATAGACGTAAAAAGCGGAGCTGAGGAATAATGGCTAAAATTTCATACCAGTGAATAAAAGGAAAAAAGAACCAGCGTTTATGATGATTATAAATAATGGCAATGCCCCAGCGGACAAGTAGCTCAATAATTAAGAAACCAATAAACCATGCTTCTGATGTGATTACCCATGGATGCAGTGTACTACGGTAAAAGCTCAGCACTTGGGGCAAATGAATATGTTCAAAGAACCATGCCCCAATGCTGCTCATTAAAAAGAAATTTGTAGCAAGACAGAACAGGTTGAAGATGATAATAAACACCATAAAGATGTCGTAGATTAAAAATAGTCTAAATGAAAGACTATCTGGATCTACATGATGATATTTCGTTTTTTTCCCAGCGCTGTTTTGCATAATAACGGATGCTTTCTTAAATATTCATAGAGGTATATTGAGATTTCATTTGCTCAATAAGTTGATCTTTGTTGGTCCAGATTTCATGGACCCATTGCTGGAAACGTTCACGATAAACCGCATCGTCTTCATAATTTCCGCCCAGAACCCAGTCTGGAATTTCAATTTTACGCAAATTTACCGCAATTTTTGAAACATCGCCTAGCCAGAAATCACTATACCCAGGTACGCCATTCGGGTAGACAATTGTCATATCCACTAAGGCATCAATTTTGTCACCCAAAATATTCAAGGCAAGCGCTAAACCGCCTGCTTTGGGTTTAAGCAAATGCTTATAGGGTGATTTTTGCTGGTCATGTTTTTCTTGAGTAAAACGAGTACCTTCTAAATAATTTAATAAGGTAAAAGGCTGGCTTAAAAGCTGCTCGCAGGCTTTACGTGCTTCCATCATGTCACGGTCTTTGAGCTCAGGATTCTTTGCAACCTGTTCTTTGCTGTGACGCTTCATCATTGGGAAGCCTAGAATTTTAAATGCTTGTCCAACGAAAGGAATAAAGATGAGTTCCCATTTGGTAAAAAAGCGGGTGAGTGGCATACGGGTTAAACCAAAATATTGATTCACCGTCGTATCGACCCAACTTTGATGATTACACGTCATGAGATAACGACCTTGCATATTTAGGTCAAGCCCCTCATCAATCGTAATATCCCATTTTAGATTTGGTAAAACATGGTCAATTAACCAATTATTTACCCCTAACCAGCTATTTGTAATTTGAATATTGGTTTCATCTATTTTTGATGATTTTTTTAAAAGCTTGGTCAGTCCTAGTGCAAGAACAGGTGGACCATGAAAAAACGTACTTCCTGTAATGACTGTACCTACAGTGAGTCCACGTGTAATTTTTTTTAGCGTAGATTGCTTATTGGATGCAGTTGACATATGAAGGGCCCCGAATGTCTAAAATCCATAGAAAAGTTGTTCAACTATAACTGTCATAATATGAAATACAACGATATCTTAGACAACAATGAAGAAATTGTGATGAGGTTGCATCTTAAAGTGCATCAAAATATTACAAAAAAGTAACTAAACTGTTTATTATTAACAAAATATCAATGTTTTATACTTCCTTTTTGTTTCATTATTCATTCAGACAACAAAACACACAAAGTGAGGAGGCATGCAATGCGTGCATTAGTTATTTCGACAGTGGTAGGGGCAGCAGTAGTATTATCTGGTTGTCAAACAACTGGTAATAATCTTGGTGGCGTTGAATACGATAAAGCCGCATTAGGTACTTTAATTGGCGCAGCAGCTGGTTATGGTATTTCTAAATCAAGTGCAAACTCTAGCCGTCAAAACAACCGTGCTGCAGCAATTGGTGCAGTTCTTGGTGCTGCTGGTGGTGTATACCTTGACCAGAAAGAGAAAAAATTACGTCAACAAATGGCGGGTACTGGTGTAGACGTTGGCCGTAATCCAGATGGTTCTGTTCAATTGATCATGCCTGGTAGCATTACTTTTGATACAAACAAATCAAATATCAAGCCAAACTTCTATGCAACTTTAGACAAAGTAGCTCAAACATTGGCTGAAGATAACAAGAGCGCTATTTTAGTCACTGGTTATACAGATAACACTGGTAATGACTCAATCAACATTCCGTTATCTCAATCACGTGCACAATCAGTTAAAAACTATTTAGCTGGTAAAGGCCTTTCATCTAGCCGTATCGATGCACAAGGTTATGGTTCTTCTAACCCGATCGCAGATAACTCAACTGCATCTGGCCGTGAACAAAACCGCCGTGTAGAAATCAGCATCTATGCAAAACAATAAAATTTAAATTATTGTATTAAAAACCACCTTCGGGTGGTTTTTTTATGACTGTGAATAATAAATAACCACGACAAACTGCGGCGTAGAAATTGTATTATTAGACATCATTTATACATATCCGTAGATTTACTATTGGGTTTCTAAAACAGAGATGACTATAATCATGCTCGAAAAATTAAGAGGTAAACCACGATGTCATCTGCCAGTCAATTGAACAACAAGCAAGAAGAAGCCATGAAATATACTCAGGGCCCTTTATTGGTGCTTGCTGGCGCTGGTTCAGGCAAAACATCTGTAATTACCCGTAAAATTGCTTATTTGGTGCAGCAATGCCGTATTCCGGCGCATCGTATAACAGCGATGACATTTACAAACAAAGCTGCACGTGAAATGAAAGAGCGTGTGTCCAAGCTTTTATCACGTGAAGAATCAAAAGGTTTATCAGTCTCTACTTTCCATACTTTTGGTTTAAACCTTTTACGTTTAGAACTTAAAAATTTACCTTTAAAAGCTAATTTTTCGATTTTAGATGCAGATGACTGTAAACGTATTTTGATGGATTTGATGCATCGCGACAATTTGTCGGGTGCAGAAAGTAAAGAATTAATTGCTAAAGCAATGAAGAAAATTTCAGATTGGAAAAACGATCTGATCGTGCCAGAGCAAGCACATTCGACTTGTGAAACACCTGAAGATGTACAGTTTGCCCATCTTTACCAACTTTATGAACGTAATTTACGTGCTTACAACGCTGTTGATTTTGATGACTTAATTGTTATGCCAACACGCTTATTGCAAGAAAATGCAGAAGTGCGTGATAAATGGCAAAACCGTGTTCGTTATTTATTGGTCGATGAATATCAGGATACCAACACCGCCCAGTATATTTTAGTCAAACTCTTAGTTGGGGTGATGGGGCAGTTTACCGCAGTAGGTGACGATGACCAGTCAATCTACGCATGGCGTGGAGCCAAGCCTGAAAATATGGCTTTGCTGAAACAGGACTTCCCAAATTTACATATTATTAAACTTGAACAGAACTATCGTTCAACCAGCCGTATTTTAAAAGCAGCGAACTGTGTCATTCAAAATAACCCGCATATTTTTGATAAGAAATTGTGGAGTGATAAAGGGCATGGTGAAGTCATCAGAATTATTACTTGTCGTAATGATGATGATGAAGCAGAGCGCGTGGTAAAAGACTTATTGACCCACAAGCTTATGAACGGAAAAAACTGGAAAGATTATGCAGTTTTATATCGCGGTAACTTTCAGGCTCGTGTATTAGAAACACAGCTTCGTCAAATGCAAATCCCATATAAATTGTCTGGTGGTACTTCGTTCTTCGCGCGTGCAGAAATTAAAGACGTGATGAGTTATTTGCGTCTTATTATTAACCCAGAAGATGACAGTGCTTTCTTGCGTATTATTAATACGCCTAAACGTGCAATCGGGCCAGTTACTCTTGAGAAGTTAGGTTTATTCTCACAAGAAAATAATTTGTCTTTATTAGGTGCTTCTGCTGACCAACGGTTAAGCATGGTGCTTCCTAAAAAAGCAGAAACTCAACTTCATGAGTTTGCTGACTTTATCGCGACATTTACTCGTGAATTGATAGAGGATGATGAGCCTGTTCCTAAAGTTCGTCAGATGATGAACGAAGCGGGCTATATCGATTACGTTCGTGAACAGTCTGCAACACCTGCACAAGAGAAAAGTAAACTCGACAATATCGAGAACTTATTTACCAGTATTCAAAACCTGATTAATCGTGCAGAAGATGTTGATGAAAAGAACATTGAAAGTGTCATTCGAAAACTGGTGCTACTAGATCTGTTAGAACAGCAGCAGGAAGAAGAAGATACAGACAAAGTTAACTTACTTACTCTGCATGCGGCAAAAGGTTTGGAATTCCCATATGTGTACATTATGGGATTAGAGGAAGAACTATTGCCTCATAAAAACTCAATTGCAGCAGAAACCATTGAGGAAGAACGCCGTCTCATGTACGTGGGAATTACCCGTGCCCGCCAAGGTTTAACGTTGACTTTAGCTGAGCAGCGTAAAAACGGTGGACAGATGAAACAGATGACCCCAAGCCGCTTTCTTGATGAACTTCCACAAGATGAGCTCGAATGGTTAGGGCGCAAAAAGAAAATTGCAGCAAATGTTGATCCTAAAGAGCAGGCTCAACAATATCTGGCAAATTTGAAAGCTTTATTAAAGCGTTAATTTTTTTAATTTTTAGGAAATCCCATGAAAGTTCAAGTGAAATTGCTCGATCCGCGTTTAGGTAAAGAATGGCCTTTACCTTCATATGCAACAGCAGGCTCAGCTGGTTTAGATTTACGTGCCTGCGTCGATGAAGCAATTGATATTGAACCAGGTCAAACTGTTTTAGTGAAAACAGGTATGGCAATTTATATTCATGATGTAAATTTTGCTGGTTTAATTTTACCGCGTTCAGGTTTAGGCCATAAACACGGTATCGTGCTTGGCAATTTAGTTGGTTTGATTGATTCGGATTATCAAGGTGAATTGATGGTTTCAGTTTGGAACCGTGGTCAAACAACTTTCCGTTTAGAACCAGGTGAACGCTTGGCACAGTATGTTTTAGTGCCAGTAGTGCAGGCTGAATTTGAGCAAGTAGAAGAATTTGAAGAAACTTTGCGTGGCGCTGGTGGCTTTGGTCACACAGGTAAACAATAAGTTTTTTAAAAATATTAACGAAAATCAAACGCCTGTTGAACAGGCGTTTCTTTTTACATCTTGAATGTTACAAAGGATTATATTACAACACGCCTTACTCATATTTTTTTAACTTTTTTAGCAAACAAACCCTTCAAAAATTTTGAATAATCTATGTTTTTGCGATAGATCGAATTGATCTTTAAATAGAAGATACGCTATGAATGTAAGACACTCATTTCCAAAAAGTATTTTTCGTGCTTACGATATTAGAGGCAAACTTTCTTACCTAACTGCGGACGTTGTCCGTTCAATTGCCTACGGATTGGCACAACAATACAAACAAGCAAAACAAACTCAATTAGTGATTGGCTATGATGCCCGTCTCACAAGTCCGGCCTATGCACACTTAATTGAAGAAATTTTAATAGAACAAGGTTTAAATGTTACCAACATTGGTTGTTGTTCATCGCCAATGATGTATTACATTGCAAGAGATTTTGGTGGCAATGGCATTATGGTGACCGCAAGTCATAATCCAAAATCGGATAATGGTATTAAGTGGATTTTAAAAGGTGAACCGCCGTCTCCGGAAATGATTCAGCAGGTTGGTGAAGAAGCTCAAACTTATGTACCAGTCCATGCCATTTCTGTGCTTGAGTTAACACGACCTCAATTTAAAGCTGAGTTTTGCCAAAAATACCAGCAAGCTATTTTTAAAGATATTCAGTTAAAACGTCCTTTAAAAGTCGTTTTAGATGGTTTACATGGCTCTGCTGGACACTGCTCAAAATTAATATTGGAAAAGATGGGATGTGAGGTCATTGCCTTACGAACCAATCCAAATGGAGAGTTTCCAGACCATGCACCAGACCCTTCACATGCAGCACATTTAAGTGATTTGCGAAAAGCAGTCATTGAGCAGCAGGCAGATATAGGCATTGCTCTGGATGGCGATGGTGATCGTGTCGTTTTAGTCGATGAAAAAGCCCAAATTCTTACGGCAGATCGTTTACTGTCACTTTTTGCACAAATGTGTTTAGAGCAACATCCCGAGCAAGAAATTGTTTTTGATGTAAAATGTTCACGCATGGTTCAAAAAACGGTCGAACAACTCGGCGGAAAAGCAAAAATGATCCGTACGGGAAGTAGTTTCTTACGGGCTTATTTATCTCAGTCGAATGGACGCGCCATTTTTGGTGGTGAATATGCAGGTCACTACGTTTTTAATGATGGGCGTGGTTTTGGCTACGACGATGGTTTATATGCTGCATTACGTGTAATGGAGTATTTTACCCAATCTGATGCTACAACAATTTCCGAATTATTTGCTCCTTATCCAGAAAGATGTTGTACAGAAGATACCTATATTGGTACTTATCAGTCCGATCCAAAGTATGTATTACAAGATATTGAAATTTTAAGTCATCGTTTAGGTGCTCGAATCAGTAAAATCGATGGCGTACGTCTTGATTTTGATGATGGTTTTGGCATTATTCGAGCATCAAATACTGGTGAATATTTTACAGTAAGATTTGACGCAGATAATCCTTTACGATTAAAGGAAATCCAGCAAAAATTTGTAGATATGTTGCAAGAGCACTATCCGCAAATTGCACAAGAACTTTCAGAGGCTTAAGTAAGGAGAGGCGTAATGCCCCAACATCAGCATATCGGTGTCGACAAAGCAAAAATCTTGATTGAAGCTTTGCCGTATATTCAACGTTTTACTGGTAAAACGCTGGTGGTGAAATACGGTGGCAACGCGATGACTGATCCAGAGTTAGAAAGTTCATTTGCCCGAGACATCGTTTTACTTAAAACTGTAGGGTTAAATCCGATTGTTGTTCACGGTGGTGGGCCACAAGTAGACTCATTTTTAAAGCAGTTAGGACGTGAATCTGATCGTATTGACGGTATGCGTGTAACTGATGCTGCAACCATGGAAGTGGTTGAAATGGTATTAGGTGGTAGCGTAAATAAATCAATTGTTAACCTGATTAATAAACATGGTGGTCGTGCAATTGGTTTAACAGGTAAAGACGGTAATTTACTTCGTGCTCGTAAATTGCTTATGGAAAAGCAAGAAGAAGACGGTTCTATCAAACATATTGATTTAGGTATGGTTGGTGAAGTAACTGGCGTTAAAACTGATGTGCTTGAAATGTTTACCCAAAGTGACTTTATTCCAGTTATTGCGCCATTAGGCGTAGATGAAGAAGGCAATACTTATAATATTAATGCCGATTTAGTGGCAGGTAAGGTGGCAGAAGCATTAGGTGCTGAAAAATTAATCTTGCTCACAAACATTAGTGGCGTGCTGGATGAAAATAAAAATCTGTTAACTGGCCTAACTACGCAAGAAGTTGATCGTCTCATTGAAACAGGCGTGATCTATGGTGGAATGATTCCTAAAGTAGGTTGTGCACTTGATGCTGTTAAAGGTGGCGTCGTCAGTGCACACATTGTAGATGGTCGCGTACCACATGCAACACTGCTTGAAATTTTTACTGATCATGGGGTTGGAACGCTTATTTCTAATCGCGCAAAAACCGCTTAATAAAACCGTTATTCTCAATAAAAAGATCACCCTAGGTGGTCTTTTTTTATACTATTTTAATTTGGTCATTTTTTTGTCATGAGCTTTGACTAGTGTAAGGGGTGTCACTAGGAGCGTTCATTATGCTGGAAAAATTTAATCAATATCGCCAAACCTGGACTTTACCTTTAAATCGTCAAAAAGCTATAAATCAGACACAATTTCGTTTTGAATGGGTTGATAATTTAAAAGAATTACAAGATGTACAACGATTTCGTGCACAACAATTTAGCCAACAATTTGGAATTCATTTTGAAGATAACTTAGACCAAGATATTTATGATTTTGGTTGTGAGCATGCAGTCTTACGTGAAAAGTGGACTGGAGAAATTGTAGCGTATACTCGCCTTAAATTATTTCAAGGCCATGAAATAGCACAAAGCTACAGCGCCCATGAGTTTGATATTGTTCCTCAGTTATCGCACCTTCCTAATATATTAGAAATAGGGCGTACCTGTGTCCATCCTCGCTTTCGTAATGGTAAAGCATTGTCGATGCTGTGGCTGAACCTTGCACCGAAAGTATTATGGTCAATGCGCGCTAAATATTTGATGGGCTGTGTCAGTATTCATCTGCAAGATAATTTGGCTAGAGCTTACTACACGCACCGCCAAATTCAGCAATTATCTGAAAGCAAAACCATTGATATTTGCTCGAAAAAAATCTATGAACCTGAATATCCTGAGTTCAGTTTTCCACAAGATGAGCGTATGCCAAAATTGTTCCAAATGTATTTGAGCATGCAGTCAAAATTATCGAAACAGGCATTTTTTGATGAAGAGTTTAACTGTCTAGATTATTTTGTATTTCTGGAAGTGAATAAAGTGGCGACTTCATTTGTCATGAATAAAATGGGGCAGCGTTAATAATATGTCCTATTTTCTAATAGCCAGCACATATTGAGATTTGCAAGCAATTTTACTCTCATGCACAATAGAGCATATGGGGTAATTAAAAGTAGTTTAAAAAGCGATATGTGCCAGCTATTAGGAATGAATTGTGCAACACCAACGGATATCACTTTTTCTTTCCGTGGTTTTTCACAGCGTGCAGGAATTACCTCAGATCATAGTGATGGATTTGGTATTGCATTTTTCGAAGACAAAGCTTGCCGACTATTTGTCGATAATCAGTCGGCAGTTGAATCTCCAATTGCCGATCTTATCCGTAATTATCCTATTAAATCGCGTAACGTGATCGCGCATATCCGCAAAGCAACTCAAGGTAAAATCACTTTAGAAAACTCTCATCCCTTTATTAGAGAGTTGTGGGGTCGTCAGTGGATTTTTGCCCATAATGGTGATTTACATGATTTTAACCCACCGCTAAGTGGACGTTTTACACCTGTGGGTAATACGGACAGTGAACGTGCATTTTGTTATTTGCTTGATCAACTGGTTGAAGCTTTTGGCTATGAAGAACCAAGTCTTGAACAAATATTTGAAGTATTAGAAAAAATTTCTCCACAAATTGCTGAATACGGCACATTTAATTATTGCTTATCGAATGGTCAGGCATTATTTAGTTATGCGATTACTAAATTACATTGGTTGGTTCGAGAATATCCATTTAATCAGGCTCATTTAATTGATCTAGATGTTGAGGTTGATTTTAGTCAGGTCACTACACCTGAAGATCGAGTGGCAGTTATAACAACAGAACCTTTAACCCATAATGAAAAATGGACAGCTTATCAACCTGGTGAAATGATTTTATTTCAACATGGAAAACCAATTAAAAAAGCAATTACTCATGTAGAAAGATTAAAACGCGAGCAGGAAAATCCAGAACTTAAGCGGGTTACTCGTGCAGATCAGTATTAATATAAAGTATATTTAAAATATATAAATAAGAATATTTATATATATTAATCATTTAATAATAAGGTATTTTGTTTAAAAAATACTTTATTATTTTGGTTGGTTAATTTTTATAAAAATAAATAAAAACAATAACTTGGTTTAAATATAATTTTTATATGATAAAGCCGACAAAATAGCTTTGTTTTTATTTATATTCTTTAAATATATCATGAGGTTTATGCAATAGTCATTGAGCATCATTGGGGAGATGTATGAAAATGAAATGGGCTTCAGAATATAATACGGGTATCGAGGTTATTGATGAGCAACATAAACGAATACTTGATTATATTAATGAAATTGATGATGTAAAAGATGATGAACATAGACGTCGTATTAAAGACGTTTTAGACAACATTATTGATTATACGCAATCACATTTTACTTTTGAAGAAAGTTTGCAAGAGGAAGCTGATTATAAATATCGTGTACCACATAAACGTGTTCATGATTTATTTATTAAAAAAATAGAGTTATATCGTGATCGTTTTGAAATGGGACATACTGTTGAAAAAGAGCTACAAGAAATTTTAGCAAAGTGGTTAATTAATCATATTCAACATGATGATGCTGATTATGTGGGGGCAGTAAAAGAAAATATGATGGGAATTATTAGAGAAAAAGAAAAGAAGAAAGGGAAAAACTGGTTTGCCCGGTTTTTCTCATAACTTCTAATAAAAACAACTCGTAATTTCAGTTAGCGCAGCAAACTATCGTTTCGGTGGTTTGCTTTTTTTTATTGAGCAAACTTTGATTTTCACGCATGAGACGGGCAAAATATCTATAGTCTTTTTCAAGGAATGCATAATGCAGGACATACCTATGTCACGATGGTTATCGCCCCTGATGGCGTTTTGCTTATCTTTCATCATTATGGCGACATTGGCACCCGCTATGGGAATTCAGATTGATCGTCAAATCGATTTCTGGTTATTGTGGTTAGGCACAATGCTGTTATTGGCTTTGCCAGTTTGTTATTTAGAAATTGCCTTAGCAAAACGGTCGAAGACTACTGCCTTAAATGCTTTATCAAGTTTAACTCGTGAAGCAGATAGTTCACCAAAATGGCGTTTGGCTGGCTGGCTTGCAGTTATTTTTATTCCATTTTTAGCAGGAAGTGTACTGAGTACTGCGGGCAATTTACTGACAGCTCAGCTCAATAATAGCGTTTCTGGGCAAATTGTTTTTGCTGGCCTTGCTGTTGCGGCTTTAATTTTATCTTTTATTCCGCGTCAGATTTTAATTGTGCTAATGACAGTCGGTGTAATCACTTCTCTTGTTTTAGCTAATACAATGGGAACGACTTTACAGCCTTGGCATTGGACGAATGTTGAATTTAAAGAATGGGGTAATGCGACTGTACTTGCACTTGTTGCGAGTGGTTTAGGCTTGGGACTTTACTGGCAAAATAGCTTGTCTGTAATTCACTCTCAAGAAGGCGCCACAAGAACTGCACTTCCAATCTGGTTGGCTCAGTTAATTGCCGTCGTTGCATTTGGTTTCTTTTCTCTTCAAGCACAGCTTCCTGTTTTTACCTGGATTTTTACTGCAGTAATGACAACAGCTTTGTTTATTCAACTTGCTAAAGAACAGCTTGCTCAACGTCAATTGATGTACATTTTACAATGGGTTGTCATTATTTTGGCAATTGCGGTTTGGGCTGTGCCTGAACTTCATGGCATCTTTACGTTGATTTTGATGCTTTGGGGATTACTCATTTGCCTCATCTATGCAATTTTTGCTGGTTGGATTATGAAAATTAGCCACTTGCGTAAATCGATGAATTTTAGCAATGAGTTGTTCTATAACTTGTGGCGTATTGCAGTGCGTATTGTATTACCGCTTTCAATTGTCATTGCCATGATTTCGGTCATTGGACAAATGATCTGATGGAAAAAGCTCAGCAAGTGTGGGTTGCTTTTGCAGCCCCAGAGCAACAGTTTTTAGTTGCTATTCCATTTGAAGCTGGTATGACTGCATTACAAGCGGTTGAGGCAAGCGGGTTGCAGACACAGGTGAGTTTGCCTGAGCCATTACAACTTGGCATCTTTGGTGCAAAAGTTGAGGCACATGCGATTTTGCAAGCAGGTGATCGGGTAGAGGTCTATCGACCTTTAACTATTAACCCTAAAGATATACGCCGTAACCGCGCCGAGAAGAATCCTGTGGGACGATATATTAAAAGTAATCGCTTAAAGTAATAAGTCCCATAAATAAAACCCCTCGAAGTATTTCACTTGAGGGGTTTATTTTTATTAGAAAAAACGATTATAGTGGTGGGGCAGTTAAAATCGCTTCTTTAGAAGCAGGTAAACCTGGTTGCGATTCTGGAATAGTTTCTAAACCTTCAATTTTAGTTACTGTACCAGTGCCATCAAAGTAAATTTTTAAGTGCTGACCATGTGCTGCGGGGATTTTTGCCTTTTTAGCATAAGTTCCTGGGATATAGTTGTAAATGTAGTCCCAGCGTTGAGGATTGAGGGGATCAGTCACAGTTGGACTACCAAGCAAAAAACGCACTTGCTGGAAATTCATGCCGACTTGTACTTGAGAGGCCTGAGCTTTGGTCAAAGGAGTCCCTTGAGGAATATCAACCTTATATACACCAAAGATTGAACAACCAGCAAGGAGTGAAGTGACTAATAACGTCAGCACGAGTTTTTGCATTTTGCTACACTATCCCAATAAATTATGATGCATTTGATCAAAGGATAGATCATACTTCATCTAAATTCTATTGCCTATTCCAACTTGAGATTTGTTGAGAGACCTTTTTTCATGCCTATTTCCAATCAAGATTTGCGCAAAGCTGGACTTAAAGTTACCCTTCCACGAATTAAGATTTTGGAATTATTAGAAAATTCAAAGCAACATCATCTTAGTGCTGAAGATATTTACAAGACTTTGTTAGAACAAGGGGAAGATGTCGGTCTTGCGACAGTTTACCGTGTGTTAACACAATTTGAAGCTGCGGGTATCATTCAGCGCCATCATTTCGAAAATAATCATTCTGTTTTCGAAATTATGCAAGAAGATCATCATGATCATTTAGTTTGCTATAATTGCAACAAAGTTATTGAATTTACTAATGATGTTATCGAGAAGGAACAGCATGCTGTAGCAGACCAACATGGGTTTACCTTAACGGGTCACTCATTAAATCTCTACGGTTACTGTAACGAACCTGAGTGTCAGGAAGTGTTGCGCAAGAAATAATCGTTTTCACACAAAGAAAACAAATAAAAAAGGAAGGTTACGTTTAACCTTCCTTTTTTTATGAGGAAATTATTGTTTGTCGAAGGTTAAATGCTGATTTGTGCCTGAAATTTGATCAGGTCCTTCTTCGGCAAGCTTAATCGTCAAACGTAAATCGTTAGGTGAGTCGGCATGTTTTAACGCATCTTTGTAGGTAATTTGGCCTGCTTTATAGAGGTCAAATAGGGCTTGGTCAAAGGTTTGCATACCGAGTTCACGCGAACGCTTCATTAAGTCTTTAATTTCATGAATTTCGCCTTTACGAATATAGTCTGAAATTAATGGCGAGTTAATTAAAATTTCAATTGCAGCGCGGCGAGAATTGCCATCTGGTGTTGGAATAAGTTGCTGCGCAATCATGGCCTTTAAGTTAAGCGATAAGTCCATGTAAAGCTGACTGTGGCGGTCACTTTCAAAGAAGTGAATAATACGGTCGAGTGCTTGGTTGGCGTTGTTGGCGTGCATCGTGGCTAACACAAGATGGCCTGTTTCAGCGAAGCCAATCGCGTAGTCCATGACTTCACGAGAGCGAATCTCACCAATTAAAATGACATCTGGTGCTTGACGCAAAGTATTCTTTAAGGCAATTTCAAATGAGTCTGTATCAATACCGACTTCACGTTGAGTAATGATGCAGCCTGCATGTTCGTGAATAAACTCGATTGGGTCTTCAATGGTAATGATATGACCTTTAGTATTGTGATTACGATAACTGATCATTGAAGCCAAAGACGTCGATTTACCAGTACCTGTTGCACCAACAAAAATAATGATGCCGCGTTTGGTCATTGATAAATCTTTAAGAACGGGCGGTAACTGCAAGTCATCAATTGAAGGAATTTTAGTTTCAATTCGACGTAGTACCATGCCTGGCATGTCACGCTGCTGAAAAGCGCTCACACGAAAGCGGGCCGTTTTATCACGATTCATAATGGCAAAGTTACATTCATGAGTGTCTGCAAATTCTTTGCGCTGTTTTTCACTCATGATGGAATGTAAGAGCTGACCAATAATGTCTCCTGAAAGACTATTTTTTGAAATTGGAACAATTTGCCCGTTAATTTTCATAGATGGCGCAACACCATCTGTAATAAAAAGATCGGATGATTTTTTTTCAACCATGAGGTTGAGTAGGTCGTTAAAATCCATATTTATTCTCTAATTATTTTTATAGGAATGATTCAGGCTGTTTTGCAGCAGTACGTGCAGTTTGTGGACTAATCACACCACGAGATACCAACCCTTTTAAGCTTTGGTCGAGCGTGGTCATGCCATGATTAGCACCCGTCTGAATTGATGAATACATTTGGGCAACTTTGTTTTCACGAATTAAGTTACGAATGGCAGGAATACCAATCATGATTTCATGTGCTGCGACACGTCCGCCGCCATTCTTTTTAAGGAGAGTTTGAGAAATAACAGCCTGTAAAGATTCTGACAACATGGCACGAACCATGTCTTTTTCTTCGGCAGGGAATACATCAATCACACGGTCAATGGTTTTTGCAGCAGAAGTCGTATGGAGCGTACCAAACACCAAGTGACCAGTTTCAGCAGCGGTAAGTGCTAAACGAATGGTTTCAAGGTCACGCATCTCACCGACCAGAATAATATCTGGGTCTTCACGCAGTGCTGAGCGTAGTGCTTCGTTAAAGCCATGCGTGTCGCGGTGTACTTCACGTTGGTTAATCAGACATTTTTTAGACTGATGGACAAATTCGATTGGGTCTTCAACCGTTAAAATATGGTCATAACGATTTTCATTGATATAGTCCATCATCGCTGCAAGCGTAGTTGATTTACCTGAACCTGTTGGCCCTGTAACTAACACAATGCCACGTGGGTAATCACAAATATCTTTAAAGATTTGCCCTAAGCCTAAATCTTCCATAGTGAGTACTTTTGATGGAATGGTCCGAAAAACGGCTCCTGCACCACGGTTTTGGTTAAATGCATTGACACGAAAACGCGCAACATTTGGAACTTCAAAAGAAAAGTCTGTTTCGAGCTTTTCTTCATAGTCACGGCGTTGTTTATCATTCATGATGTCATAGACCAGACGGTGAACATCTTTATGGTCTAGAGCTGGAAGGTTAATGCGGCGGACTTCTCCATCCACGCGAATCATTGGTGGCATACCAGCAGACAAATGTAAATCGGACGCGCCGTTTTTCACAGAGAAAGCGAGTAGCTCTGTAATATCCATAATTTCCCCAATTAAATCAAAATATGTCATTATTTTGTAGAATAATATACGGCTTTCACCGAGGCTTACCAACACTTCGCTTTAGGTGAAAAGCAAAAAAGTTTTTTGAAAATGAGAACCTTGTCAATGAATTACCTGCAAGATGCGCGACAGCACGTATTACAGCAAATCCGACGTGCTTGTGAACATGCTCAACGTGCGCCTGAAATTGTGCAACTTTTAGCCGTATCGAAAACACATCCAAGTGAAAGTTTGCGTGAAATGTATGCAGCAGGGCAAAGTGCATTTGGCGAAAACTATTTACAGGAAGCTTTGGAAAAAATTGAAGCTTTACAAGATTTAGAAATTGAATGGCACTTTATTGGTCATGTTCAACGGAACAAGACTAAAAATTTGGCTGAAAAGTTTGATTGGGTACATGGGGTAGATCGGTTGATTATTGCAGAGCGACTGTCTAATCAACGTGGTGACGGTCAAATGGAACTTAATATTTGTTTGCAAGTGAATATTGATGGGCAAGACAGTAAAGATGGCTGCTCACCAAATGAAGTTGCCGAGTTAGTTGCTCAAATTAGCCAATTACCAAAAATCAAACTACGTGGTTTGATGGTGATTCCAGCACCAGACAATACTGCTGCTTTTACAGATGCTAAAGCCTTGTTTGAGGCGGTGAGAGAAAAACATGCTCACCCTGAAGACTGGGATACTTTGAGTATGGGAATGTCGAGTGATTTAGATGCTGCAATTGCTGCAGGTTCAACTATGGTCCGTGTGGGAACTGCTTTATTTGGTGCTAGAGACTATTCGCAAAAAGGATGATGTACGCTATTTCGTACGTTCATTGCGGCCTTTTGCGGCTATGGCGGAAAGTGGTTTTCACTTATTATGAATTTATCAGGGAACAGGATGTTTCTAAGAATAACAATAAACAGTGATGAATGGATGCAGCAGGTACGACAGGAGTTATACCAACACAGATTCTAAAAAAGCCCCGACAGGATGTCGGGGCTTTTTAGTTTTAACCTACGACTTCAATCGTACTTGCGCCAGCGCCAAGTGGTTTCACCTGAATTTGTACAGGAATACGCTCATGCATTTCTTGAATGTGTGAAATGAGAATGACTTGGCGGCCCTGATTTTGTAATTGATCTAAAGCATTCATCACCATGTGCAAAGAAGATGCATCTAAAGTGCCGAAACCTTCATCAATAAACAGAGATTCAATTTTCATTGAACCTGAGGCCATATTGGCAATGGCTAAAGATAAGGCGAGGGCAGTTAAGAATGATTCACCGCCTGATAAAGATGAAACAGAACGCATTTCACCGTCCATATCGTGGTCGATAATGGCGAGACTTAAAGATTGGTCAAGTCGTTTTAATGTATAGCGTTGAGAAAGCATCGCTAGTTGCTGGTTAGCATGTTCCACTAAAATATCTAAATGATATTGCTGGGCATAGTCACGGAATTCTTTGCCTTTTGCATCACCAATCAGACCTGAAATTTTACTCCAGCGATGTTCTTCTTGTTGAATATTTTGAATTTGCTGAGCGTATTTCTGTTGTTTGGCTAAGTTCTGCTGATGTACTTCGAGTTTAAGCTTAAGCTGGTCACGCATTTCGAGTTGGGTTTTGAGCTTTGCAATATTTTCCTGAATAAGATCCAAAAGTTTTTCATGTTCAATATCCGGTTGCGTTTGCAAATGTTCGGTGAGCTGCTCTTGCATGGTTTTGAGTGCAGAAGAGGTTTCACTTAATAGGCGTTCTGCTTGATTAAGACGGTTACGAATGTCTTGCTCTTGGGCTGAATTAATCTGTATGAGCCCCGTAAGATCAGATGCTTGAAAATCAGCATGGGCTTTTAACCAGTCTTCAATTTGCGTATTAATCTGCTGTTGATGTTGCTCGGTGTGTTGATGTTGATGTTTAAGTTGATCTATCGCTTGTTTTTGCTGCTCAAAGTGCTGTCTGGTTTGTTCGAAACGTTGTTTAGCTTCGTGATAAGCAGTTTGTTGCTGCTGGCGTTTGGCATCGTGCTCAATTAACCATTCATGAGGTTTAATGTCTGAAAGGCCTGTCATTTGTTGAATGAGTGACACCGCTTTTTCATTATTTTGTTGGCCCTTGAGTGTAATATCTTTGAGATTTTGATCGATCTCATTAATTTGCTTGGTCATTTGCTCAAGGTTGGCAGCTAGCATTTTTAGTTCTTGTTGCTGCTGTTCAAAACGCTGTGAAAGCTGTTCTTGTTGTTCAAGTTGCTTAGCACGTGCATCAAGAATAGACCAAGTCTGCTTAGCAGTTTGGCTACTCGATTGCTGCCATGCGTGCTGTTCGGTTTCAGACAAGCACTGCACAATATGTTGAACTTGCTGTTGCCATTGCTGGGCTGTATTGAGCAGGCTTTCGTTACGCTGAATATATTGAACCAATTGATTGTACTGCTTAACCGCTTGGGTTAAACGCAAGTTTTCTGAGTCAAATGAACTAACCGCAGTTTGTGCGGCTTGTCTAAGCTCGCTAAGTGTTTGTAAGATTTGTTCTGGAGGTTGAGCAAGATCAATGTGGAATTGGTTGAGACTTAATTGCTGAACAAGATCTTGCTGTAAACTCGTCTGTTTTGCTTGAAGTTGAGCTAGATATTTCTGAACTTGTTCAAGCTCGGCACGACATTGAGTGAGTGTTTGTTGTTGGCTTTGCCATGCATTAAATTGAGTTTGCTCTAGTGCCACAGCCTGCTGTTCTTGTTGCTGTTGCAGATCGAACAAAGCCTTAGAAACTGCGCTGTCATCACTACGATAGGGATGATGCGTGCTGCCACAGACTAAACAAGCTTCATCTTCTTTAAGATTGGCCCGTAACTGTTCAATATTTTCTGTATGTAATAAACGCTGCTGTTGCAACATTTGTTGTAATTTTTCACGTTCAGTTTTTGCTGTTTGGTAATCTTGCTCAGCCAATTGGCAAACGGTTTTAAGCTGTTGTTCTTGAGCTGAAGTTTGAGTATGTTTTTCGGTGAACTGCTGAAGCTCAGCATATAGCTCATGATAAATTTTAATTTTCTGTTGAATAAGATCTAGCTGAGTAATTTGAGCAAGTTTTTGTTCTTTATCTTTACGCTGTTGTTCAAGTTTTGACTCAATTTGTTCAACTGTGCCCACAGAAACCGTCAATTGTTCAAGTTCACTTTTAGTTTCTAATAGCTTTTGACGAGCAAGAGTAGGGTTTCCAAGCTGTTGTTCAATGACTTCATAGTTTTGAATAAATTGCCCAAGTTGATGCAAATGTGCTGAAAGGCCTTTGTCTAATACGGCGTATTGCTGAGTCTGGGTAAGCTGCTGTTGGAGAAGAGTTTGGCTTTGTTGAAGCTGTGCAATGTGTTGTTGAACCGTGTTTTGCTGTTGTTGCAAGGGATTCAGTTTTTGTTCTAGCGCATTTCTTTTTTCTTTGCACTTTTTATATTCATCGGCAATAAATGAACGTTCTTGAATGGACTGCCGAACTTGATTTAATGCCTGTTGATGCTGTTGTTCAAAGTCTAGTGTTTGTTTAAGTTCTTGTTCTGCTGATTGATATTGTTTTTGTCCATTTTCAAAAATTTGAGCCAAATCATTAAACTTAATTTGAGCTTGCTGAATTTGCGGTTCAAGGTGTTGTAGGGTTTGTAAATTTTGAGTCTGCTGAAAGACCTGTGATCGTATTTCAGAGAAAACTTCCAGCCGTTTTAATTGCTCACGTTCACCCGCAAGTTGTTGATGATGGTTTTGCTGATTTTGAAACTGTTGCTGTTTAGCTTGAACTTCTTGCTCAAGTTTCGCTTTACGCTCAAACCATTGTTGTTGTTTATCTAAAACATTTTTTTGTTGTTCTAACTGTTGATGATTTTGTTCAGCTTGCTGATATTGCTCGGTAAAGGTAGCAATCTCTTCATCAGACAAAATTTCAATGTGGCCTAAAAATTCTTCAAGCTGTTTACGCTGTTTAGCAATATCTGCTGTTTTACGAAAAGCCAGTTCACCAATTTTGGCAAAAATGCTGGAGTTTGTTAGATATTCAAGTAATTCACCGCGTTCGCTATCTCTTGCTTTTAAAAACGCCGTGACTTCTGACTGGGCGAGTAACACAGCACGAGTAAATTGTTCAAATGAAAGCTGGGTAATTTGTTTAACTTTTTCATCCACTGCTTTGGCTTTGTCAGCAAGTACTACACCATCGGTCAGGCATTTTAAGTGGCGTTGCACGCTTTGTAATTTACCATTCGGATTTTCACGTGCTCGCTTAATTTCCCAGCGTGCCAAATAGCGTTTTTGATCTTGAGCAATAAAACAAAGTTCAGCAAAACCATGTCCCGTACCACGGCGTAATACAGTCAAAGGTGAATTGGTGAGTAACTCGGAACCATCAACATCTTTTAATTTACCATCGCTGTCTTTAAGGCGAGGGACCCGATTAAACAGGGCAAGGCACATGGCATCTAAAATGGTTGATTTACCAGCACCAGTTTTCCCGACAATGGCAATTAAGCCTGCGTGAGCTAGAGGCGCGCTTTCAAAATCAATAAAGTGTTCATCAGAAAGAGATGCCAGATTTTTTATACGAATAGATAAAATTTTCATGGCATGTCCTTAATGGCTTGAATCATTTTCAAGATTTTTTTGTGCTTCTTGTACCAGACTCAGAAAATCTTTTAAGACTACATCATCTGCGCTATAACCTTGTTTTTCCCAAATATTTTGAAAGAGTTTTTCTGGTGTAGGTGGTTCAAGTGCAATGTGCTGAGTGGTATCGGTGTCCGAAGCATCTTGGCTCACATATTGACGTGAAATACGCACTAAACGATAGCGGTCAGGTGGCAATGCGGCTTCAAACTGTTGGCGTAAATTAGGCTGTGGTGGCGTTAAACTATAATATTCAATATCGACATATTCACGGTGGTCAATATTTTCAATAACACCGTTTGGCAAAGCTTTGAGTTGTTGCAGCACTTCGTTTAACTCACCACGAATGCGATGTAACTGAATACAACGTGGAATTTCTACGGCTTCAAATTGCAAACGGTTGTCTATCTCTTGAGCAGGGTCAATGTTGACTTCAACCACTTGGTGTTTATAGTTAATTTCACTAAAAGAAAGTGGAATAGGTGAGCCGCTATAACGAATGTGCGGCTGACCTACTTTTTGTGGTTTATGCAAATGTCCTAAAGCCACATAATCAATTGCATCTTCAAACAAAGTCGTTGAAAGTGCCTCTTCATTACCAATAATAATTGGGCGCTCAGAGTCGGATGTTTCTCCACCTTGCATATGAGCATGCGACATCAAAATCAGCGCTTGCTCTGGTGTTTTACGACGTTTTGCTTCGGCAATCAGTTGCTCATGCAAATAGGCAATTGCATTTTTGCTGTTGGTGGTATGTTCATTAAAGCCCGTAATTTCAGCAGAGCGTAAAAAAGGTAGGGCAAGGCACCACGCCACAATATCTTGATTTTGATTATAAATAGGTAAAAGCAGACGATCGAGATCTAGAGTTTTATCTTCATTCCAGCGAACAACGCCCACGGTTTTTGCATTGTATTTTTCTAATAAAGGTTCGACTTGTTCAATACGGTAGCCTGAGTCATGATTACCCGCAATCATGAGGGTTTGCATGTGTGGTGCAAGGCGATGTGCATCTGCTAAAAATTGATAGAGTTGTTTTTGTGCTTGTGAACCCGGATTAATCACATCAAAAATATCACCGGCAATGAGCAGGGCATGCGGTTGTTTTTCTTGGATTTGAGTGAGTAACCACCTTAAAAATTGTTGGTGTTCGTAGTGTCGTGAATGATTATAAAAAAACTGCCCCAAATGCCAGTCAGAAGTATGTAGAAAATGTACGGACATAGAAACAGACATCAAGCCAAAATAAACACAGATACGTTAGCATAAATTGGCGAGAGATTTTATCAAGACATTTTAAAGCGTTCGATATTTAAGCCTCAAATTCAATCTAAATTAATTTTATTATTCCAATTTTTGTTTTGTTAATATCAACTCAAATAAATAACTTTGAGACAAAAATGACCATTCATGAGTACGAAGTAAAAATACAATGGGAAGGCAACACAGGAACAGGGACTTCATCTTATCGCTCATATAAACGGGACTTTAGTATTCAACATCCGCAAAAGACCACCATTCAAGGTTCATCTGACCCAGCTTATTTAGGTGATATGACCAGATGGAACCCAGAAGATTTACTTGTGGCTTCTGCTTCAGCTTGTCATAAGCTGTGGTATTTACACCTATGCGCAGTCAATCATATTCATGTGCTGAGTTATGTCGACCATGCACTTGGATTTATGGAGGATGCTGATCCAGTCAAACGTGGTCACTTTACCCAAATTATTTTAAAGCCAGCGGTTGTTTTAGAAAAAGGTGCTGACCAAGCGCTTGCAGCAAAATTGCATGAAGAGGCGCATCACGAATGTATGATTGCCAACTCGGTTAATTTTCCAATTACTTGTGAAGCCAGTTTTAGCTTTGCCGAAGAATAAATAGTAAATAGCCACCGATAAAAAGGCGGTGGCTATAGATTAGAAAATAAATAAATTTGTTAAATAAGATTTTTAAGCAGCATTTTCATCGACTTGGAAAATACCAAAAACGTTGTGGTCTAAATCGACAAAGTAACCATGCCAAGCACGACCGGGAATGGCGAATTTATCCATTGCGACAATACCACCTTGCGCTAAAATTTTTGCAGCAACTTCATCAAAATTTTCGACCTGAATGGAGCAGGTAAATGCATTGGTGCCATATTCCATTGGAGGAGTTTGTGCTGGACGTTTTAAGAGACCACCCATAATTGAGGGTGTTTCTATACGGTAATATTCAATGGGTAAATTTTCATCTAATTTAAATTGCCACCCAAATACAATATGATAAAACTCTGCATCTCGGGCTGGGTTTGAAGACTGAATTTCAAAATAGGCAATGCTGTTCATATTATTTAAATCATATTTTTATGGTGTAAAAAGTATACGCATAGCGCTTATCACCAAGAAAGACTTATTGTGTATGCAGAGCGTAAAATAAATGAAAGTACCAGAAAATAAAAACCGACGATTCGAGTGATGAGAGAATCGTCGGTCAAAAACTTCATCAAGGGTTCAGGCTGCTAACAAAACCAAATCTGAAGGTAAGAAAGAGTCGTAATGAAAGGTCACCGAAACAATTTTGCGGATGCCGTGCAAAGGAAGTATTCGGTTGCTGCGACCTTATTACCCTATATAACGTCAAGAGATTAGAATTGGTTGACAGAAAAATGAAAAAAAATCGAAAAAAATTTATAATTAATTTTTGAACCCATAAATTAGGCAAAAAGATGACCAAATTACGCTCTTACTTTCTCTGGTTTTTTGCTTTATGTATAGGACTCACCTTAATTGTAGGTGTAGTTGCAGCACTATTACCAGCGAGTATAGGTGGTATTTTAACAGCCGTTCCATATTTAGGCGCAATGATTTTTGTCCTGTTTAAATTTTTAAAGAAAGAACGCCGTGCACCGACTGCACAAGAAAAAAAGAAATTTACTTTAGGTTTTACCCTGATTTTTTGGGGCTATAACTTGTGTGGTGTTTTATTTGGCTTGTTTTTATTTGCAAGAAAAGACCCAGAGATTTTGCAAAACTTTATGCTTTATTTAAAACAGCCTCAGTTTTTAAGCATTATGCTCATTATGCTTTTAATGTTAGCGATCCCACTTTATTTAATTACCTATTGGTTTTATGGAAAACAGGCACAGCGAATGGCAAGCAAAATGTTTAATGTGTAATAGATCACTACAGAAACCGCTACGATTAAATATAAATGATTCTTATATAATTAACTAAAACTTGTGTCCTCGGTTTTGGAGGAAATATGAATAAGAGTGTATTAATCACTGGTGCCAGTGGCTTTATTGGAACGTATTTAATTAAGTTCCTGCTGCAAAAAAATTATAACGTGATTGCTGTTACGCGGCAGGCTGGGAAGGAATCTGACCATCCTGCGTTGCAGTGGGTGCAAACGTTTAAAGATATTGCGACACGTCAAATTGACTATGTGGTGAATTTGGCAGGTGCAAATATTGGTGAAAAACGCTGGACCGAATCTCGTAAAAAACAATTAATTGAAAGCCGAGTAAACACGACACGAAAGTTATATGCATGGCTAAAGCAGTCTGAAATTTTTCCAGAAGTGATTGTGTCTGGCTCAGCGATTGGCTATTACGGTATAGATGTTGAAGAAAAGTGGGCAGAGGTGTGCACCGAACAAAGTTCACCACAGCCTATTTTTATGTCTCAGCTTTGCCAAGAATGGGAGCGCGCAGCTTTAGCAGATACTCAACAAAATACTAAAATTATTCGCTTAGGTGTGGTGTTTGGGCAAGGCGGTGGTATCTTGCCTAAAATGTTGCTTCCTATTCGACTCAATTTAGTTGGTCAAATTGGTCATGGTCGTCAGCCGGTAGTTTGGGTACACATTGAAGATGTTTTAAGTGCCATCGAGTTTATATTTAAACATCCTCAATCTGCCCAAATTCATAATGTAGTAGCGCCAGAAAATGTGACCCAGAAGGTATTTGTTGAACAAGCTGCTGCGGTACTCAATAAGAAACCACTGTTGTCAGCACCCAGTACAGTTTTCCGCTGTTTGTTGGGGGAGCAATCGCAATTGATCTTAAATGGTCAATACGTCAAACCCGCTGCCTTACAAGCTGAAGGATTTGAGTTTGCTTATCCTCAGTTAAAAATGGCTTTAGAGAATGTACTCGCGTCAGGCTAAGATTTTATTTTGTAAGCGCTCTGGGGAATATGCTTTAGCATCAACTAAGGTAGGTTGATTCAGCATAAGCTGACGAAGCAATTGTGCAGAGCCTGCGCCCATGCATAACCCATTTCTAAAGTGACCAAAGTTTGCCCATAGGTTGTCCATTTCAGGCATTTTGCCAATGTATGGAACACCATTTGGTGAACTTGGTCTGAGACCTGCCCAGCGTTTTACAATCGGGAAATCCGCCAGTTCAGGCACCATGTCCAGACACGCTTCTAAAATATTGTGCTGGGTTGTTTCGTCGGTGGAAGTGTCGAAACCACGATGTGCCATGCTTGAACCACACACGATATGACCGTCCATACGTGGAATCAAATACATCACCCGATTCATACACATGGTGGGTAACCAGTTCGCAGGTGTTTTAAATAACAGCATTTGCCCTTGAACAGGTTCGACTGGAATTTCGAGTTGTAATTGTGAGTTCCAGTAATGGCTCCAAGCACCCGAAGTTATTACAAAATGATCTGCTGTATGTTTGCGACCATCTTCGGTTTGTAAGGCTTGTATAACATCGCCATGTTGAATCAATTTTTTGACAGCAGAGTGTTCAAAAAACTCAACATTTGGATGTTGTTTTAAATAGACAATGAGTGATTGTAATACACGCGGGTTGCGAATATTGGACAGTTCAGGGAAATAAATGGCTTGTTGAAACTGAGCGGAAATATGTGGATTAACTTGCTCTAGGGCATCTCGCTGTAAATATTCACAGCGTTGCATGGGTTGTTGATGTTGATTTGCGTAGGAAAGTCCGATGTCAAAATCTTCTTCATCAAAAATCAACATGCCTGTGTCATGAATTTCAAAATCAATCCCTGTAACAGGGGAGAGTTTTTGGTTCCATGCTTGATAAGACGCTTTACCAAATTGAGCGAGTTGGTTCACTGCATGCACATAGCGCCAAGGGTACATCGGAGAAAGAATTCCTCCGCCAGCCCAAGAGGCTGCTTGTCCTGCTTGTTGTTGATCGAAAATGCTGACGGTACAGCCTTGTTCAACCAACTCCAGCGCAGACATCAATCCACTAATGCCCGCGCCAATGATTGCAATATGCATGCAGTGTTATCCTTTCTCTGCGAACTTAGTTCATTTCCTTGAGTTTTTGAGCAGCAGTTTCTGCAAAGTAGGTCCAGATCCCATCTGCACCTGCACGGCGGCAGCACATGAGTGATTCTAAAATCACTGAGTCTGATAACCAGCCATTTTGAATTGCGCCCGCTAACATCGCGTATTCACCACTGACTTGATAAATGAATGTCGGAACACCAAAGGTATCTTTCACTTCACGTACCACGTCCAGATATGGCATGCCCGGTTTTACAATCACCATGTCAGCACCTTCTTGAATATCAAGCGCGATTTCATGTAGTGCTTCGGCGCGGTTGGCAAAGTCCATCTGGTAGTTATATTTATTACCACCTTTAAGGTTGGATGCAGAGCCAACAGCATCACGGAATGGACCATAAAAGCTAGATGCATATTTTGCAGAGTAGGCCATGATGTTGGTATAGATGTGACCATTGGCTTCTAAAGCCTGACGGATAGCGCCAATACGACCATCCATCATGTCACTTGGTGCAATCACTTCGGCACCTGCTTCCGCATGACTTAAAGCTTGTTTAATCAAGCATTCTACGGTCTCGTCATTCAGCACATAGCCAGTGTCATCAATAATGCCGTCTTGACCATGCGTGGTGTACGGGTCGAGGGCACCATCAGTAATTAACACCATTTCTGGTAATTCTTTTTTAAGCAGACGGCACGTGGTTTGGACTAAACCATCTTCATGCCATGCAGCTTCTGCGGTTAGGCTTTTATCTTCTTGAGGTGTGACGGGAAATAGAGCCAGTTTTGATACGCCCAATTCCAGAAGTCTTTCAGCTTTTTTCAGTAATAAATCTGCCGATAAACGCTGAATGTTTGGCATACTTGGAATATCTTGAGTCTGATTTTGTCCCGGTAATACAAATACTGGATAAATCAAATGATTTGTGGTGAGCTGTGTTTCGCTAACCATCGCACGCAACTGATCATTTTTACGGATACGACGCATGCGAGTGGCTGGAAATGCAGGACGATTGAACGTATAAGTCATAACAATCTCGATGTTCGGTATTACACTAGGATTAGGTTGGCGGATATTCCATTACTGTCAACCGACTGCTGTATTGTAGCCCCATAATGTTGGATTTGTACAAAATTATGGGTGTTTATCATGCTTTTAAATTTAGGCAACGTATGAGTGATGAAAAGAAAAATTGGACTGGGAGTATTCATTTAGGTGCAAAAACTGACCTAAATGTAGTTCTTAAGCAATTATGTAAAGCGTTTAATAGCTCTCCTTTTTTTAAGCATAGTGGAATGATTATGCGTGTGGTGGATGGGCAGATTGAAGGCTATATCGAGATGCAACCCGACCTGATTGGCAATCTGGCATTTCAGATTTTGCATGGTGGGGTCGCGGCAACCTTGCTCGATAGCATTGGCGGTATTGTGGCAATGGAACATCTATATCGCCGTTCAACGCCGGAAACTTTGACTGAAACCATTAAACAGGTAACCCGCTTGGCAACAGTCGACATGCGTGTAGATTATTTGGCGCCGGGGCGTGGTAAATATTTTATTGCACGTGCCGAAGTTCTGCGTTTAGGCCGTAAGGGCTGTACCATGCGCATGACAATGGTTAATGATGAAGGCAAAGCAATTGCTGCGGGTATTGCTTCATACGCCTATTAATTCATTATTTTTTACTTCTATAAGCGCCATGTGCGCTTTTTTTATTAATTAAAAAAAAGAATATTTGATAAAAACTTTGAGATAAACATTAATTTAATTAGAACGAACGCATTAGTTATAATTTTTTATTCTCATATCATGAGGTTTTAGCGTTAAAATTAGCTCCTTTTGACAATGCGGTATGTCTTGTTTATAGAAAAATAAAAATCTATAACAGGATGTAGTGCGAGATTGATGGCAAAGCCAACCCATCTTTAGGAACATACCATGACTGATGCACAAAGCAATGTAGAAGAAACACTGCCAACCACATCTGCCTCGGATGACAACAATCAAAACAAGCGCAAAAAATTTCTTGGTTTTTTTGCGCTGATTTTATTGATCGCCGCTATTTTATATGCAATCTGGGCATTATTTTTAAATCATTCCGTGAGTACGGATAATGCCTATGTCGGTGCAGAAACGGCTCAAATCACTTCAATGGTAAGCGGGCAGGTCGCTCAGGTTGTGGTAAAAGATACCCAAACAGTACATCGTGGTGACGTGCTGGTTCGTATTGATGATCGTGATGCCAAAATTGCACTGGCGCAAGCTGAGGCAGAGCTCGCCAAAGCAAAACGCCAATACAAACAAACTGCGGCAAACAGTAGTTCTTTAAACTCTCAAGTTGTGGTGCGTGCCGACGAAATTAACAGTGCTAAAGCGCAAGTTGCTCAAGCACAGGCTGACTACGACAGAGCTGCTTTAGAGCTGAACCGCCGTGCGCAACTTGCCGCGTCTGGTGCAGTTTCTAAAGAAGAACTCACGAAAGCACAAAGTGCAGTTGAAACAGCCAAAGCTGGGCTAGAGCTTGCCAAAGCAGGTTTGGCACAAGCGTCTTCAAGCCGTAAAGCTGCCGAAAGCACCTTAGCTGCAAATGAAGCTTTAATTCAAGGTGTAAATGAAGTTTCTACCCCCGATGTACAAGTTGCACAAGCACATGTTGAACAAGCTCAGCTTGATTTGGAACGTACCGTAATTCGTGCGCCAGTTGATGGCGTAGTGGCTCGTCGTAATATTCAAGTCGGGCAACGTGTTGCACCCGGCACCAGCATGATGATGATTGTGCCGCTGAACGATTTATATGTAGATGCGAACTTTAAAGAAAGTCAGTTGAAAAAAGTCCGTCCGGGTCAAATCGTCACACTTACTTCAGATTTATATGGTGATGATGTTGAATATCACGGCAAAGTGATGGGCTTCTCTGGTGGTACAGGCTCTGCCTTTGCCTTAATTCCGGCTCAAAACGCAACAGGTAACTGGATTAAAGTGGTTCAACGCTTACCGGTTCGTATTGCACTTGACCCGAAAGAACTTGCTGAACACCCATTGCGTGTTGGCTTGTCGATGGAAGCAAAAGTCGACTTATCTGCGAAGTAAACGCTTATGAAAACGCAAACACCTTTTGCCGAACTAAGCGGTGGCCGTTTATTACTGGCAGCGTTTGTTATTGCCTTGTCGAACTTTATGGTCGTGCTCGATACGACCATTGCCAACGTATCTGTACCACACATTACCGGTAACCTTGCTGTTTCAAGTACACAAGGGACGTGGGTCGTTACCTCGTATGCAGTTGCAGAAGCGATTTGTGTACCCTTAACAGGTTGGCTTGCGGGCCGCTTTGGAACTGTTCGGGTTTTTATTTTTGGCCTGATTGGTTTTACCATTTTTTCTTTTTTGTGCGGCTTAGCAAACTCGTTAGGCATGCTGGTGTTTTTCCGTATTGGACAAGGTCTATGCGGTGGCCCACTTATGCCACTCAGCCAAACTTTGCTCATGCGTATTTTCCCTAAAGAAAAACATGCGCAGGCGATGGGCCTATGGGCAATGACCACAGTGGTTGGACCAATTTTAGGACCAATTTTGGGTGGTCTGATTAGTGACAACCTGTCTTGGCACTGGATTTTCTTTATTAACATTCCGGTCGGCATTATTTGTGTTTTAGCGGCAATCCGTTTGCTCAAACCAGCCGAAACAGAAACCATTTCTTTAAGAATCGACACCGTAGGTTTAGGTCTGTTAATACTCTGGATTGGTGCACTACAGCTCATGCTCGATTTGGGGCACGAACGCGACTGGTTTAACAGTACCAGCATTGTGCTACTCGCTTTAACTGCCGCCATTGGCTTTGTGGTGTTCCTCATATGGGAGTTGACCGACAAGCACCCCGTCGTGGATGTGAAGGTATTCAGGCATAGGGGCTTTGCAATTTCGGTATTGGCCTTGTCGCTCGGCTTTGGAGCGTTCTTTGGCAGTATTGTACTGATTCCGCAGTGGCTGCAAATGAACCTTTCCTACACCGCCACATGGGCTGGCTATTTAACTGCAACCATGGGCTTTGGTAGTTTGACCATGTCACCGATTGTGGCAAAGCTTTCGACCAAACATGACCCACGTGCGCTTGCAAGCTTTGGCCTGATTTTGCTGGGTGCGGTGACCTTAATGCGGGCATTCTGGACCACAGATGCCGACTTTATGGCACTGGCTTGGCCGCAAATCCTGCAAGGTTTTGCTGTGCCGTTCTTCTTTATTCCACTGTCGAACATTGCACTGGGTTCTGTGTTGCAGCAAGAAATTGCATCTGCCGCGGGCTTAATGAACTTTTTAAGAACCATGGCAGGGGCGATTGGTGCTTCAATTGCAGTCACCGTTTGGGATGACCATGCCAAAGTTGCACGTAGTGAAATGGTGTCGAACCTAAATACTGCCGAAGTTCAAAATAACCTTGCGCAAAATGGGTTTACGGCTGACTCGACTTTAGGAATCATTTCAAACCTAGTCGATAAAGAAGCAATTACCATGTCGGCAAACCATGTGTTTTTGCTGTTTGCGATGGTGTTTGTTTTTGCGGGGCTGGTCATTTGGCTGTGTCCAAAACCCAAAGGAGACGTTGGCGGAATGCCTTCTCACTAAACATCAAAAGCATCTCTTCGGAGGTGCTTTTTTTAGGTCCACTAAAAAATAGAGCGAGTCTATAAATGACAGATTTTGCCTGTATTTAGCGAAATAAAGCATGCCAGAATCGGGCAAATCAGTTATAAAAGAGTGTGATATCAAGCAAGGAGGCATAAGACAGGGCACAGAATAAAATGCCCTTAAACATTCAATATTATAAAACCTTATTTTTATCAAAGATTAAAAAAACTTAATACCTGAAAACAAAGAAGCTTGCATGGCAATTGCATGGATAGGCAGGCGTATATATTGGAGTTATCACGTGAATAAAAGATATTCATTTTTGTTCAGTAGTTTATTAGCAGTCGGTTTATTACAAGGATGTGGAGATGACTCCTCGTCAGATCAGCCCAAGGAGGATTCAAATACAACCCCACCCAATTTAATTGTAGATAATGACCCGACCAGTTGTAGCAAATTGGCACAAGACGGTTCAAGCGTGGTGGTCGGGTCAAATCAAAATGGTGACCCAGCAGCACCGGAGGGTGCATCGGGTTATAGACTTGGTAACACGGTTAAATACGCAGATAAATATATGGTGGTGGCAAACACACCACTTGCGGTAAAAGCAGGCTGTGATGTTTTAAGAGCAGGCGGTAGTGCAGTCGATGCCGCCGTTGCGGTACAAGCGGTGCTCGGTTTGGTCGAACCACAATCGAGCACGATTGTGGGTAGTGGTTTTATGATGTATTACGACGCAAAAACCAAAAAAGTCACTGCTTATGATGGTCGTGAAACCGCACCAGCCGCAGCTAACGAATATTATTTAATTCGCCAAGATATATATGACCCAAATTCACCAGCACCTGTACCAAGTGCTCGCCGTAGTGGTCGCTCGATTGGTGTGCCGGGTGTGATGCGTTTGCTTGAGCAAGCACAACAAGAACATGGCAAGCTTAAGTGGAACCAGCTTTTTGGTGAAGCGATTGGTTTGGCTGACAACGGTTTCCGTATTCCGGGGCGTTTGGCAGATGCAATTGCAAGCAATGCAAACAGCTTAGCGCTTGATGCAAATGCAATGGCAACCTATTTCTACCCAGATGGTTCACCTCGTAAAGTGGGTGAGACTATGACTAATAAAGCCTATGCAAAAACCCTAGAAGCACTTGCCACGCAAGGCGCAAATGCGCTGCACACGGGACCAATTGCCCAAGCGATTGTGGCGAAAGCAGGACAGACGTTAGGGGATGACCCAGCACGAACTCCAATTACCCCAAGTTTGATGACCTTGCAGGATTTATCGAACTATCAGGTTAAAAAACGCGACCCGATTTGTACGACGTACCGTGACCGTTACTATGTGTGTACCATGCCACCTCCATCTTCGGGAGGAATTGCGGTTGCGCAAACGTTAGGTATTTTAGAAAACTTTGATATGTCGCTCTATCCACCTAAAAACCCTGAAAATGAAGGTGGTGTACCGGATGTAATGGGCGTGCATTTAGTGTCTGAGGCAGAGCGTTTGGCCTACGCCGACCGCGATAAATATGTGGCAGATACTGACTTTGTTGCTTTACCAGCACAGGGTATTGCAAGCTTTATTGATAAAAATTATTTAAAACAACGTGCAGCATTGATTAACCCGAACCAAAGTATGGGCGTTGCACCAGCGGGTAATTTCAATCCAGCTTCGGGTGTCGACACCACTGTTGAACATGGAACAACTCAGTTCACAATTGTAGATGCCTATGGCAATGTGGTTTCAATGACATCGACTGTTGAATCGAGCATGGGTTCATTCCACATGGTGGATGGTTTCTTGCTGTCGAACCAGTTAACTGACTTTAGCGCTAACCCGCTTGATAGTACTGGAGCGCTGGTTGCTAACCGTGTGGAAGGTGGCAAACGCCCACGAAGTACCATGGCGCCAACCTTAGTGTTTAAAGGCACCACGCCAGATGAGTTTTATATGGCAACAGGTTCACCAGGTGGCGGTACCATCATTCAATATGTGGTTAAAACTTTAGTAGGGGCGCTGGACTGGAACTTAAATGCACAGCAGGCCACTTCGCTTGTAAACTTTGGCGCGACCAATAGCAAAAACACCAATGTAGATAGCTCGAATGTGCAGCTTTCTTTGCTTGATTTGATCGAAGGCTTAAAAGCAAAAGGGCATGGCGTTGCCAACACTGCGCAAACCAGCGGTATTTCTACGATTATGAAAGTAAATTTTAATAATCAAAGTAAATACGCAGGTGGGGTTGACCCACGCCGTGAAGGTATTGTGTTAGGCAATGGTGCTTTATAGACCACACTTTAAAAAAAGCTGTCATTTTTGGCAGCTTTTTTATGTGACCCTTGAAAAAAACAAAAGGCTCTCCATTATGTAAATATGTTCATCAGTAGCGGACTGTTGATAAAATGCACAGTATTTTATTTTAGTTATGCTATGATGCTCATACATTCATGGGGATGTTATTGGCTTCGACGCTGGTGATGAAACTCATAGATGCATGCCGAGAGCGCATTTTCTCTCGTAAATCAAATTTGCATATTTTAGTCGCAAACGACGAAACTTACGCTCTAGCTGCCTAAGGGCAGTTTGTCCGCTTCCTAGAATACTTGTGGTTTAGGAACCCGACCGTAGCGCACGCACACAAGTCCGTATAGAGTCAAGCCTCGGGGCTTTATACCAAACTTAGAGGATCGCAACTTGTACCCTGTTCGTCGGGTCACAAGGTGTTAAAACAATAGACGATATCTAAGCATGTAGTATTCTCGAGCGTAATGCTGGCGGACGCGGGTTCAACTCCCGCCATCTCCACCAAAATTCGTGAAAAGCCCTGAAACGAAAGTTTCGGGGTTTTTTATTGGCTGTATTATCAAATCTGCGCTTCATTTCTTTATAAAACTACAAAAGAATGAGACATTAAATTTTAGTTCTAAAATAGCACTTTTCTTAAATTTATCTGCGACATCAACTGGCGTTTGAACCTTAAGAATGTAATACATATACTGCATAAGAGCGTAAAAATAGTGTTAAATACGGGCATTAAAAATTAATGCTTTATTTAGGTTCTCATGGATCATTCAGTACATAACAAATTAGTTTCATTTATCTGGTCAATCGCTGATGATTGTCTTCGAGATGTGTATGTACGAGGAAAATATCGTGACGTAATTTTACCAATGGTGGTTTTGCGACGACTAGATACCTTATTAGAATCCACTAAAGATGCTGTATTGGAAGAAGTGCGTTATCAACAAGTTGAAATGGAACTTACTGAGTTTGATGATGAACCACTTAAAGAGGCTTCAGGCTACATTTTTTATAATACGTCAAAGTGGACATTACGCTCATTACATAAGGCCGCATCCAATAATTCACAAATTTTATTGGCAAACTTTGAAGAATATTTAGAAGGTTTTAGCGCCAACGTTAAAGAAATTATTCAGTGCTTTAACTTGTACGCACAAATCCGTCATATGTCACATAAAAATGTATTGATGGATGTAGTTGAAAAATTTTTATCACTATATATTAATTTAACACCCAAAGATGTTGTAGACCCTGATGGTTATCGTTTGCCTGCATTGACTAACTTAGGTATGGGTTATGTCTTTGAAGAATTGATCCGTAAGTTTAACGAAGAAAATAACGAAGAGGCAGGTGAGCACTTTACTCCACGTGAAGTGATTGAGTTAATGACGCACCTTGTCTTTGACCCGATCCAAGACAAATTACCTTTAACAATCACAGTATATGATCCAGCTTGTGGTTCGGGTGGGATGCTGACTGAAGCGCAAAATTTTATTGATGAACGTTACGCTGTAGAAAATGGCACCCGTGACGTACTTTTGTATGGTAAAGAAATCAACGATGAGACTTATGCGATCTGTAAGTCAGACATGATGATCAAGGGTAATAACCCAGAAAACATTCGTGTTGGTTCAACGCTAACCACAGATGAATTTGTTGGTACTAAGTTTGACTTCATGCTTTCTAACCCACCATATGGTAAGAGTTGGGCATCTGAGCAAAAATATATTAAAGATGGCTCGGATGTGGTTGATCCGCGCTTTGTGGTGAAGCTCAAAGACTATTGGAGCAATGAAGAAACTTGCGATGCGACGCCACGTTCAAGCGATGGACAGCTTTTGTTTCTTATGGAAATGGTCAATAAGATGAAATCGCCTGAGCATAATGGCATTGGTAGCCGTATTGCCTCAGTTCATAATGGTTCAAGTTTATTTACGGGTGATGCTGGTGGAGGGGAAAGTAATATCCGTCGCTATATCATTGAAAACGATTTGCTGAATGCAATTGTGCAACTACCGAATAACTTGTTCTATAACACAGGTATTACAACCTATATTTGGCTGTTATCAAATAACAAACCTAAGCATCGCAAAGGTAAAGTACAACTTATTGATGCAAGTTTAATGTTCCGTAAATTGCGTAAAAACTTAGGTAATAAGAACTGTGAATTTGCATCTGAGCATATTGCTGAAATTATAAAAACTTACCTTGCAGGACAAGATGTTGACCGACAGTTTGATAAACAGCATGAACCGCTAGGTATTGCGAGTAAAGTTTTTGATAACCAAGACTTTGGTTATTACAAAGTCAATATTGAGCGTCCAGACCGCCGTAAAGCACAGTTTAGTGCAGAGTGTTTGCAAGGCCTACGTTTTGATAAGTCTTTGCTTGAACCTATGGAGTATATGTATAGCACCTATGGTGATGACATCTATACTGAAGCGAAGCTCGATGCTGTAAAAAAAGATGTATTGGCATGGTGTGAAGTTCAAGAGATTACGCTGAACAATAAAGCACAAGCCAAACTGTTTGATGTGAAGCATTGGAATGCTTTAAAAACAGCATTTGACAATGCATTAAGTATCATGCAACTGGTTGGTACAGACGAGTTTTCTGACTTTAACGTGTTTAAAAAGAAAGTCGATGAAGCGATCAAAGGCTTAAAGATTAAGCTGTCTAACTCTGAAAAGAACAACATTTTAAATGCGGTGAGTTGGTATGACGAAAGCGCAGAAAAAGTGGTGAAAAAAGTCGTGAAGTTTAATGAAGCTGAGTTGACTGAATTACTTGAATACTTAGGTTGTACAGAAGTCGATTTAGCGGACTTTGGCTATTATGCAATAGCAAAAAAAGGTGAGTTCATCACCTATGAAAGCAATAGCGATTTGCGTGATAGTGAATCTGTACCGTTAAAACAGCAGATTCATCAATATTTCTTAGATGAAGTGAAACCACATGTGGCTGAAGCGTGGATTAATCTGGATTCTGTGAAAATTGGTTATGAGGTGAGCTTTAATAAGTATTTCTACCAGCGTAAGCCTTTACGTGCTTTAGAAGATGTGGCTCAGGATATTTTAAGTCTTGAGAAGCAAGCCGATGGTCTAATTGCAAAGATTTTGGGTCTTTAAGGAGAAGCATGATGTTTGAAAAGTATGATGCTTATAAAGATTCGGGTGTGGAGTGGTTAGGTCAGCTCCCTGAGAGTTGGAATTTACTACCAAATAAATATATTTTCAAATTGAAGAAAAATTTAGTTGGAAAAAGATCGAAAGAATATGAACTTTTATCACTAACTTTAAATGGTGTTATCAAACGGGATATGGAAAACCCTGAAGGTAAATTTCCTGCTGAATTTGATACATATCAAGAAGTAAAATCAGGTAATTTTATATTTTGTCATTTCGACGTAGAGGAAACTCCAAGAACTGTAGGTTTATCGACATTCGATGGAATGATTACAGGAGCGTATACTGTTTATCAAGTAAATGCTGAAAAGTTTTGTCCTAAATTTTTATATTATTTTTATTTTAATCTTGATACTGGTAAAAGACTTAAGCCACTTTATAAAGGTCTGAGAAATACTATTGGTAAAGATATATTTGGGGAGTTTAAAACATTCATTCCGAATTATTCTGAACAAGTTAAAATCTCAAATTTATTAGATCAAAAAACTGCAGAAATCGACCAAGCCATTGCCATTAAAGAACAGCAAATTGCTTTACTTAATGAACGTAAGCAAATTGTGATTCAAAAAGCAGTGACTCAAGGTTTAGATCCAAATGTACCGATGAAAGATTCGGGCGTGGAGTGGATTGGTGAAATTCCTGAGCATTGGAATATTGCAAGAGCGAAGTACTTATTTACAGAAGTAGAGGAAAGATCTACTTCAGGAAATGAAGAGTTATTATCTGTTTCTCATCTGACAGGTGTTACACCTAGATCTGAAAAAAATGTTTTGATGTTCATGGCAGAAGATTATACAGGTTCTAAAGTTTGTAAAAAACATGATTTAGTTATGAATATCATGTGGGCATGGATGGGGGCATTAGGTGTGTCTTATTATGATGGTATTGTAAGTCCTTCATATGGTGTATATAGACAAAAAGTGGCTAATACATTTAATTCAGAATATCTTGAGTATCTGCTAAAGACGACAAAATATATCGAATATTATAATCGTGTCTCTACTGGTCTTCATTCATCAAGATTACGTTTTTACGGACATATGTTCTTTAATATGAAACTTGGTTTTCCATGTTTAGATGAACAAAAAGAGATTATTGCAGATATTAAAAATCAGACCTCAAAAATAGAGCTTGCGGTTGAAAATTTAGCGAATCAAATCGAAAAGCTAAAAGAATATAAAACTACACTCATTAATGATGCTGTGACAGGCAAAATTAAAGTGGCTTAAAAAAATAAATCTAGCGAACTTTGGTTGGCTAGTTTTTTTTAGTATTTCGGGGGGAATATGAGCTTATATACAGTAGACACAACCAACAAAAAACTTAAACCATTAGACGGAACAAAACTCAGCGAACAACAGCTTACTGAGCGTTATGACTTACAAGAATGGTTAGTCAGCCATCCTGAAGCATTGGGCAAAGAACTGCTGATAGAGAGGCACAATCAGGAGTTATGACAAGACTATGCCGCTTGGCATTTGGAGCATGTACAGAAGCTTGAACATACATTTAAGCTGTATATGAAAGATGTTTGTCAAGTAATTAAAAAATAATTTATATCAATGTCTTATAAAATAAAAGAATTGATTTTGAAGTAACTGTAGAGGGTAGGAAATGTACCAACAAATTGGTAGTATTAATGAGCTATTACTAAAAGTTCAAGGGGATAAATATATTCTGCCAGCGATTCAACGTGAATTCGTTTGGAAGCCAGATCAAATTTGCCAATTATTTGATTCAATTATGCAGGGTTATCCATTTGGTACATTCTTATTTTGGAATATAGAAAAGCAAAATATTAATAAATATAAATTTTATAAATTTATGATGAACTATGATGAGAAGAATAACCAATATTGTGAGTATTACGATAAGATTCCACAAGAGCAACATATCGCTGTTTTGGATGGACAACAACGTATCACATCACTCAATATTGGTTTAAGAGGTTCTTATACTAATAGATTTGGAAAAGAAACATATCTCTATTTTAATGTATTTGGATTACCGAATACTGATAACAATACGGTTTATGATTTTAAATTTTTGACTGATGAACAGGCAAGTTTAAAAGATTTAGAAAACTATTGGGTACGGGTAGGGAAGTTATTAGATGGCAATGAATTTGGGGCATCCACAGAATACTTAATTGAAATAAATACAGATATCGCAATATATTTGTCATCAAGTTTTCCACAACTCAACGAAGATAATAGAAAGTCTTTAGTCGCAGATTGTCGTAAAACACTCAGTAAGTTAAGTACTTATATAAATAATGAAAATTCTTTATCTGCTTATACGGAAAAGGAACAAAATATTGAGAAAGTACTGAGTATTTTTATTCGAATGAATAGTGGTGGGACGCCATTATCATATTCAGATTTATTATTATCTTTTACTGTTACACAGTGGACAAAATTAAATGCTCGTGAGGAAATCAATGAGCTATTAGAAAGTATTCGTGAAGATTCGGGCTTTAAATTCGAAAAAGATTTGATTTTACGTGCAGGGCTTATGTTGGGAGAAGTAGGCAACCTTAGTTTTAAGTTATCAAACTTCAGTAAAGATAACATTGTCTTCATGGAAGAACATTGGGAGGAAGTAAAAGAATCTTTTTTGACTACCACTCAAATGTTAAAAGAGTTTGGTGTGGATAATCAGCTTTTGACTAATGATGTAGCTATTTTACCAATAGTTTATTACGTATTCAGGAAGATATTATCATCTCAGAATGATGCTAAATACAAAATTAGCTCTAGCGATAAAACAGCAATGAAAAACTGGCTTCTTATGAGCCTGCTAAAAAAAGGTACTTGGACAAGTAATCTTGAAAGTCTATTGGTGCATATTCGTAAGGCGATACAAGAAGATTTATCTATTTACTCTGTTGAAAACATAAAACAGGCAATGGCTGATAAAGATAAGTCTTTAGCATTTACCGAAGAGGATGTTAAAAAATTATGTGATCTTCGATATGGTAAAGATAATGAAATTAAAGCATTGCTTCTTTTAGTGTTTCCTGATTCAAGACTGATGGAAACGCATATTGATCATATTTATCCAAAAAGTATTTTTACTACTGCAAAAATGAAACGGCTTAATATTCAGAATGATGGAACAGATAAGCTTCAGAGATTAGCCAACAATGTTGCCAACTTACAACTTATTCCTGGCTCAGTGAATATCGATAAAAAGGCGACACAACCTGCCGCTTGGTTAGATAATTACTTCGAAGATGAATCTTCAAAAAAAATGTATATGTCTAGCCAGCTCATTGATGATTTATCAACTGACCTGAACCAATTTGAGACATTCTGTATTAATCGTCGAGAAAAAATTGAGGCTAAATTACGAAAGATTCTTGAGGTCAAAGAACTAAACGCATCTTATAAAAATGATTTAATTTTAGGTGGTTTAAAGCTTAACCTTGCTAAGCTATCACCTACACAAATCAAATTTATGGAAAAAGCAAGTGTTTGGCTGAATATTGATCAAGATAATGTAAATTTAAGTTTTATATTAAACGAACTACCTCATCATCCTATCCCTAAGAAAGTTGATGGAGAGCCTGGGGATACTATTAAATATAGCATTATTACCTATTTATATCAGTTGCTTGATGGTTTTGATAAAACTAGAGATATGAAACAGCAAGCTTATGAGAGTGGTTATTTTAAGGTAGATGAACAAGACTCATTATCTACTTTTGAATTGGATCGTTATATTTCAGAAGACTTAGAAAGCTTTATAAAATTTGGTAATTCTAGAGAAGTTGAGATCTTAAAGAAAAGATTTGGATTATATCAGTCTAACCCTATGACGCTAGAAGAAATTGGTGAAACATTAGCTGTACCCGTGACCCGAGAACGGATTCGTCAAATCGAAAGAGATGCATTAATTGATCTACGTAAACGTATGAGAGTCTCAATATCAATCATTTGGGAGAACTTAAATCAGCATGCAACAAGTCGAATGGATCTTCTCTATCCTTTACTTTCAGAAAAATTCAGTGATATTAAACATTTTTTAGCATTTTTAGATTTATTATGTGCATTCCAAAAAAATGATCTATCTAAGGTTATTTTCCCAGAAATGAATATTAAGGATCTGATTGAAGAATGGTGTTTAAGAAATAAATTACCTCTACAAATGAGCGAAGCTATAGCTTTGATTCAGGAGAGTATAGGATGTACAGAACGAGTTGCACAAAATGCTATCTACAATAATGTAGACACTGGTAATTTAAGGTTTGAAAAAAATAATAATGAGGAAGTTATATATCCAAATTCATTATCAAAAATGCCTGCAGTCGTTCAAGCCGCTTTACATTTTAATGAAAGTCAGAACTTTAGGGAAATTCATCAAAAAGCAGATGAATTAAAAATATGCACTAGTATCTTTCCTCAGGAACGCCAAGATCATGCTATTAATGATGCTGTAGAAAAGAATTATCTATTCCAAAGTGACCGTGGCGGTTACTCACATATAAAGTATTTCCCGATACCTGAAAGCTCATATCCTAAAGTTTTTGAAGAAGTTAGAAATATATTAGAGCATAATCTAAATCTTAATACAGCAAATTTACGTATGCAAATTTATGAAGTGAGTGATGTTCTTCAACAATATGACTATTTTACAGTGCGTCATCTCATTCGTAACTTTGGAGAGGATTATGGAATTTACTTTAATGGAAAATCGGGCGCAGATACAGTAAGCCTGCAAGCAGGTGTGAAACCACAAGGGCAACTACAAACGATCTTAAACTTAATGGAAAGTACAAATAAGCCTGTTACTCGTAATTCCTTAGCAAAACAGATTAGAAGTGGGTCAGAAAATCATGCTTCATTTTATCTAAATCAACTCATAGATATGGGTAAAGTTGTTCGAATTTCGGCTCAGGAATATGCTTTAGCGCAGAATGCTTTTAAGAACATTAATGTTCAGGAATTATTATCAGAAATTTTAGGCATTTTGAATCATTACAATAAACCAGTAGAAGTGGGTATTATTGCTGAAAAAATTAACCTTAAATATCATTTAACTTATCCTAAAGCATGGTATTTGCACCTTATCAAAAATCAATCTAAGCTTTTGGATTTAAATATATTTACTTTTCATAATTTAATTTCATTAAGGGATATTGAAGAGCAGTCAATCCATAAATTGATCCATACTCTAGATATAGAGCTTACAAATTTTGAAAAGCTTTATTCAAATGTCACGAAGCACATTATAGTGGGAAAAACAGAAGTACGAAATGCTATGAATAATTTAAAAAATAGCAATTGATGACCGAATTGCCAACTTAGCTTTTGCTAAGTTGGTATCAATAATTTAGAAATTTGGATGAATAAAATATTCTGATGAAAATGTAAAATTTGCTTCAAAAGCTTACATAGGATCGGCAATATTTATAGCAAAGATGAAAAAATTAGGATTGGGAATGTCATCGTATGACTCTTTAAAGCTCAAATATTTGTTTGATACTTTAAAAAATCAGAAAGTAAAAATTTAAATAAGCAAGTTATTCAAATGTATTAAGATCGAATGCTTGAGCTGTTAAAAATACATTATTGTGGTATTGAGGGTGATAAATAATGGTCAGTTTAACCAATGAACGTGCTTTGGAAATGGCAATTGAAAAAGCATTGACAGGAACATGCCTCGAGAATGTCAAAGCAGGTTTAACCGATATTGATTTACCTCATCATGGCTTTGTATCAGGTTTACCTTCGAATTTCGATATGCTTTACGCCTTAGATATCCAATATTTCTGGCAGTTTCTAGAGCACACACAGGCAGATGAACTGGCGAAAATTCAGAAATTTAACCCACACGATTGGCAAAGAAAAATCTACGAACGCTTTGATCGAATGATCCGAAAGCATGGGGTGATTCATCTACTTAAAAAAGGTCTCGCTGTCGATCAAGTGCATTTTCAGTTGATGTATCCAGCGCCGTTGGCGAGCAGTTCACAAAAGATTAAAGATAAATTTAAGCAAAATATTTTTAGTGTGACTCGCCAATTACGTTATTCAAAAGCGAATCCCCTACAAGAAATTGATATGGTGGTATTTATTAATGGTATTCCAATTATTACCTTTGAGCTAAAAAATGAATGGACGGGGCAAAATGCACGTTACCATGGGCAAAAGCAATATAAACAAGATCGTGATATCACACAGCCATTACTGAGCTTTGCGCGTTGTATCGTGCATATGGCTGTAGATACCGATGAAATCTATATGACAACTAAACTTGCGCGCGCAGATACATTTTTTTTACCTTTCAACAAAGGGCATAATGCCGGTGCAGGAAATCCGCCAAATGTAAATGGCCATAAAACAGCTTATCTGTGGAAAGATCTTCTCTCAAAAGATAGCTTAGCCAATATTATTCAACACTTCGTTCGACTTGATGGCGACGAAAAAACAATTTTAGAAAAAAGAAACTTATATTTTCCACGCTATCATCAACTCAGTGTCGTACGTCGTCTTATCGACCATGTTTCAACGAATGGTGTAGGGAAAACCTATTTAATTCAACATTCAGCAGGTTCGGGTAAATCAAACTCGATTACGTGGGCAGCATTTCAGTTGATAGAAGCTTATCCAGTAAATGAATTAGTTCCAGGAAACCGAGGAATTGAACATCCATTATTTGATTCAGTGATTGTTGTTACAGATCGCCGTATTTTGGACAAACAGCTAAAAGATAATATTAAAGAGTTCTCTGAGGTCAAGAATATTATGGCGCATGCCCATAAGTCCTCAGAACTTAAATCGGCTTTAGAGAATGGTAAAAAAATCATCATCACAACAATTCAAAAATTCCCTTTCATTATTGATGGAATAGCGGATTTAAGTGATAAGCATTTTGCAGTCATTATTGATGAAGCTCATAGTTCCCAATCTGGCGTTGCTCATGACAAAATGAATGAGGTCATGGGTAAAGCGAATGAAGACCCTGATGATATAGATGCTCAAGATAAAATTTTGAATGCAATTTTAGCGCGTAAAATGAAAGGAAATGCTTCATATTTTGCTTTTACTGCAACACCAAAAAATACGACATTAGAAAAGTTTGGAGAAAAACAGGCAGATGGTTCTTTTAAACCGTTTGATCTCTATTCGATGAAGCAGGCTATCGAGGAAGGATTTATCCTAGATGTATTGTCGAATTATACGACCTATAAGAGCTTTTATGAAATCGAGAAATCAATTCTAGAGAATCCATTATTCGATACTAAAAAAGCTCAAAAAACTTTAAGAAGTTATGTAGAGAAAACTCAGCAGACCATTGATGTTAAAGCTGAAATCATACTTGATCATTTCATAAAGCATGTAGTAAATACTAAAAAACTGAAAGCTAAAGCCAAAGGCATGGTTGTAACTCAAAATATTGAGTCAGCGATTAGATACTACCGAGCAATCGATAAAATATTGGAACAAGCTGGTTATCCATTTAAAGCAATAATCGCTTTCTCTGGTGAGAAGAAAGTTGATGGTATTGAATATACTGAAGCAATCCTTAATGGTTTTTCAGAAAACGATACTAAAGATATGTTCGATAAAGGCTATGTTGGAGATAAGAAACCAAGTGGAGTCAATGAAGATCAATATCGATTATTAATTGTTGCCAATAAATACTTAACAGGTTTTGACCAACCAAAGCTTTGCACGATGTATGTCGATAAGAAACTTACAGATGTACTCTGTGTTCAAGCATTATCACGTTTAAATCGAGCAGCACCCAAATTAGGCAAGCGGACAGAAGATCTATTTGTCTTAGATTTCTTCAATGAAATAGATGATATTAAACAATCATTTGATAGTTTTTATACTTCGACCACATTATCGAAAGCAACAGATATTAATGTTCTTAATGAACTTAAGAGCGAATTAGACGATGTTGGTATCTATGAAATTTCAGAGGTTGAAGATTTTGCTATAAGATTTTTCAATTCAGAAGATGCAGAAAAACTCAGCCCTATTATTGATAAAGCAGTAGATCGTTTTGATAATGAATTGGAACTAAGCTCTGATGCAAAAGCAGACATTAAAATTAAAGCAAAGCAGTTTGTAAAAGTTTATGGACAGATGGCGGCTATTTTGTCTTACGAAGTACCTGCTTGGGAAAAGCTTTATTGGTTTCTTAAGTTCCTTATACCAAAACTTAAAATTGAAGATCCAGAAGCCGATGCATTAGATGAATTACTGAACTCAGTTGATTTAAACTCGTATGGTCTACAACGTGTAAAGCTAAATCATCAGATTGAATTAGATCCAAGAGAAACAGTCTTAGATCCAATTAATCCAAATCCACGTGGTGCCCATGGTGGGGAAAATGAAGAAGACCCACTAGATGAAATTATTAAAACTTTTAATCAACGCTGGTTTGGGGGGTGGGCCGCAACACCCGAAGAGCAAAAAGTTAAATTTGTAAATATTTTGAAACAGATCAAAGAACATGCTGATTTTGAAAGTAAGTATCTGAATAATCCTGATCCACATACCAAAGATTTAGCTTTTGATAAGATCATGAATGAAGTTATGCTCCGTCAGAGAAAAATTGATATGGATATGTATAAACACTACTCAAAGGATGCTGCTTTCAGAATGTCATGGAAATATAGTTTACAACAAGGCGTTATTAAATAAGGGGACGTTATAATGTGGAATTGGATACAAGGAGAGTTCTATACATTTTTAATAGTAATAGAACGTTATCCTAAAGTCTGGATATTTCCTTGTATGTTTTTTCTATTTAGTCTCGTTATTTTGGCGTGGCTCAATCATCATTTGGGCCACTATTTTGAGAGTAGAGTCGTATCATATATGACTCCCTTTCTAGATCAATTTATTATTAACTTCTACGATAAAATACAAGGGAAAATAGTAAATCGTTATATGATTTTAGGAACACTTTCTTTATTCTTGTATGGATATCTAAAGTATCGTAAAAGGGTCAGATTCTATTGTTAATCAATAAAATTTTAAAGATAAAGAGTTTTAGGCTTAGAACTATAAGCATTTCATTCTGATTCAGACTAAATTAGTTAAAAGGCCCCCGTGCCACAACAGAACTTTAATTTTTTGCGCTGATTTAAAGTAATCCACCATTGCGACACAGAGATAAGGGAGCTAAGCCAAATGCTTAGCCCATGTCTTCTTTATCGCACCGCCGCATCACACTAAAAAAAGTAGGGGCAAAGTCCTGTGGGAGAGCAGGACTTTGCAAACTGACATGTTCTAGACGTTGCATGAGCTTATGTGAATACACTTGTTCAAGCCCTTGGTAAATACAGTCGCAACTGGCTTGGGTGTGCCCACCAGACAGACAAATTTCTTCAAAATCCTGCTGAGTGTGAATGTCGCAACCAGAAACACCGTAATCGCCTATTAAAAGGCTTAAAGCCAAAATAGGTTTATAAAGTTTCATATTATTCTCGTGATAATTTTCACTACGTTATTTATAAAAAATAAGCCGCTTATATTTAAAGTATTAAAATCATTTAAAAAGGGAATAGTTAACCCGCCTGTAGTACAGGAAAATAAAATGATTAAAATTTTAAAATAAAATTATTTATAAATTTAAAATATTTTAGGTGAGAGAAAGCCTAAATTTTAAATAAATAAAATTACGAGAGAGGATAGGGGATTAATATAAAAAATGGCATGGTCAACTCCTAGAATTTATGGAGCTCTACCACCAAAGATCACCGTCAATTGATTATGGTGGTAGAACGGAAGAGGGTTGACAGACTGGGCATACAAGCCAGCACGCGCAAGCGCGTCCCCCTCCCGTCCTACCTCAACGGTAAGGGGGAGTGCGGGTTGCGCACAAGTCTCATACTCAGGAGAGAATGTACCTGATACGCTGTATACTCGGTCTGTCAAAACCGACTGGCAATGTAGGCCAGCGAGACCATAATAATCATAAGTTTTTAACAGGTCAATTCAATTTAAATAAAATATTATAAAAATTTTAAATATAAATTTATATTTTAATTAAACTCAAAAGTTTATCTATTTAAATCGGTAAATTAATAAAGATAATAAAGCTAAACTAAACGCTTAGCCTGTTCTTAAAATGTATAACGGTAATTAATAAATACACGGTGCTGGTCCCAATCTTTACGGGTCATACCATTTATTTTTTCACCTAGGTTTGCATTTTCAAACTTTGACTCATAATGCAAAAATGAATAACGCACATCTAAGTTTTTCACCCACGGCAAGGCATAACTCACTGTAAAGTCAAAGTAACGCTCTTTACCTTCAATATCACTACTGATGTTACTTTGGTGAGCGCCAAAGCCATAAATATACTTCGCTTCGGTTTTTAAACCTTTTACATAGTCTTTCCAGTTATATTTCAGCCGAAGGGAAACGGTGGTTTCATCGTTATTGGTAAAGTCTGGGCCAATGGTCGCAGAGGTTGGAAACGGGTTGGTGCCGTGGTCTTGCGTCAAAACCGAGTTGCGGTCGGAGTGCACGGCAAAGTTATCTTCAATCCAAAAACCATCAAACTTTGAAACGGCAATGCCGCCTTCAATATTATTCTTGGCCACATTTACATCTACAAAATAACCATTCCCACGGTTGTTAATGTCTTGGCCTTTGACACAGTCCAGCTCGGTTTCGGCACCGCATTTAAACAGCTTGCCATTATCACGCGAGAAAAAAGCCCCTGTGTTAAATGTCCACACAAGGCCATGCATCGGCAATTTATATTCAGCAATCGCCCCGTACTTTTTTAAATAATCTTTGCTATTTAAATACTCAGCATTCAAGCTCCAGTTTTTGTACTGATATTTGGCACCGAGCAAACCGACATAATCAATTCGCTCGTCATTTTCAGTCACCAGTTTTTCAAAAGAGTCCATGCTGCGCGGTTTCCAGCGGTCATAGTAAGCGATGTAAGTCTGTAGCTGATCATTCAGTTGAAACTGTCCACTTGCACCCGAAAAGGCGTCGGGCACCGCGCGGTTATTGGTGCTTTTGAGTAACAGCGAGTCTTGCAACTGGCGGCCTAATTTAATTTCACCTTTATCACCCAGTTTTGCCTTAATGTAGAGCTGCCCCAAAGTCGCAAAGTTTTGATCGAGCTTGCCGTTATTTTCGACCTCTAAAAGCTGAGCGCTCGGTTTACCAGAGTCAAACAACTTGGTGACTGCATAGAGTGAGCCATCTACCCCAAGCCAGTCCCACAGGTAAGGTGACTGATAATTTAACTCAAGCCCTAACGCACTTTGTTCATATTCACTCGACGAAGGCGAAGGGTTGGCAAGTGTAGGGTGGGCAGTGCCTTCATCGTTCCAGTAACGGGTGTTGAGTTTTAATTCTAACTTGCCAAATTCTTGAGGAAGTTCTGCATAAGCGTTGCTCACACTGCCTAAACCAATACAGCCCCATAGCAAATATTTATTCATTTTAAATTCCTTTTTTAAGCATGAATAAGCCCTTTGCCTAACGCTGAGGTTAGGCAAGCTTTTTATGAAATGGATGAATTAAGGAGAGAGTTTTTCGAGCACTTGGCCCTTGGTTTCAATGGCAAACAAGAAGGTTACAAGGCCACCAATGAGCGCCACAACCGCCAGCACACTAAACACATATTGAATGCCGTAGCCACCAACCACCAGACCCACCATAACAGGACCAATTGCAGAACCAGCACGTAACCAAGCGGTACTAAAGCCAATGCCCATAGCACGTAGGCGAGTTGGGTAAAGTTCGGCAGCGTAAAGGTATAAAGAGAATGAAATGGTCTGCAAAATGGCATAGCTCAGCGTTGCTAAAATCACCACTTCCATCGCCGATTTTGCACCTAAAATCGAGAGGCTCATGAGTGGAATGATTGCCAAGAAAAATGCTGCACTATACCAAGGACGGCGGCCGACTTTATCAATCATTAACGCACAGATAATAGAGGCAATCACACCTACGCCCGAAGTAATCCAGCCATAACCTAAACTGGTTTGAAGCGACAGACCAAAGTGTTGTTTGTAAAGCGTTGGCAGCCAAGTCACCATGGCATTGTTAATCATATAGACGCAAAACCACATGCCCCACAGGGTAAAGGTACGTTTGCGGTAAATGCCTTGGAATAGCTCACGCCAGTCGGTTTTTGCCATGCCTTGCGGGTTAATGTCTTTAACCACAGGTTCAGGCAAAGTTTTACCGCTTTTGATAGCACCGTCTTCAAAACTTTTGACAACTTTATCGGCTTCTTTAAAACGACCTTTTGAGGCAAGCCAACGTGGCGACTCAGGCAAGAAAAACCGTAAAGGAATCACCAGTAAAGATGGAACTAAGCCCACAATAAACATGACTTTCCAGCCATAAATTGGCATCAGGAAAAATGCTGCCATGCCTGCAAACATAAGGCCCATCGGGAATAAAACTTCATAGAGCAAGAAAAACTTCCCGCGCTTTTCTGCACCAATAAACTCATTAATATAGGCACTCGCAACAGGTACTTCGCCACCTGTTCCTATGCCTTGTAAGAAACGGAAAATTAACAGAGACATTCCGCTCCAAGCAAACAGACAAGAAATGTCCATTGCCACAAACAGTAAAATGGTAAAAGACAGTACTTTTAAGCGACCGACTTTTTCGGCAAGTGAACCAAAAAATATAGCACCAACCAGTTGTCCGACATAGCCCGCGGCAATGATTGCACCGACATAGGCAGGGGTAAGATGCCATTCGGTAATGAGTTGGGGTAAAGCAAAGGCAATCGCAAGAACGGTATAGGCGTCAAAAAAGGTCGCTATACCAATGGTAATTCGCATAAATTGCAATCGACCGGTGACTGGAAGCCGTTCGAGTCTTGCAATAATTTCCGCATTTTTTTGATGATGACTAATTGGTTCTACATCCGCTAGATTTGTCATCTTCTATCTCCTTATGACTACATTCCTCGTAGTTTTTTTGTTCTATTTGGCACTACCTGTTCACCACAGTTTGCATGCTTTTTATTATTATTTTTAAGTGACATGCCCGATGTTTGGCCTCAGGCAGCGTACAGGAAAAAAAGGCTAGCGTACATGCTAGCCCGAATAGAATTTAAGCAACGGCTTGGGTTAAATCGACCTTGCCAATTCCGGCTTGACGCATCGCATCATGAATTTCTTGCTCAGCCCCATCTGCCAGTGGAAGCAAGGGCGAACGCACAGTGGCATGGTCCAAAATTCCGCGAGCAACCAGTGCATGTTTAAGTGCTACCGTGCCTTCCATGTGTGAACCGCGGTGATAGACATTGCGCGTCACTGGTAAAAGTTGGTCGTGAAGTGCACGAGCTTTAGCGTAATCTTTGGCTTTGCCTGCTTTAATCATTTCAATTAAAAGTTCAGGGGCAATGTTGCCATAGCCCACCAAAGCACCATCTACATCAAACATGGTGTGAAGCAAATATTCATCGTGGCACGTCAAAATCTGTAAGTCTGGACGTTCACGGCGAATAATTGGAATTTCAACATCCCAACGGCGCATGTTACGCACACCATTTTTCATGGCAAACACGCCTGGCTGTGCAGAAATATCGAGTAGAGTGTCTAGGTCGTAAGTGGCCTTAGTGGCATCTGGATATTGGAATAAAATAGATGGCAAACCACTTTCTTCATAAATCGCTTTATAGCGGTCTTGTGGTGCGCCTTTTTGATAGCCAAAACGCAACCAGCCATGTGAAGGATAAATTAAACCTGCCGAAGCACCCGCACTGACTGCACGTTTTGCTTCTTCTGCTGCAACCGAAGTACCTTCGAGCGTAATCCCTGCAATTACCGGAATTTTGTCATCTACCGATTTAACAAAGCTTTCGATGACTTGCATTTGTTCTTTTTGCGATAAGAATGTTCCTTCACCTGCATGCCCAAGAACAACCAAGCCTTTCACACCATCAATACTGCCTAACCATGAACCTAAACGTTGAATTGCATCATGGTCTACTTGTCCGTCACGGGTAAAAGGAGTCACAGGTGCTGGGGTTAATCCACGTAAATCTAAACTCATAATCGTACTTCCTATACAGTGTAATTAAATATTCTCTGGTTCTTAATCTGACTTAAATCGTGTTGTAGAGAACATGATTGGAGTATAGAAATAGACGAGCTATGTAGGAATTACCAATTCTTGAATTTCAGTTATACTGAAAATGTATAGCTCAAAAGTGCTAGTTTACGATTTAGGAAGAATCGATGAATTATGATTTATGGAAAATATTTTTAGACGCGGTGGAACTCGGTAGTTTAAGCAAAGTCGCCATGCTGCATAACACCAACCAACCGCAAATCAGTCGGCAAATGAACGAGCTTGAAGCCCAATGTGGTGGTCGTTTATTTAACCGAACTGGACGCGGCGTCGAGCTGACCGATTTAGGCCAGCATTTACTTCCTAAAATTCGTTCATGGCTAAACGTGACCGACCAACTTAATAATGAAATTTTGCACTCGACCGATACACCGATCGGGACGGTTCGCATTGCCAGTTTGCCGTCTACTGCACATCCGTTGTTATCGACTTTGTACAAAGTGCTTCAACAAAAATATCCCTTAATTAAACTGTCGGTGCGTGAAGGGCAAGGGGTGCATTTAGAAAAATGGCTTGAAGATGGCAGCGTCGATTTAGCCATACTCTATCGGTTTAACCCGACACCTAAGCACGGCGATGTCTATCTTACCGAAGCCGATACCTATTTGGTGGGCTGTGAAGGAGACACGCTCACTCAGGCAAATGAAGTCGGCTTTAAAGCAATAAATCAGTTGCCGCTGGTCACGTTTTGCAGGCCAAGTAACTGGCGAAACTTTTTAGACCACATGGCCTATGAAAATGGGGTAGAGCTGAATATTGTGTTTGAAGCTGACTCGATTAGTTTACAAACCCATTTGGTTTCCGAATCTGGCATTTACACCATGCTTGGGCCGCAAGCTTTAAAAAAGGCCAGCCAATACACCTCAATTCAAGCGGCAAAAATTATGAGTCCCGAGTTAAAGCGTTATATTTCTTTGTCTATTTCTAAGCATGGCTATTTAACGCCTGCTTGTAAGGCGGTCATGGAAGAAATTAAAAATTTGGCTCATTTGCTTTAAGAGAAGTGCAGCAAAGTAAGGGAGCAATTAATTCAATTTATTAAACAGTGATTTAAGTTTTACTTGAATTATTGCTTGACTTGTTTAAATGATAATTATTATCATTTGTGGGTTCCTTGTTTTGAGTCCAATTGCTGTGAACAAAACTTCTTTGCTTGTAGATCAGTTATATAGAAGTCACCAAAGCTGGCTTCACCAATGGTTGAGACAAAAATTAGGTAATACTGATCAGGCTGCAGATCTGGTTCAGGACACATTTATTAAACTGCTACAAACCAGAGACGAGTTATTTGGCATTAAGGAACCACGCGCCTATTTAACGTCGATTGCTAAAAACCTACTCATTGACCAAGTGCGCCGTAAACGCATTGAACAGGCCTATTTAGATGGCTTGAGTCAAATGGAATATATGCTTGAAGCGGTGGCTTCGCCCGAAGACCAGATGCAAATTATTCAAGCAATTAACCAGCTTTGCAAAGCACTCGAAGGTGTATCTGAAAAAGCACAGCAAGCCTTTATTTTGCATTACCTCGAAGGCTATACTCATAAAGAAATTGCCTCACAATTAAATGTATCGACCAAAATGATTCAAAAATATTTGGCGAGCTGTTTAATTCAATGCTACCAAAATCGACAAGACATGGACGCTTGCATTTAAATGGCCATGGATAAAAGCAAACATCACCAACTGGTTGAAGAAGCCGCGCATTGGATTGTTCAACTGAGTTCGGATGATGAAAGCTTGCGAAAAACCGCCAAACAAAAATTTGAAGAGTGGAAAAAAAACAGTGAGCAACATCGCCAAGTGGCTGCTGATATTGAACAGTGTATTGGTTCAATTCAAAAACTTTCTCAAACCAGCGGACATAAAAAAGTTACTAAAGTCGCTCTTAAAGCTGGTCTAAACTCAGGCAAAGCCTATAAACATTTACGTGCTGGAACAGCTTTTGCCGTCGTGTTTGTTGCCATGAGTGGGGCGTTATTTTATTTAACCGACACCACAGTGGCCTATGTTACTGCCGACATTCAAGGGCAATCGGGACAGTGGACTACGCAAACCTTACCAGATGGTTCACGTTTAATTTTACGTGGCAAAAGCGCGGTCAATCTTGATTTTAAAACCAACCAGCGAGTGGTTGAGTTGGTGCAAGGTCAAATTTATGTTGATGTTGCCAAAGATAAGACCAGACCGTTTTTGGTCAAAACCAGTCATGGACAAATTCAGGCACTCGGCACAGCTTTTAGCGTCAGTTATGAACCTTCGGCAACCGAACTCAAAATGGTCCACTCAAAGGTAAAAGTAGAAGCCACACAGGTTAAAAAGACCCAATTGCATGCGACGCGTCAGGCTATTGTCGAGGCGGGGCAAGCCATTAAAATGGACCAAAACGGCGTGCAAAGACTTCCTGCACTCAATATTTATAACGAACAACAAAAATGGCAAAAGCATCATCTTATGGTAGAAAACCTGCCGCTGAATCAAGTGCTACAAGAGCTAGACCGCAACTACAAAGGCAAAATTATTTTTAATGATGCGGCACTGCAACATGTGCGGGTCAATGCTGTATTGCCTTTAGACCAAACCACAGAATCGCTTAAGCTTTTAGCTACGGTTTTTCCAGATCTGAAAATTAAGCAAATCACGCCATTTGTGGTCATGATTTCTTTAAAATAATAAAAAATTAAGTTTATTTTCAATTTTAGGTTCCACTTTTTTAAAAGTCGTTCGTCATAGTAAGTAGAAGCAATAAATATGGATCATTTTAATTTGTTGTATTGAATGATTCTTATTACTATTTACTGGGGCGGGCAAATGAAAAAAGTGGGAACGGGGCAAAAGCGGAATCGATCGATTTTTCGATTCTCGACACTGGCGTTTGCCATACATGCTGTGTCGATGGGTGGGTTAGTTACACTCTCTATGCAGCAGGCCTATGCAGAAACAGCCGGAGTTAAAAGCTATAACATTCCTGCCGGTCGCCTTGCTAACGTACTCAACCAGTTTGCCGAACAATCGGGTACTTCAATTGCAATGGATGCCCAGCAACTTCAAGGGCTGCATAGTCTTGGCTTAAAAGGCAGCTTTGCCGTCGAACAAGGTTTTGAGCAGCTTTTAAAAGTAACCGATTTTAGTGCTGTAAAAGTTGGGCAGGGCTACACACTCAGTAAAAAACCTACACCACAGGTCACTTCATCTAAAGTTGAGGCCGCTAGCCTGCCGTCAAGTGGTGCTGTAATTGAAGAAGATGCATCGGTACGACTCACGCCAATTGTGGTGTATGGCAAAGAAGACCGAGACACAGAAAGCTATAACAAAGTTTATGACGCAAACCGTTCTTCGGTCTATGCGGGCAAAGACTATGTCGAGCGCTTTAAAGGAACCAACCCAGCTGATATTTTACAAGGCATGGTGGGAGTCTATAGCGGCGATGCCCGTAATAGTGGGGCACTCGACCCAAGTGTACGTGGTGTGCAGGGCGTTGGCCGTGTGCCTTTAACCATTGATGGTACTGAACAGTCGATTGCCGTGTGGCGCGGCTACAACGGGGTAAACAACCGCAACTATATCGACCCCAATCTCATTGCGGGTATTGAAGTCATTAAAGGCCCATCTTTAGAGCGCAATACCACAACTTCTGTTGGCGGTGGTGTGGTGGTTAAAACGCTAGAAGCCGATGACATTGTTCGTCCGGGTAAGTCTTTTGGTGCCGAGTTAAAAGTAGAAGGCTCAACCAACTCAATCGATCCGTCTTTGCCAGACATGAGTAAAGTAGGCCAAAACTACGATGACACAACGCCTTGGATTGACATGAATGGGGCGAAATACGACCCTGATATTTATAAAAAGAATCGTACCAGAAGTGATAACTCTAATTTTTCGGGCGACGACTTGGCGGGCCGACTGGCAATTGCAACTAAGCAAGATAAATTCGATTTACTGGCAGTTTATGCAGTACGTGAGCGCGGCAATTATTTTTCGGGCACACATGGCGCGGGCTACTATAAACGAGCGACACCAGACAGTAGCCTCGACTTTATTCCTTACTTTGCCTATGCCTATCAACCGGGCGATGAAGTTCCTAATACCTCAAGTCATATGGAGTCATGGTTATTAAAAGGGACCTATCGTCCAACAGATGATCAGACTCTTAAACTGACCTACCGAGATACCAAAAACATTTTTGGTGAAATTATGCCGTCTCGGATTGTGTGGGGCATTACACCTGACTTGGGTGTTCCGCAGTGGCCTTTAAGCAATATTCACTCTAAAGCTTATAGCCTTGAATATAAGTTTAAGCCTGAGAATAATCGCTGGATTGATTTCTATGCCAACATTTGGCAAACCGACACCGAAAGCCAAACCTACACACGTGGTGGGTGGCCAACCACAATAGATTTTCGAGATAACACCATTATTAACACGGCGATAAGCCATTCTGACAATACGCGTAAAGGCATTACGGTCAGTAATAAAACCCGTTTGCTTGACCAGCTTGATTTGACGCTCGGTGGAAGTTTCTTAAAAGAAAAACTGACGTCTGACGATATATATGGCGAATTTGGCCCAAGTTATTCGCTCTATCAGGCACTGCCACGAGCAGGGCGCCGTGAGGAAAAAACGTTCGACTTTAACTTTAATTATCGACCGTTGTCTTGGTTAAGTTTTGATGCAGGCATGCGTTATCGTTCATATTGGGCTGTTGATGACTTTTTAAATAAATCTTTGCAGAGCGAGATTGACCCAAATTTAAATCCGCTATTTACCAAAAAAGCGAAGCTTAAAGAATATACCTTTGAATATCAGACCATGCCCGAGAGTTACACCTCGACTCAGCAGCGTTTAATCAATGTTTTAAAACAGCGCTATGCCACAAAAAATCCTGATTGGGATGGGCAGCTCGACACTGTGCCTGCATCAGAGAGCACTTTGTATAACATGATCTGGTCACAGAAAAATACGCTGAGCTGGAAAGCAGATGCTAATGGGCAATTGTCGCTTGCCGATAATCCTTTAAACCAGCTCAATGCCTCTGGACAAAAGTACGTAGTAACTGGCGGGAACTTTATGTCAGTGATAGACCAAGTTCCTGTTGAGTCTGCCGACAAAGTTAAAGATAGTGGCTGGGCACCGCAGTTAGGTGCCTCAATTCACCTCACGCCAAACAGCAGAATCTATGCGCGCTATGCAGAGGAATATCGCTTACCAAGTTTGTTTGAAAGCACTGTCGGTTTTTCTGCCATGTTGCCCTATCAAGCAATCAAACCTGAACACGCTTTTAACTACGAAGTGGGTTATGTCTATGACATGCGCGATTGGTTCAGTACAGCACGCAATGCCGATATTAAGCTCGCCTATTACTACAACAAAACCAAAAATGTGATTGAGCGTGATCAAAACCTTATTTTTACCAATATGGATGAGCAAAAACTATCAGGTTTAGAGCTACAAAGCCGTTTTGATAATGGCGGTTTTTTCACAGACTTGAGCGTGGCCTATAACTTAAAAAATGAAGTGTGTGACACCAATAGTGCCATTAACAAAATGATTTTAGGCGGTACGGTTCAAACCGAGCAGGGCCTTGAGTTTCGTGAACCCTATCAGCGTTGTGTCGATGACGGTTTCCCAAATGGCTACTTAGTGACAATGGCTACACCTGAACTGAGTTTTCACGGTTTGCTGGGCGCACGCTTTTTTGATGAAAAGTTAGAGCTCGGTGCACGTGCAACATTCTATAAAGCTTATGAAAGCCCACTACGCAAAAACAATGATGCTAGCGTCAATAAAGGCTATTACCTCAATGTGCCTTTGGCATGGGATGACACGTGGATTTTTGATGCCTATGCGCGTTATCAGGTCGATGACTACAACACGGTTGAATTTGTCGGCAGTAATCTTTCTAACCAGTTTTATATCGATCCTTTAACCCGTAGTGCCATGGCCGCACCTGGCCGAACAATGAAAATCAGTTGGACCACCAAATTTTAAACAGAATTTGATTCCCTCTACACATACATAAAAGGGGAGTCAGGTAACGGTAAATAATAAAATTGAATGATTATTATTTACAAAAAAGCCCGAGTAGGTTTGCAACTGGGCCTACTCAATAAACTAAAAATAGCGAAAACGTTATTTTAAATTAAACAATAACTTAGTTTTAAAAAAATGGAGTAACAACAAATGAAAATCTCTCAATTGTTCTTGGGTCTTGTTGCTTGTTCAACTGCATTTGCTTATGCAGGTATTGATGGTATTTCGAGTAATGAAAGTAACATCAAAATCGGTGCTGCTGCCAATGCAAGCCATCCGGGTGGTGTAGCAGCGGTATCGGTTCAAGCTGCGGGTGCGCCATATAACGCTTTTACAGGTTTTAATTCGTTAAAAGGTTTGGCTCAGGCTTTTGCTGCTCAGGGAACGAGCAACACCAATGTAACGGTTGGCAGCAAAACCTTTAATATTTCGCATATTCCAGTGTCTGCAATGCCACCTTCACACAGTGCATTAGGTAATTTTAACTTTGGTCAGGTGGGCACACAGGAAGTCTATTTTGGTGAATGGTGGAAAGCGGGCGACACGCCGGCAAGCGCGAGCCATACTGTTTACTACGCGGGTGATAACACCAATACCACGGTTCCAACCGCGGGTACTGCGACCTATACCGTTGCAGGTATTAATGGCTCTGCAAGCAATCTGTTAAGTGGTACGTTCACGGCAAACTATGGCGCGGGCACACTTGAAGGGACGCTTACAGGAACAGGTACGGCTGTTTCATCTTTAAGTCTAGATGGTGTGGCATTTAACCCGGGTACTGCTGCCTTTGCAGGTTTGGCAACGGCTAACGGTACGGCTGGTGTCGACAACTCTGGTGTGGTTCAAGGTCAATTCTTCGGTGCAAATGCTTCGGCTTTAGCGGGTATTGCCCAGTTTGATAACGTGTCTTACAACACTGCATTTGGCGGTGCTAAAAATTAATGAATGCAAAAGGAATCTACACACGTAGATTCCTTTTGTTTTTGGGCTTTTGCTTGGTTGCTTCAGGTTTATTGTTTTATGAAACGAACGCTTTTGTGCTGTCTGACATTGTTGAGTTGTCCATTTTTATATGCCGACGAAGACACACAGCTTCGTCTCAATCAAAGCTTGGACCAAACACTTTTACAAGAACAGCGACAGTTTCACGAGCAGGGAACCATTCGTAGCACCGAGCAATTACCTAAACTTCAAATTAATGGACAAGAATATAGTGTTGAGCAAAACCAGAATGATCTTGCCAAGGCATTATATTTGGCAGTCATGCAAAAACAGTGGCTCAAAGCCACGGTTTATTTAGAACATTATAAGAAATATGCTGGCTACGATCGGGCTTTAACCGACTTTGCCGAAGGGGCAGTTGCACGTTCTCAGGGTCAACTGAAATTGGCTGAACAAAAATTTCAAAGCAGCCTAAAACAACAACCTCATAATTTAATTTGTGAACTTGAGTTAGCGCGCGTGCTGTTTGAACAACAGAAGAATAAGGAAGCAGCACGCCTTTTTATTTCCATTCAAGACAAACTTAAACAAAGCGACCCTGCTGTAATCCCGTCTGGAGTTTTAACAACAGTAAATACTTTTGTTCAGGCATTAAAAAAACGAGACTCTTGGCAAGGCTCGGTTTCAGCGGGTTATACCTATGTCAGTAATTTAAATAGTGCATCTAAACAGACTAAAACTTTGATGTTTTATCAGACAGATAAGAACGGTAATATTACTGGAGGGCAGCAAATTACTAGTAAAAAGCAAAAAGCTGAGTCAGCAACGGGTTTGGATTACGAAGCCAGTCTTATAAAACGCTATGCGATTAAAGGCCATCATGGCGTGGCTTTACGTGCGCTGGCTTTTGGACAGTCCTATAACGACCACGCGGCATTTAATGAATCTAGCATTAACATTAATGCAGGCTACAGCTACTTTGACTTAAAAAATCAAATTGGGGTGAGTCCGCTTTTTGAACATAAACGTTATGATAACGATGGTCTTTACAGTGCGTGGGGAGCACGTGCCGAATGGATGCATTTTATCTCGGCCGATACAGCCTTTAAGCTTGAAGCTGAAAGAAAAGATTTAAATTATCAGAAATATAAAAGCTTTGGTGGTATAGAAAATTCAGCTTTTGCCACCTTCTGGAAGATTTTTCCAGATCAGTGGACTGTTTTTGGTGGTTTAGATGTAGTCGATCATTCTGCACAAGAAAAATATGTAGCTGCCTATGAACAGCAAGGTGTGCGGTTAGGTATAACCAAAAATTGGAGTGCTGGTTTTAACACTACTTTATTGAGTTCTTACCGTTGGCGTCAGTTTGATAAATACGCTGTAGGTTATTTGGCTCGTCGTCATGATTTCGAACAGAACTATACCTTTGTTGTGCAAATGCCGCGCTTTGAGTTTTATGGCATGACGCCTAATTTAACCTATCGCTATAACCAAAATAAAAGCAATGTCGATTGGTTGTATTCCTACGATAAACACAACATTAGCCTCAAGCTTGAGCATCGTTTTTAGGGAATAAGTCATGAAATCAAAATCTTTATTCCCTACACATGAGCCAATGGTCAAACTGCCTTTAACACAATGGCCGAAGCATTTTTATAAGTGCTTAACCGTAGCTGTTGTGATTGGTCTGCATGTGTTTGCTGTTTGGATGCTGAGCCATTTAATTGAACCTTACACTTTCAAGGCATCGCCAAAAGTAGATGCCTTAAAAGTAAGTTTTGTGTCGCTGGCACCTGCTAAAAAGCCATCAAATGACCAGACTGAAAGTAAGCCTATCGAAAAAAGTTTAACGCCTAAATCTACGTTAAGCAGTTCGGTATCTTCTATACCTGAAGAATCAAAAAACTCGCCTAAAAATGTTCAAACATTAGCGTCAAAAACTGCTTCTAAAGAGGTGGTGCAAAATAATTTAAGTGACAAACAGGAAGCACAATCAAAAGCAAATTTAAACAGTTTAGCTTCACTCCAACCAGCGCAGAGTGCAGAAAGGCTGGCGGCCCATACAGACAAACAATTGAGTTCGACAGACATTGCACAAACGAAAAGTGAGCACCTGCCACAAAACATCAGCAGCATAACCAAAAGTGGCGGTGTCAAAACACCAGCAACGCAGCAAGAATATTCAAAAGCACCTAGTACTCAAGTTGAACAGGATGACGTTGTTCAGGTGAGTAGTGTGGATGTGCTGAGTTTTGGCGGGCTTGACTATGATGACCGCGAGTTAAAACAACAAAATCGTTTGGTTGAGGTGCGTATTCGTATTAATGAAAAAGGTAAACCGATTGACATACAGGTACGTCAAAGTTCAGGCATTCAAAGCCTTGATGAACGGGTCATGCAAGCTGTACGTAAATCCAGATTTAAACCCCACAAAATTAATGGTCGGGCCGTGACCATTGTTGTGGATTTTCCAGTCCAACTCAAACTCAATCGGGGCCGTTAACCGATGAGCCATATCCATTTTGCAGGAGAAAGATGATGAACTCATCTACAGAACAAATCATTAGTAACAGCTTGTCTTTACGTTTGAAACAAGAAACCGCTGCTGAACATGAACGTATGCATCAATTAATGTCGCAAGCAAAGGTGTTTTCAAGTAAAGAAAAATACGCACAATTTACGTTGTCTCAATATTACTTTCAGCGCGAAATTGAACATCTTTTTGAAAAAGAGGGCGTGGCAGGACTGATTCCGGACCTCGATATTCGCGGCCGCTCAAAACAAGCACTTGCCGATTTAAATGATTTAGGTATTCAACCTAACGGACAGCAATTACACAGTGAAAACGTACAGCTACCCGAAGCTTTAGGCTGGATTTATGTGTCTGAAGGTTCAACCTTAGGGGCTGCATTTTTATTTAAAGAGGCCCAAAAACATCTAGGGTTTTCGGAAACGTTTGCTGCGCGTAATTTAGCAGCCTATCCCGAAGGGCGCGCTAAAGTCTGGAAACGTTTTGTGCAAGCACTCGACGAAACGGGTTTCGACCGGACCCAGCAAGATCGTGTTGTACAAGGTGCTTTAGATGCCTTTGGATATTTTGGTCAGGCGCTTGATCAGCTTGATGAATTGAAATAATAAAAAGTGGATAAAGGGAAAACCCGATATGGACAAACTCAATCAAGTAAATGTGATCGTAAAACATGAGCAGTCGTTAGCACCCGCTCAACCAGTCAGTAAGCTTGCCCGTTCTGTTTGGGCGCGTTGGGTGTTTATTGGTTTGGCTTGGTTGTGTATTGCACTTGGCATATTGGGTGTTTTTATTCCGGGTTTACCTACCGTTGATTTTATAATTTTGGCTGTTTTCTTTGCGGCTCGAGGCTCTGAAAAACTTCATCAATGGTTTCGAAATCATCGTTATATTGGTCCACTCATTCGCGAGTGGCAAGAACATCGGCGTATTCCTAAAAAGGCAAAATATATCTCGACATTCAGTATGAGTTTGGCGGCTATTTTTATGATTTGGACTATTCCACATCCGTGGTTTGTCTATCCGGCAATTTTATGTATGGCTGGGGTATTAATTTGGATGTGGTTAAAAAATTGAAGATTTAAGATTTGCACTGTTGCATAGTACGCTTCATGGTTTTTATAAAATCACGTGGTACTTCAGGGCTTTGTAAACTTAAACTTCCGAGTTTAAGCATCAGTTTAGGTGAATATTGACGTTCTAAACGATGATAAATGCACGTACAACTTGCACGGCTATGGCCCGCTGCCATACATTTTAAATAAAAATCACGTTGAGCATTATTTTTTTGACCAGCGAAAGCAACGGATACAAATAATAATCCGCCTAGAAAAACTGAATAATTATAAAGTGACATATATCTACTCATGATTGTTGTTTTTCATTATCCATATTTTGGCATAACTTTTTCAGGTTCAAAATCAGTTGATATCAACTTGCGGCTTCATCATAGTTAGAACTGTTTTAGAGGTCAAATTGATTTGAAGATGATCACTGTTTTATTGTCCTTAAAATAGACAATTTTGATTGTTGCTATTTTAGAGACAGTGTTACGACATTACACACCCTATTTTTTTACATCATTTTTTGCTTTCATAAACGTTTTAATTTTATTCATTTTTAATTTTAAAATTATTTTTAAACAATTCGATCACTTTAAAATTTTACTTTCATAGGACACGTCATATGCCAGATATCCCAATTAAAAAAGAGACAGAAAGTACATGGGCAATATGTCGGGACCCTGTTTTATTGACCATGGTTGGTGGGGCAATTGATACCATTGGTTTTATTGCTTTGTTTGGCTTTTTTACCGCACATGTGACTGGAAACTTGGTGTTGGCGGGGGCTGCGATGGTTAAAGGCGGTGCAGGTTTATGGATTAAGCTTGCTGCTATTCCACTATTTATTTTGACAGTTGTGATTACCAAGCTGCTAATTGACCGTAGTCAGGTGAAGCATAAAACGCTGTCTTATTTATTTTTATTTGAAGCCATCTTTCTGTGTGCTTTTATGGTTGCAGGACTTTACTTCGAACCGTTTAAAAATGCCGATGCAATTACGGTTGCACTAACAGGTGGGCTGGGTTTAATTGCCTTAGCTATTCGTAATACTTCAAGCAAAACACTCATTAAAAATATTAGCCCAAGCACCATGATGACCGGCAATACCACGCAGCTCGGTATTGATATTGCTAACTTGCTGAAAAACAATAATGCAGCCAATCGGGCAAGTTTTCTTAAAAGTGCCAGTATTGTTGTCGGGTTTGTGATTGGCGCCTTCTTGGGAGCAATTTTGTATGTCTATTTTGATTTCTGGAGCGTAGCGCCGTTTATTTTACCCATTTTATATTTTTCTTATTTAGCTTCGCAGCAAAAGTTTAACCAAGCTTAATTAAGGTAGTGGATGAATTGGCCCGAATTAAATTGAGTTCGGGCTTTTTTTATGGGCTTCAGTTTGCCGACTAAAAATGCGTATTCAAATTGTTCAGCTATGACTTTGCAGGCATAATGACCTGATGGGGAAATACCTTCGCTAAGGGAATGCATAATGACAAAGTCTTGCCATTATTTAATGATAACAATAATGGGACTGCTCAGCGGTTGTCAGGTCATTCATTTAAAAGAAAGTAATTTAAGCAATGCTTTAAAAAGTAAGAATGAAAGTATTCTGACCGACAACACTTTAAGTCATCAAACCCAAAACTTACTGTATTTGGTCAAAAAAGATGAAAAGTCTTGCCTGCAAAATTTTGATGATTGTTTAAATAAAATTCAGAGTCTCTCCGAAAATACGAGCCGAGAAGAACGTTATGCTGCACTGAGCGAAATTTATTTAGCAAAAGCTTTAGATGTTGGGCGTAGCAGTCAGTGTAATGTCATTAATAAAAGTAAAAATTGCGTTGAGCATGAACTAGCTTTGTTCGATAAAAGCTTGCGCTATAGTTATGTCTATTTATTTGACTCTGAAGAGTCTCCGTTCGATCGAGTATTTGACCATCGGCAAAATCAGGTGCGTATTTTTTATAACGTTGCTTTGTCGAAGCTCATGACCACGTATTTTGATCATTTAAATACGCATTATTTTCCGTCTCTACTGAAAGCAGATGGGCATCAATATCATGTCAATTTTGATCATGCGGTAGATGTACAAAAGATTGAAGTCGATACTTTTCGTTCCAGCTATAACATGAACTTTTCTGGTTTTAATACCGTTAACCGTAAGGATGGCTTAGGGGCAGAGTTTATTGTCGGGCGTAAAGAAAATGATGTAAATCATGGTTTCATTTTAGACCCCGATGCTTTTTATGCTCATCAAACTAATCCTAATATTCATTTGCCTCGGTTCTTTCCGGTCACTGCCATTGCCTATCCTAAACAAAAGGCCACAGCCGATCAGGTGATTGCTGGGGCAGAGTTAGAAATCGCGATGTTCGATCCATACAGACAAAGCCGTGTAAAGGTTGAAGGTGTGGACTATCCGCTCACTGCCAACTATTCGGCGCCCTATGGGCTTTGGCTGTCAAAATATAATTTAGGTGCAGCGGGTTATTGGTCTTTAATTAATAAAGAAACCAATTTAATCATGCCGCATTTATATATGCTGGAACCTTTTAACCCCAATAAGAAAATCATTGTGTTTGTTCATGGCTTAGCAAGTAGCCCAGAAGCTTGGGTGAGTCTGACCAATGACATTATGGGCGATGCCGAATTAAGACAAAATTACCAAGTTTGGCAAGTGTTCTATTCAACCAATATGCCCATTTTTGAAAGTCGTTTTCAGATTTATTCTTTACTGAATCAGGCTTTTCAAAACATTGCTAAAGATAGCTATGCTGCACACGATGCAGTATTGGTCGGGCATAGTATGGGCGGTGTGATTAGCCGTTTATTGGTCAGTAATGCTGATGTTTCCGATTTAGCCATGCAAAAAATGAATGACGCGCAGTTAAATCGTTTAAAAGAAAATCCAGTGATTAAAGAGCGTTTTCAGTTCAAAGCGCTTCCATATTTTAAACGCGTGGTTTTTGTTTCGTCGCCGCATCATGGTACCGACTACGCAGACCGATGGTTTACCCAAATTGCACGCCGTGTTATTCGCTTACCTGCTGACTTTTTTATTGCGGTTGAAATGAGAGATGAGAAAAATACGAAACTCAGAAAAGGCTTAATTGAAAATGGGGCGAGTAATTTAAGTCGTTCTTCAAACTTTATGCAGCTTACGCAGGCCATTCAGCCATCCTCTAACGTGGTCTATCACTCGATTATGGGTAACGTGGATGGTACAAAAGATAAGTTAAAAAGCAGTGATGGGATAGTGCCTTACCAAAGTTCACATCTAGAAGGTGAGCAATCGGAGCTGATGATTAAAGGTGGGCATTCTATTCAAACAACGCCAGAGGCGATTTTAGAATTACGTCGTATTTTACGATTGCATTTAATGCAGTCGCAGCCTTTAAAATAGAGCGATTTATTTTTAGAAAACCACTGTTGAAATGGGTCAACAGTGGTTGAAATAATTAATTTAGCTCGTTTTGTTTAAGCGATTTTTTGTGCTCAAAGTAGCTGATTGAAAAAATAACCAAGCCGACTAAATACAACACCACAGACAAGAGCAATAAATCTAATCCTGCTGCATAGAGCAACCAGAGCGCATAGATTGAAGCGACGCTTGCAATGGCAATATGTGGCGTGCGTTTGTGACGAATCGATTCTTTAAGATAAAAAGCAGACACCAGAAAATAAGGCAGCAAAATCATTACCGAAGAAATCAGTAAAAGCTGGGTGTAGTTTTTATTGAAAAAATACACCGCAATTAATGCACCTTGCACGACCAGAGTGGTGAGCCAAAGTGATGAAATCGGCACATTATTCTGATTATTCTTTAAAAATAATTTCGGGAATGCGCCATTTTTTGCAGCTAAATATGGAATTTCAGTTGCAAATAAAGTCCAGCTTAAATAAGACGAAGAAACTGAAATAATAAGGCCGATGGTAATAACGATAGTGCCCGGCAAACCGATGAGCTGCTGTAAAATGGTTGCCATTGATGGGTTATGCATGCCTGCAAGTGCTTCACGACTCACTACACCATAAGCCAAAACGGTGACCATCACGTAAAAACTTAACGCCAGTAGCACGCCTAAAATAGTGGCTTTACCAATGTCATAACGGTTTTTTGCACGCGATGATAAAACCACAGCACCTTCAATGCCGGTAAAGACCCAAAGGGTAATCAGCATCAGGTCTTTTACTTGCTGCCAAAGTGGAACTTTTAAAGTAAAGTCATTTAAGTTGAGTTTGAACAGGTCAAACTTAAAGGCAATAAAAGTGAAGAATATAAACACCACCATTGGAATAATTTTGGCAATGGTCGCCAGTAAATTCACAATAGCCGCTTCTTTAATGCCTCGACTGACCAACCAATGCACCAGCCATACAAAAATGCTTGAACCAATCAGTGCGTAGAGCGTATTACCTTCACCAAAAATAATATGGTCTTTGCTGTCGGTAAACATACCAACGCCCGAAAAGGCAATCACCACATAACCAACAATACCAATTGTGGTACATAACCAATAGCCCCAAGCCGAGCAAAACCCGATCAGCTCACCAAAACCTTCACGCGCATAGTTATAAATACCGCCGTCTAAATCTGGGCGTTGGCGAGTTAAATGTAATAGCGTGAGCGCTAAGAAAATAATGCCGACTCCGGTAATGAGCCATGCAACAAGAAGGGCAGAGCCGTTAGCGACTTGAGCCATATTTTGGGGAAGGCTAAATACGCCTGACCCCACCATAGAACTAAAGACCAGCGCTGTAAGAGACAATAATCCGATTTTGGCAGCAGACATGGTATTTATTCTTTAAAAAATTGAGAAAGTTCAGCAATGTGTTCTGGGCCAATACCGCAGCAACCACCCACTAAACTTGCGCCTGCTTGCTGCCACTGCTTGGCAAAACTAAGATAAGCTGGAGCATCAAGATCTTTACGAACTTCATCAAGACCATCGTTTGCAGTTGCGTTGTCATCTTGTGGTGGAAACGCATTGGCATAGGCACCAATCTGTACAGACTCTGGAATGAGACCTTTAATTTCATTAATGGCTTGCAAGATCACTTCAGGCTGACAGCAGTTAAACAAAACCGCGTTAGCATTTGACTGTTTTATAAACTCAGCCACTTGTTGCATGTTTTCGCCTGAACGAAGTAGCGCTTGCTCTTGTTTAATTTCGTCTTGAAGCGTAAACGATACCCAATAGTCCTTACCATCTTTTGGTAATAACGCATGCACCGTTTCGACTTCTTTTAAGCACGATTGAGTTTCTGCTAACCAGAAATCCACCTCTGGTGCCAATGTATTAATGATGGGTTCAGCAAGGTTTTTAGCCTGCTCAGGTTGAAACAGATCTGCACGGTAAGAACCAAATAAAGGTGGTAAGCAGCCTGCAATTTTGACATTTTTGCCGCTTTCTTTAACTGCATTTTTTGCTTGTTCGATCGCAACTTGAATTAAACGAACACCATCAGTTTCAAAGCGTTCTTGCCCGATGTGAAATGGCACAACAGCGTAGTTATTGGTGGTAATAACTTCTGAACCAGCGTTGATAAAATCAAGATGCACTTCTTTTACTGTTTCAGGCGCTTCAATGAGTGCGAGTGCAGACCATTCTGGTTGACGAAATGGGGCACCACGACGAGCAAGTTCACGGCCTAAACCGCCATCTAAAATTTTCATAAATTACAAAACAAAGGGAGAAAAATAATTCAGCTAATCTAGCGGGTACATGAAACATGTTCAATCGCTAATATGCTCGATATATTTCTAAATAAATTAGATTGTTATGAATATTTTTTCTTAAAAGAAATTCTGTAGATGATGTTCAGTTTTACTGATGAACTTTATGTGAAAAAGAAAACTTATTTATATAGGGCTATAGCCTAAAAAATAAGCTTAAAGTGCGCCATATTGTTGCCAACTCTCCCCAGTGTGCTGGGTTTTATAATAGGCTTTAAGTTGCTCAAGTTGACTGAAATGTATGCCTGACCAAATCAATAAGCTCATGAATATTAAAACTTTAGATAAGTCACGAACTTTTTCTAGGCGAGCAAAAGCTAACAGTACAAAAAATAGGGCAGGTAAAAATATAAAGAATTGAACAGAAGAGAAAAATAAATGAGCAGTACTGAAATATAACGCAGCAGCACTTAACAGTAGATTTAAAATTGAAAATAATTTCTGATATTTGCCGAGCTTAAAGACATAAGCGGTCATTGCGAGCAACATGGCTGAGCTTATGTAAATGGCTGTACCACCAATCATCCACATATAAAAACCGCTTAACCAAAGATAAGCCAGTAGCAAAATAAGCACGAGCTTAAAACAAAATGAAAAGAGGCGGGATGATGAGTTTAAAGGCGTCATAGCTATTCTAAATATCTCAACTGAAGTCTAAAAAACAAAAGGACGAATCGAAATTCATCCTTTTGGAATTTTACTTATACATCATCAAACTTAGTTTGCTTTTGCAACAGGAGCAGCAGCAGTTTCATCGTTTGCAGCTTTGAACGGAGATGTATAGTTCAAGCCAAGTGTAGAACTTGTGTATTGACGAACTTTGTCGAGTAATACAGGGTCTTTGCTTAGGTCTTGTTTATACGAAACAACAATTTCATGAAGCTTCTGATTCCATTTACCTTCAGTTTGCTCAGGGAAAGCTTTTTCAAGCAAGTTGAGCATGATGTATGGAGAAGTCGAAGCACCCGGAGACGCACCTAACAACGCAGTTACAGCACCATCTTTAGATGCAAAGATTTCTGTACCGAATTGAAGTGTAGCTGGTTTACCCGGTTCTTTTTTGATGATCTGAACACGTTGACCACCTTGGCTTAAACGCCAGTCTTCAGCTTTCGCATCTGGGTAGTATTTACGAAGTTCATTTAGACGGTCTTTGTCTGACATCATCACTTGGCTCACCAAGTACTTAACAAGATCAAGGTTTTCCAAACCAACAGTGGTCATTGGTAAAACGTTGTTTTTGTTCGTTGATGCAAGCAAGTCCATCTGAGAACCATTTTTCAGGAACTTGTTTGAATACGTTGCAAATGGTCCAAACAATACATATTTTTTACCGTCGATATAACGCGTATCAATATGCGGCACAGACATTGGAGGCGCACCTAATTCAGCACGGCCATAAACTTTTGCTGTGTGTTCTGCAGTAATTTTTGGGTTGTCAGTAATTAAGAACTCACCACCGACAGGGAAGCCTGCATATTGTTTCGCTTCTGGTAAACCAGTAAGTTGCAATAATTTAACTGCTGCACCACCTGCACCAATAAATACAAAACGTGTTTTAACGTGATCTACTTTACCAGTTTTCAAATTTTTGAAAGACACAGTCCAAGTTTTGTCATCATTTTGGCTGATGCCAGACACTTCGGTTGAAGTCTGTAATTTGAAATTTGGGTTTTGATCTAAACGATTCACCAATTGTTTAGTGATAGAACCATAGTTTACGTCAGAGCCAACATCCATACGGGTCGCTGCAACTTTTTGGCTAGGGTCTCGATCGTTCATTACTAAAGGTGCCCATTGTTTAATTACAGCTGGATCTTCAGTAAATTTCATGCCTTTGAACAACGGGCTTTGAATCATGGCAGCATAACGTTTTTCTAAGAATTGAACGTTATCGCCCCAAACGAAAGCAATGTGCGGAACTGGGTTAATGAATGATTTTGGATCAGCTAAAACGCCTTGTTTTACCTGATATGACCAAAACTGTTTAGCGACTTCAAATTGAGAAGCAACTTTTTCAGCTTTGACAATTTCCATCTTACCGTTTTTTTCTTCGGTATAGTTCATTTCCATAAAGCCAGAATGGCCTGTTCCGGCATTGTTAAAGCCGTTTGAACTTTCTTGAGCAACTTGGTCAAGACGTTCATACATACGAATTTGCCAGTTCGGTTCAAGCTCGGTGAGATAAGTACCAAGAGTGGCACTCATGATGCCGCCGCCAACAAGAACAGCATCAACAACTGGGTCATCTTTTGCAGTTTCTACTTGTTTTGACGCAGTCGGTCTAAACAAGAAAACAATTCCTGCAATTAAAATAAGAATGATTAATACCAGAAGGTATTTCAAAAACTTTTTCATGTAAGGGGGACCTTAAAATAAGTTATTTGAGTCACTTAAGGTGTGAGGAAACCTAGACAGCGTATCCAGACAAAATGGATATAAATGCGAAAGTAAATTCTCAAAATTTGAGAACTTATAAAAAAATAAAATTACTTGGGATTATCGCAAACACTCTATATTTTAGACTAATTTTGCATTGACAAGACAATTTTTATAATAAATGGGACCCATCAAACTCATAAATGTGATTTATATTTAATCATTTTAAGTTTTTAATATGCGGTTTTAAGTTGATTTTTATGATTATGTTGTTGAATTTAAAAATATAATTATAGATTGATTAAAGGTGAACCAGTTGAAGAAATACATAATAAGAAAAAGTGAGTAAAGTTATTATTTGTCGTTAGTTTTCTAGATTGGACTAATACAAAGTTCTTATTAATGACCATCTGGTGATAATAAAATAAGGGTATATCTCTGCATAAGAAATATACCCTTTGATGTTTTATGACGCTACATAGAACGGTGCAGTTGAACGTGGTAACGCTTCACGCCCACGAATTTGGTCTGCAATTTTCTCGGCAATCATAATCGTCGTTGCATTTAAGTTACCGGTAATAATCAGCGGCATGATTGAGGCATCAACCACACGTAAGCTTTGCATACCATGGACTCGGCCTTGACCATCCACGACAGCCATTTCATCTTCACCCATCTTACAGCTACAAGAAGGGTGGTAAGCTGTTTCGGCATGGTTACGAACAAAGTCATCCAGCTCTGCATCACTTTGAAGATGTTTACCCGGACTAATTTCTTCACCGCGATATGGATCAAGAGCAGGTTGCTGCATAATTTCACGAGTGATACGAATCGCATCACGGAACTCACGCCAGTCTTGTTCACTCGACATATAGTTGAACAAGATACTTGGATGTTCAAACGGATCTTTTGATTTAAGTCTAATACGGCCACGTGAAGGCGAGCGCATTGAACCAACGTGTGCCTGAAAACCATGCTCTTTCACTGCATTACTACCGTTGTAGTTAATAGCAACTGGCAAGAAATGGTACTGAATGTTTGGCCATTTGAACTCATCTGAACTACGAATAAATCCGCCTGCTTCAAATTGGTTACTTGCGCCAACACCTGTACCGTTAAATAACCACTCGGCACCAATTGCAGGTTGGTTATACCATTTCAAGGCAGGGTATAAAGAAACGGGTTGCTTACATTTATATTGCAAGTACATTTCTAAATGGTCTTGTAGGTTTTCACCTACACCCGGTAAATCATGAACGACATCAATATCCATTGATTTTAAGAAGGTACTTTGACCTACACCTGAGCGCTGTAAAATTTGTGGAGAAGCAATTGCACCCGCGCACAGTAAGACTTCGCGTTTAACCAAAGCACGTTGTAAGTTGTTTTGATCAGCCCCAATAATGTACTCAACACCAACAGCTTGTTTTTGGTTAAACAAGATTTTATTGGTGGTTGCATGAGTCAGAATGGTGAGGTTAGGACGACCTTTTGCCATATCCAGATAACCACGTGCGGTACTTGAGCGGCGACCTTTAGGTGTTACCGTGCGGTCCATTGGACCAAAGCCTTCTTGTTGGTAACCATTTAAGTCATCGGTACGCGGGTAACCTGCTTGTACGCCAGCTTCAACCATGGCATGGAACAAGACATTATTGCCATTTTTTGGTGTAGCAACTGATACAGGGCCATTGCCACCATGGTAGTCATTTTCGCCAATATCACGAGTTTCGGCTTTTCTGTAGTATGGCAAACAATCGGCATAAGACCAGTTTTCTAGGCCTTTATGGGTTGCCCATTGTTCTAAATCCATTGCATTACCGCGGATATAGCACATGCCATTAATTAAAGATGAGCCACCTAAACCTTTACCTCTACCACATTCCATACGACGGTTGTTCATGTGTGGTTCAGGGTCAGTTAAATAAGCCCAGTTATAGCGACGGCCTTGAAGAGGGTAGGCCAAAGCTGCCGGCATTTGTGTACGAAAATCCAAACGATAATCTGGGCCACCAGCTTCTAATAATAAAACGGTGGTATCTTTGTCTTCAGTAAGACGCGCAGCAAGTACATTTCCGGCAGATCCTGCGCCAATGATAATGTAATCATATTCTTTAATATTCATAACTATCCTTTTTTTACTAACAGTTTGCCTGAGCAATCTATAAAGATTGCTCTGCATATGTGATTTAGGTTGAAGTGTTTAAGGCAATTGATGCATTAAAAAATGCTTTGATAGTCGCCGAGTTCAACTTGAATAGATTTGATACGGGTATAGTGCCCAAGCGTGGTTAGACCATTTTCTCGGCCTACACCAGATTGTTTGTAGCCACCCACTGGCATCTCGGCAGGCGATTCACCCCAAGTGTTAATCCAGCAAATACCAGCTTCAATTTTGTGAATAATGCGATGAGCGCGGCTAATGTCTTGAGTGACAACGCCAGCAGCTAAACCAAAGGTGGTGTCGTTAGCACGACGAATCACTTCTTCTTCAGTCTCGTAGCTTAAGATGCTCATGACTGGTCCAAAAATTTCTTCTTGAACAATGGCCATCTGGTCGTTGCAGTCACTAAATACAGTCGGTAGTACATAAGCGCCTTTAGCAAGGTCACCCTCTGTTGCGCGGTCACCACCAATTAAAACTTTAGCGCCTTGTTGTTTGCCTGACTCAATGAAAGACAGCACTTTTTCCATGTGAGGGAAGCTGGTGAGTGGACCGAAGTTGGTTTCTTCAGCCATTGGGTCACCAATGCGAATACGTTTTACACGCTCTACAACGGCTTTTTCAAAATCGGCTAAAAGTGATTTCGGAACAAAAACACGCGTACCATTGGTACAAACTTGGCCTGAACTAAAGAAGTTCGCCATGACAGCAATGTCAGCTGCACGGTTAAGGTCGGCATCTTCACAAATAATCAGTGGAGACTTACCGCCAAGTTCCATCGTCACTTCTTTAAGCGTAGAACCAGCAGCACTTGCCATGACTTTTTTGCCAGTTTCAACGCCACCTGTAAATGAGATTTTCTCAATCACAGGATGTTCAGTGAGCCACTGACCAATTTCACGGCCTGGCCCTTGAACGACGTTAAATACGCCATCTGGTAAGCCAGCTTCTGTATAGATTTCTGCAAGTTTAAATGCAGTAAGAGGAGTCGTTTCACTTGGTTTGAAAATCATGGCATTGCCGGCAGCAAGGGCAGGGGCAGATTTCCATAAAGCGATTTGAATTGGATAATTCCAGGCACCAATACCTGCAACCACGCCTAAAGGTTCACGGCGTGTATAAAAGAAACTTGATTCGCGAAGCGGAACTTGTTCACCTTGAATGGCTATTGCAAGCCCTGCGTAATATTCTAATACATCTGCACCAGTCACAATGTCGACGGTAGATGTTTCGCTAAAAGCTTTACCTGTGTCTAGTGTTTCAAGACGGGCAAGCTCATCATTACGTTCACGTAAAATGTCGACTGCACGGCGTAAAATACGTGAGCGTTCCATGGCGGTCATGGCTGCCCAGATTTTTTGACCTTGTTGTGCACTTTGCACAGCAGCTTCTATATCTTGCTCAGAAGCTTGTTGAAGAGTCGCGATTGTTTCGCCGTTGGCAGGGTTAATACTATTAAATGTTTTACCACTGGTTGCTTTAACGTAGCGTCCATGGATATACAGTTGTTGAACTTGTACATCACTCATTTTGTCTCTCCTGCAAAGGCTTGTTCGCAAATTGCAATTGCGTTTGTACATAATCGTAAGCAATGGAACGGGCAAGTTCGCTGTCAAATTCGTTGTGACGGCTTAAACTGCCGCGTAGCCATAATCCATCAATCAATGCTGCCAAACCTCGGGCGGCAACACCGGCCTGTTTTTCATCCATTAACTTGAGAAAATAAAACTTCAAGTTGGAATATAGGCGTTGATCATTAATCTTTTGCAAACGGCTCAAGTCTGGTACATGCAAACTTGCTGACCAAAAATCTAACCAGACCCGCATTGCTTTTTCATTGACCTGACTAATGTCAAAGTTAGAGTCGATAATGGCCTTAATCTGGCTCTCTGGATGCGTATCTGCTTCTGCTCTGTACTGTTCAGTTTTATGACGCAGAACATTCAGCATTTCTTGCATACAGGTGTTTATCAACCCTTGTTTGTCACCAAAATAATGGCTGACAATGCCAGTCGACAACTCGGCTTTTTTTGCAATTTGTGCAATGGTGGTATTGGATAACCCCACTTCATAAATTACGTCGAGTGCAGCGTTCATGATTTCTTCACGTCGCACGTGCTCTGGTTTTACTCTGCGTTTTGTCATGATTTTCCACATCAGCACTTTTAGCGGTGCTTTAAATTCAGCATGTTAACTTGCAGAGCATCATAGCACTTTTTTTATCATACTTGTTATTGATTGAACGTTCAATCAATAACAAGTATGATATGTAAAAATCAATGAATTTTTGAAGATTAGCTCTGAAAATAAAGAGGTAAAATCAAAGATTCTTAAGGATAGGATGATGCGCATAAGTACAGTACTTATCACGTTATTTTGAGAAAATACACCGATTGCAAGGAGCAATAAGATGGTGTTGAAAAGTGATAGATATTCTTCAGACCATATTCGGTTAAATCGTTTTGTATTTTGGAGTTCAGCCATCAGTATTGGCATTTTTGGCCTACTTTTTGTGCTGTTTCCTGAAAAGAGCCAGTTCTGGTTAACCCATATACAAGAGCAGGTAAATCACTTTTTTGGGTGGTATTACATGCTGGTGATTGTGCTGTGCCTCGGTTTTGTGGCTTGGCTCGCTTTTTCAAAAGTCGGCCAGATTCCGTTAGGAAAAGACGACGACAAACCTGAGTTTGGTTATCTGGCATGGACTTCAATGCTGTTTTCGGCAGGGATTGGTATTGCGCTACTTTACTATGGTGTTGCCGAACCTGTTGATCATTTCTTACGCCCACCAGAAGGCGAAGCTGGAACCATTCAAGCTGCCCGAAATGCCATGACCTATAGCTTTTTACACTGGGGAATTCATGGTTGGGTACTCTATGCATTGCTTGGAGTCACTTTAGGTTACTTCGCTTTTAGAAAAAATTTGCCACTGGCATTACGTTCGGCACTTTACCCAATTTTTGGGGAACGTGTTCATGGCTTGGTGGGGGATTTCGTTGATGGCTTTGGAATTTTAGCAACAGTTATTTCCTTAGTGACCAATTTAGGTATTGGGGCTTTGGTACTCGTATCTGGTATTTGCTATTTACTTCCTCAAATTCCTGATAACTCTGCGACCTTAATTACCGTTGTTCTGGTCATGATGTTCGTTGCCACAATAACGACAGTGGTTGGTATTGAAAAAGGTCTGGCATGGTTATCTCGTATTAATTTACGTCTGCTCTATGCCTTACTTTTATTTGTATTTTTAACGGGCCCTACAAATCATTTATTAAATGGTCTTGTGCAAAATGTCGGTGATTATCTAAACAATTTTATTGGTAAAAGCTTCGATATGTATTTATACAATCAGAAGGCAAGTGGTTGGTTAGGTTCGTGGACCGTATTTTATTGGGCATGGTGGATTGCTTGGGCACCTTTTGTGGGTATGTTTATTGCCCGTATTTCAAAAGGACGCACAATTCGTGAAGTTGTTTTGGGTGTCTGCCTGATTCCATTAGGTTTTACACTGGCTTGGATTTCAGCTTTTGGCAATACTGCAATTTACTTAATCTTGAATCAAAAACAGAAAGTTTTGGGTGATATGGTTTTAAGTGACCCAGCATTATCATTATTTAAATTACTCGAATATCTGCCATTTAATCCTTATGTTGCTGGCATTGTTGTTGTAATTTGTTTCGTTTTATTTTTGACACCAGTTGGGTCTGGTACACTAATGATCGCTAACTTGTCCTCAAAAGGGGGCACAAATGATAGTGATTCGCCAATTTGGTTACGCGTCTTTTGGTCTGTGGTAATTACAATTGTAAGTATTGGCTTGTTACTGGCCGGTAGTTTTAACTCCATGCAAAGCGCTGTGGTGTTATGTGGTTTACCATTTTCAGTCATTATTTTGCTTTATATGTTTGGCTTAGCCAAAGCGTTAAAGGAAGATGATTTTGACCCTCAATTAGTGAAAAAGCAGTTGGCTGTTTCAAAAGACATTTCTGTCTCATCGAATTGTGACCAGAATAAAGTGACCGAGGTTTTATAACCTCCATCGATCACATCTATATATTATTTTTGCGTTTAAATATCGTCTTTTCATTATTTTGAATAGTGAAAAGACGAAGTTAAACATTTTGTTTTTATTTTTTATTCCTTGAGGATTGTATGGCAACAGATAATCCAAGAGCAGTTGATGATTTAACATTATCTAAATCTAAAAAAGACCCGCTCAACCGTGTGGTTTTTTATTTTTCAGCTGTACTTATTTTAATTTTTTCTCTCGTCACGTTTTTGTTCAATGATTTTTCAAATCGGGTAATGAATACAGTACTTCAGTGGGTAACTTCGACCTTTGGTTGGTATTACCTGCTTGCCGCAACACTTTACATGGCGTTTGTGATTTTTATTGCCTGTTCAAGATATGGCAATATTAAGCTAGGACCTAAGCATTCAAAGCCTGAGTTTAGTTTACTTAGTTGGTCTGCCATGCTGTTTTCGGCTGGTATTGGTATCGATTTAATGTTCTTCTCGGTCGCCGAACCTTTATCTCATTATATGCAACCGCCAGTAGGTGCAGCTCAGACTTACGAAGCCGCTCGTCAAAGTATGGTCTGGACATTGTTCCACTATGGTTTAACGGGTTGGTGTATGTATGCCTTGATTGGCATGTCATTGGGATATTTTAGCTATCGTTATAATTTGCCGCTTACTATTCGTTCTGCACTCTACCCAATTTTTGGTAAAAGAATTAATGGTGTGATCGGGCATAGTGTTGATACGGCTGCCGTTATCGGGACAATTTTTGGTATTGCAACAACCTGTGGGATTGGGGTGGTACAGCTGAATTATGGGCTACATGTATTATTAGGGCTACCAGAGAACATCTGGATGCAGTTTGCCCTGATTGCCATTGCAGTTGGAATCAGTATTATTTCGGTGACATCAGGCGTTAATAAAGGCCTGCGGATTTTATCTGAAATTAATATTTATGTTTCGATCGGGCTATTGCTGTTTATTTTGTTCTTGGGAAATACTGAGTTTTTACTCAATGCCCTTGTTCAAAATGTTGGTGATTACTTAAGTCGATTCCCATCTTTGGCCTTACAAAGTTTTGCGTTTGAACAGCCTAAAGAGTGGATGAGTAGCTGGACCTTGTTCTTCTGGGCGTGGTGGATTGCATGGTCGCCGTTCGTAGGGCTTTTTCTAGCTCGTATCTCAAGAGGGCGTACCATTCGTGAGTTTGTATCCGGTACTTTAATTATTCCGCTTCTATTTACAATAACGTGGTTATCTATTTTTGGTAATAGTGCATTGCACAGCGTTATTTTTGAAGGGAACCAAACCTTAGCTGCTACTGTGTTGGCGAATCCGGCTCATGGTTTTTATGATTTGTTAGCACAATATCCGGGCTTTACGTTTATTGCTTCAATTGCCACCGTAACAGGGCTTTTGTTCTATGTGACTTCTGCCGATTCGGGCGCGCTGGTTTTAGGTAATTTCACCACTAAGTTAACGCATATTGATAATGATGCTCCGCGTTGGCTGAGTGTGTTCTGGGCAATTGCCATTGGTTTACTCACGCTAGCGATGCTGATGACCAACGGAATTACGGCTTTACAAAATGCGACCATTATTATGGGATTGCCGTTTAGTTTCGTGATGTTCCTTGTCATGGCAGGGCTTTATAAGTCCTTAAGACTTGAAGATTACAGACAGGCTAGCCGAAGTATGAATGCAGCTCCTGTGGTCGGTAACGTTGATATTTTGAATTGGAAACAGCGTTTAACCCGTGTGATGCATCATCCGGGAACCACTGAAACTCTGCGCATGTTAGACACTGTCTGCCGACCAGCAGTTCAGGCCGTTGCTGATGAGCTCATCAAGCAAGGAATGAACGTGGATGTGCAGCAAACGCTGCTCGAAGATGAAGATACGCTTTATCATCTAGACTTCACTATTCATTTAGAAGAAGAGCAAAACTTCGTTTACCAGATCTGGCCTGTGCGTTATAGCGCACCGATTTTCAGTCAACGTGTGAAACGAGGTAAACAATTCTATTATCGATTAGAAACCTATCTTTATGATGGTTCTCAAGATAACGATCTAGTGGGTTACGGTAAAGAGCAAGTCATTAATGATATTTTAGATAAATATGAAAGACATATGACGTTTCTACATATTAATCGTATTAGCCCGGGGAACCGACCGTTGTTCCCAGATCCACAAGCTTAAGGGGAATATGCATGGCGTCTCCATATCTGCATTCTTTTGTTTTATTTTTCTCTTTGCTCAATCCATTTTTGATGAGCATTTATATGATTGGTCTGATCCGCCATTCAGAAACAAGGGTGTTTAATAAAGCACTGATTCAGGGAAGTGTAATTGCTTACATTGTATTTATGCTATTTGCATGGGGCGGTGAAGCAATTTTTAGTAAATATCTGAATGTACGTTTTGAAGCCTTCCAGATTTTTGGTGGGTTGATTTTTCTAGTGATTGGCTATCGCTATGTGTTTCAGGGTGCGGATACCATCGGTGAAATGCGGGGTGCGCCAGAACATCTGGCAGGCACCATTGCCATGCCTTTCATGGTTGGCCCTGGAACCATTAGTGCTGCTGTAGTCACGGGAATGGAAATGTCAATTGGTGCTGCGGCACTGGTCATTGCTTTTACCATGTTTTTAACGTGCAGCATTTTGATTTTGATGAAATTTTCACATGATCATTTACGTTATAGACATGCCAAACATATTGACCGTTATTTTGATATTGTGGGACGTTTATCTGCTTTATTAATTGGTACGATCGCTATTGATATGATTATTAATGGCGTGACTGGTGTAATTAATAAGGTATAACAACTTAATTGCAAAAGCCTGCTATGCCATTGAGAGTTGAATAAAATGGCATAGTATTTTTCTATAATACTTTCATATTTATTATAAAATTTCTAAAAAATAATATTTTTAAAAAATCTAATTTCAAAAAACAATGACAGATATTAGAAAATACAATGCCATGTTCTGGATTTAATCATGTTTTTTTTGTGAATTATCAACCATAATATTTACTGAGCTTGTTTGAGACCAGAGTTGAGCTATGCCTACATTAGATGAAATGACCACAGTGACTGATGATCAGTCAGAATTGACGATGTCAGTTTTAATGACGCCTGATATGGCAAATTTTTCAGGTAATGTTCATGGTGGTACGATTCTAAAACTACTAGACCAAGTCGCTTACGCGTGCGCTAGCCGTTATTCAGGCAGCTATGTCGTAACATTGTCTGTAGATAAGGTGAATTTTAAAGAACCGATTTATGTGGGTGAACTGGTAACTTTTTTGGCAAGTGTGAATCATGTTGGCCGTACTTCAATGGAAGTGGGTATCCGTGTTGAAGCCCAAAATATCCAGAAGCGTACAGTGCGCCATACCAATAGCTGTTATTTCACCATGGTGGCTGTTGATGAACAGGGTAAGCCTTGTGAAGTGCCTACTTTAAAACTTGAGACTGAGTGGAAACGCTGTCGTTTTGAAGCAGCAGAACACCGCAAGGTTTTACGTCTACAAGAAAATCACAACCCATCTTGTAGTATGTATAAAAAATCTTCTTAAAAAAAACTGAATTAAAAAAGGATCGAACCGCAGCATGGTTCGATCCTTTTTCTTTACTGAAATTCAAATTCCTTTTTTCTTTCCAGTAAAATTATCTCTGAGCTTGGAGGAGAGTGCAGAGATAATTAACGAGTAGCAGGAGCAGCTTCAGAAGCAGAACCTACAGCATCAGATGCAGCATTTGCAGTGTTTGCTTGTTCTTGAGTTGAAACAACAACTTTCTCTTCAGCAGGAGCATGAACTTGATCATGTTTAGAAGCAGCAAAAGTTGAAGCAGCAGTTAAAGCTAGAGTAGTTGCAAGTAAAGTCTTAGCTAATTTCATGTTAGGGCATCCTTAAATTCATTAAAAAAATAAATCAAACCTAATCATTTAAACCTACACATGGAATATGTATGGCTGAATGACTAAGCTAGGACACATGCTAAGCCCAGCTTAGGATTACATCAATTAACTTAACAATCTATTACGCCTATCTTAACAATAAAAAATATATGGGCCATTTATGTGCGGAATCTGTAACGCTAAGGCCCTTAAATACCCCTTAAAATGTGAAAAAATATTTCTTCTTGATTGAAAAAGAATCAGGTTTGTTACCTAAAACTAACACTCTGGCATGAATTGTGAATACGCTTAAATAGAATATTCCGTTGGTTATGGGGAGATTAAAGCTATTTTAGATTATAAGTGAGATGTGAGTCTCACTTTTGGTTTGTTAATTAGAAATTAAAAACCATAGACCAAATTTAAAAATCATTTACATGACAAAAAATAGTGATATACCTAAAATGTCTGAGACCGTTTTAATTTGAGTGACTTGTGAAATTTATTGCCCAGAAAACTGTTCCTACCCATATTATTTCTGGTTTTTTGGGGGCAGGGAAAACTACGTTATTGCAGCATTTATTAAGTCAGAAGCCTAAAGATGAGGTATGGGCTGTCTTAATGAACGAGTTTGGGCAAATTGGAGTAGATCAACAACTATTACCTCAAGAACAAGGTTACGCGGTAAAAGAGTTATTAGGCGGTTGTTTATGTTGTAGCAGTCAATTGCCTATGCACATTGCTTTAGCTCGCCTGTTGAGTGAGCAAAAGCCAGACCGTCTTTTTATTGAGCCGACTGGTCTTGGGCATCCTTCTCAATTATTTGACCAACTGACTGAGCCGCATTGGCAAAGTAGTTTGGCAATGCGTGCTTTGGTGACTGTAGTCGATGGTAGCCGCTTGCATGATACAAACTGGGTCAAACAAAATCTTTATGAAGACCAGTTAAAAGCGGCCCAGATAGTAGTGGTGTCACATACCGATATCATGACTTTTGAAGACGAGCAGACACTTGAGTCACTAAAAGAAGAGTATCAACCCTATCAACAAGAATGGATTAAGACGCAATATGGTCAGTTAGCATTAAATGAAATTGATGTAGCCGCCCGTTTAACCGAGAGATCCATACAACCTTTACTTAAACTTCAAAAGCAAATGACTGAAGCTGAAGTGACTAAAGAAATTCAGCAGTTACCTTACCATTATGTAGAGTCGGCACAAGGTTATATCGTGGCGGGTTGGAAGTTGCCTAAACGGTGGAAATTTGAATTTTATGCTTTGCTAGATTTATTGTGTGCACAGCAAGATTGGCTACGTATTAAGGGAATTTTTAATACGGATCAAGGATGGAAAACATTTAATTTTAATCCTGATCAGTTTAATTATAAGTCTGGTGAAGAGGGAATTGATAACCGAATTGAAATAATTAGCCAGCAAGAACACGATTGGTTAGCTTTTGAAACGGCTTTACTGGCTTGTCAGATTCAAGAATAGAGAACATTGAGAACTAATAAATCAATGTTCTCTGACGGGGGCAGCTTTAAGGTTTTGTATTTAACACAGCCTTTGCTTGAGCATGGTCAATATCTTTTTCCCAGTGAGCAATCACTACGGTCGCGACACAATTGCCAATTAAGTTGGTACAGGCACGGATAATTCCAATAAACCAGTCTACTGAAAGTAAAAGTACTAAACCAATCGCAGGAAGGCTTGGAATCACTGAAAGCGTGGCTGCAAGAATAACTAATGCTGAACCAGGAATTCCATGAGCGCCTTTAGACGTGATGAGAGAAACCAGTAAAATAGCCAGTAAGTCATGCATAGATAAATCAATATTGCAGGCCTGTGCAATAAAAATAACACCTAGAGTTAAGTAAATTGAAAATCCATCCAGATTAAAAGAATAACCAGTTGGAATGACCAGCCCTACGGTTGAATCTTTAATTCCCAGATTTCTGAGCTTTTTCATAATTTGGGGTAAAACAGAATCAGAAGAGGCGGTACCCAAAACAATGGCTAACTCATCTTTAAAATAAGCCACGAATTTAAAAATGTTGAGACCTGTAAGTTTTAAAATTGCACCTAAAACAACCACAACAAATAAAATGCAGGTCGCATAAAACAGTAAAACCAAATAGCCCAGTTGTAAGAGTGAGTCTAAACCGAATTTAGCAGTGGTATAGGCCACTGAACCGAACACACCAATAGGCGCTAAACGAATAATCAGCCCCATAATTTTAAAGAAGACTTCAGAGAAAGCCTCAAGAGCTTGTCGTACCAGTTCTGCCAAATGTTTTGGAATTAAGAGTAGGGAAACGCCAAATAAAATGGCAATCAGTAAAACTTGTAGAATATCGCCGTTAGCAAAAGCACCAGTAAATGTTTTTGGAATAATGTTCAGTATGAAATCAGAACCGGTGTGCATTTCATGGGCACGTTCGGTATAGGTGCTTAAATCTTTTGCATCTAAATGGCTGATATCGATATTCATGCCGACGCCAGGTTTAAATACATAGGCCACAATAATGCCTAAAACTAAAGCGAAACTTGTGACCACTTCAAAATAGAGAATGGTTTTTGCACCGACTTTGCCCATTTTTTTAATATCATTTGCACCATAAATACCAAGTACAACGACACAAAACACAATTGGTGCAATCAGCATTTTAATTAAAGAGATAAAACCGTCACCCAATGGCTTTAAAGATAGGGAGAAATCATGAAAACCAGCTCCAACTGCAACTCCAAGAAAGAGAGCACAAAGAACCTGTAAAAATAAACTACGCTTGAGCTTTTGCCACATAAGTCATCAATTTTAGGAAGAGGAGAATATCTCTTTTAAGCAAAAAGCCAGCCAACTCTAAAATTAAGTGGAGCGTTTTGGAGGAATATGCAAATTTCATATTGCTATGTTTTCGCATTACTCAGTTTTTTTATAATTTTTTAGCTAAAATCGAGTATCCTTAGCGCCAAATTTTGGGACATTTTAACCATGGCGCTTAAAGCAACAATTTATAAAGCAGATTTGAATATTGCCAATATGGATGACCATATTTACGGTGATTATCAACTTACACTCGCTTTGCATCCTTCTGAAACTATAGAACGATTAATGGTTCGTTTAATGGCTTTTGCCCGTTTTGCAAGTGATGAACTTGAGTTTACGAAAGACCTTTTTGAAACTGATGAGCCTGCGCTATGGCAAAAGGATTTAACAGGTCAGCTAGAAACATGGATTGAAGTGGGTTTACCTTCAGAAGATAAAGTCAAAAAAGCCAGTGCGCGTTGTAAAAAAGTTGTAATTGTTGTCTATGGCACACAAGTCGAAGAGTGGTGGAAGAGAAATAGCAAAATTAAAACGTTAAGTAATGTTCAAGTCTGGCAGCTTGCGCCCGCGAGCACAGTAGAGCTAGAAAAACTATGTGAACGTACCATGCAACTACAGTTAAATGTTATGGACACAGAGTGGACCCTTTTAGGTGATAAGGGGCAAGCCAATGTGGTGTGGACCCAGTTACAGTAAAATAGAAAAGCGCAACAAATTCGACAGATTCAATTGGTACACTAGGCACCAGTTGCTATTTAGAAATTCGATTCAAGGGGTAAACCATGTCAAATGAATTAGAAATTATCGACTTAAAGATAGGTGAAGGCAAAGAAGCTGTTAAAGGCGCTTTAATTACCACTCACTATACAGGTTGGTTAGAAGATGGTACCAAATTCGACTCTTCAATTGATCGCGGTAATTACTTTGAGTGTGTGATTGGTACAGGTCGTGTCATTAAAGGCTGGGACCAAGGTATCATGGGAATGAAAGTTGGCGGTAAACGTAAATTAATCGTACCTGCTCATTTAGCATATGGTGAGCGTAAAATGGGTAAGATTATTCCAGCCAATTCTAATTTGATTTTTGAAATTGAATTGTTTGATGTTAAAACCCGGGACTAGTGAAAAATTTGAAGCCCTTTAGGGGGCTTTCTTGTTTATATGAGCTTTAAATATAAATACATTCATAATTTATATTTTAGCTTTTTGAATATTTAAGATTACTTTCAGTTTATTTGATTATAAATGGCATCTGAAAAACTGTTTTTTTATAAATAGTTTTGATCTTAAGGTCGGCTTAGATAAATCCAAAGTCCATCGGATCAAACTTCACATCAGTCATCTATATTGAGACGCTATTTCATGATTATCCGCTTTGCATCTCCTTTGTTGAATCTTACGCTTGGATTGGCCCTTGCTGGCATGTCAGGTATGGCATTGGCTAAACCACAAAAACTCGATGCTTCAACACTTACGGTCATTGGGTATCATGAAATTACTGATACAAAAAATGCAATGATTCCTGATTATGCGGTAACGACTCAACAATTTACTCAGCATGTTGAATGGTTACAAAAGAATGGCTTCCATTTTATTACTGTTGATCAGTTAATCCGTGCACATCAAGGTAAATATCGACTGCCGACTAAGCCAGTATTATTGACGGTAGATGACGGATATCAATCTTTTTATCAAAATGCATACCCTGTAATTAAAGCTAAAAAGATTCCTGTTGTTTTAGCAGTGGTCGGTTCATGGCTAGAGCCAAAATCCGGTCAGAAGGTTGATTTTTCTGGTGAAGAAATTTCACGTGATAAAATCTTGAGCTGGAATGAGCTAAAAGAGATGCAAGACAGTGGTCTGGTTGAAATTGCGAGCCATAGCTATCATTTGCACCGCGGTATTACGGGCAACCCTCAAGGTAATTCAGAACCTGCGGCAACCACACGTTTTTACGATATTAAAACTCAAAGCTACGAAAACGACGAACAATATCAGGCTCGTATTTATAATGACCTGAAAAAGAATAATGAATTACTTAAAGCCCATGGCTTACGTTCGCCTCGTATTATGGTATGGCCATATGGTCGCTATAATATGCAAACTGTCCAAATTGCGAAAAAATTAGGCATGCCAGTGACCATTACACTTGATGATGGGGCAGATCATGCTAAACAGTCTTTACAAAATATGAGCCGTATTTTGGTCGAAGGTGGAATGACAACTGATGATTTATCTCAGGAAATTAAAAGTCGTGAATTAAATCTGACAGATAATAATCGTCCTCAAAAAATCATGCATATCGATCTGGACTATATTTATGATCCGGACCCGAAACAACAAGAGCGTAATTTAGGACACTTGTTAGATCGAATTAATGGAATGGGTGTAAATACCGTTTATTTACAGGCATTTTCAGATCCCGATGCGAATGGTTCTGCTGATATGGTTTATTTCCCAAACCGCCATATTCCAATGCGTGCAGACTTGTTTAACCGTGTGGCGTGGCAAATCCAGACACGCACACCTGTAAGTCGTATTTATGCATGGATGCCATTATTGGCATGGGAATTACCAAAGACTGATCCTGTTTCTAAAGACTTGGTGGTGACTCAGCAGGAGAAAGCAGGTGAACACCTGAACATGGGCTATATCCGTTTGAGTCCTTTCTCGCCAGAAGCCCGCCAAACAATTCGTGAAATTTATCAAGATTTGGCAAAATCAACGCCGTTTAATGGCATCTTGTTCCATGATGATGTGACATTATCTGATTATGAAGATGCAAGTCCTGATGCTTTAAAAGCCTATGCGAAGCAAGGTTTGCCAACAGATTTGGCAAAAATCCGTGAAAATGATCAAGACTTGCAAAAATGGACAGCGTTTAAGACCAGATACCTTGATGATTTCGCTATGGAGTTGGTTGAAGATGTTCGACAATATGAGCCATTCTTGCTGACTGCACGTAATTTATATGCGCAAGTGGCTTTAAAACCATATGCTGAAAACTGGTACTCACAGTCGCTTGAAGAGTCATTAAAGCGTTATGATTTTACAGCTATTATGGCAATGCCTTATATGGAGCAGGTCGATAATGCTGATCAATTCTATAAAGATATGGTTGATCGGGTAAAACAATACCCGAATGGCATCAAGAAAACCGTTTTTGAATTACAGGCAACCGACTGGCGTAAAAACGAAAAGGTACCTTCAGCTGAAATGGCAGCAACAATTCATTCTCTTTATCAGCAAGGTGTAATGCATGTCGGATATTATCCAGATGATCCAATCAAAGATCATCCAGATGTTGACGTGATGCATAAAGCATTTGCTGAAAAATCATCTCGTCTTGTGCCGTAGTCGGGGCTGAAACATGACAATCTTTGCTGCGATATGGTCGCATGCCTTAAAATTCGTTTTTTATTATCCATTATTCATGTCGTATTTATGGATGATGGGTGCGATCATTTTCTATTGGAAAGAACGTCAGGCTCCAGCTTATGATCAACCAGCTCCATTAGAAAGTTATCCAAAAGTCGCTGTATTAGTTCCTTGTTTTAATGAAGGGGATAATGCAGAAGAAACCATTAGCCATGCTTTAAAACTAGACTATCCTCATTTTGAAGTCATCGCGATTAATGATGGTAGCTCCGATAATACAGGTGAAGTACTTGACCGTTTAGCAGAACAACATGAAAAATTACGTGTTGTTCATTTGGCTCAAAACCAAGGTAAAGCCATGGGGTTACAAGCCGGAAGCTTAATGACCGATGCCGAATTTTTAATTGGTATTGACGGTGATGCTTTACTTGATCCACATGCAGCAAAGTGGATGATTCGTCATTTTCTTAAAAATCCGACTGTTGCTGCGGTTACTGGAAACCCACGTATCCGCACTCGCTCAACTTTATTAGGGCGTATTCAGGTCGGTGAGTTTTCTTCGATTGTAGGTATGATTAAACGTGCACAACGTACTTTTGGTCGCTTGTTTACCGTGTCAGGTGTAATTACGGCTTTTCGTAAAAGCGCCGTTCACCAAGTCGACTATTGGTCACCTAATATGTTGACTGAAGATATTGATATCACTTGGAAATTACAGCGTGCAGGTTGGGATATTGAGTTTGAACCGAATGCCTTGGTCTGGATTTTAATGCCTGAAACCTTAAATGGGTTGTGGAAACAACGTTTACGTTGGGCAATGGGTGGCGCACAAGTATTAATTAAAAATATTGATGTGTTCACCAAACCAAAATTGAATTTTTTATGGCCTTTAATGTTTGAGCTTTGCTTAACTTTAGTCTGGTCATATTTAATGCTAGCGATGGCTATATTGTGGTTGGCACATTTTATTTTACCCGTACCAGCACTAGCCGTTGTGAGCTCTCCATTTTTACCGTATGGTAGCGGTATTTTATTGGGGGCAACCTGTCTAATTCAGTTTGCTTTAAGCAAATGGATGGATAGTCGTTATGAACCAAACCTAGGAAAAAACTATTTCTGGATGATCTGGTATCCATTGGTCTTTTGGTTAATTACGGTTTCGGCAACCATTGTAGCATTTCCAAGAGTCTTACGGCGTGGGGATGAGAAACGAGCACGTTGGGTGAGCCCGGATCGGGGCATTCGCTAGATGAAATGCAAAAGTCATGAGATTTTAAAGATCGTGCTGTGTTGATGTCTGGGGAAAAACCGCAGCACTCCGTTAGGTAAAGAGAGAAATGAAGACAGATTCGTTGATTATTGATTTACGCCGTCAATTACCATGGCATAAACGCTATGCTTCTACAACAAGCACAGCCATGATGTGGGCGGTTTGGTTGTTGTTGTGGCGTCCGTTCGTGTTTGTATGGCTATTGGTTGAACTACAAAAAACTCATTTGGTACACCGTTTATTTAGTGCCTTTGGTGTAGGAATTGAGCATGGTCTTACAGCATTAATTGCTTGTGCAATTTGCTTATTGTTGTGGAGCCATGTACTACCGGAGCGCCGTGTCGGTGGTAGTGCGCTTAAAATGAAACAGACTGATGATTATGCTCGCTACTTCGATTTACCAGAGCTTGAAATCGAGCAGGGGCGTAGCCAAAAAATTACCGTAGTTCATCATAATGATGAAGGTAAGATTATTCGAGTTGAATAAGCCTTATTAATCAAATAAAGCCCACTTTAAGTGGGCTTTATTTTTATGAACTGAGAAATCCAAGAATACGTTGTTTGACTTGATTAATATAAAACTCATCATGGGTGACACGGTACATCAAGATCGCACCTTCATAATCAGCAATACTTTGTTTTGCTAAAATCTCTGCTTGATCTTGAGCAATGCACTTTGCAAAAATAGACTGAATTGCAAGTTGCCAGTCCTGAAAAATGCTGCGTATTTTGGCTAAAATTTTAGGTGAGCCATATGCTGCTTCCATAGAAATGATACCTATTAAGCAGCCGTTAACACCTTGTGTAAAAAAATGAATAGCACGCTCATGCATTTGCTCAAACCGTTCAATTGCAGAGCAGTCAGAATTTGCTGTGCTTTGAAATAAAGAATGGATTAAATATTGATGAGTGCCATTTAGCACTTCAAGCAATAGTGCTTCTTTGTTTGGATAATAATAATAAAAAGAAGCTTTAGTCAGGCCACAGGCCTTTGCCAGCATGTCCATACTGGTGCCTGCGTAACCATAGGTTTTAAACTGCAAAGCACAGTGCTTGAGCAATTCTTCTTTCGCAAGTTTCGGCGGTCTCATCTTAAATTATCCAAAACATAAATCAGGCTTTTACCAAATCATCAAAAGTGGTGCGGACTTTACTCCAGATCTGTTCAGCATCTTTTTTAAAGTAGCCCATGTGCCCAATGGTTTTCATTGAAACATCTTGAGGTTGAAGGCTAATGTAGGTGACCGGAGCTTGTCGATAATATTGCATAAATGCGCGGCAAGAAGCTGGCAAAGCCCAGTCATCATCAAGGGCAGAGGTTGCATAAATTGGTGTTTTAACTGAGGCATATTGTTCAATTAAATGTTGCTGTTCTGGGTCAGCAAAAAAATACTTAGGATTTTTACACCACTTTCGCCACTGTTTATAAACATTTAGAGGTAAGTCAGAACCCATATTAAATTTGCTCCAAGGCAAATAACCTGTCACAGCGACGATAGGTGGAAACACAATATTCCAGACCACTTGAACTTTAAAACGTTCTTTGAGTGGCATATAGCCATGCCAGCCAGCCCCAGTGCCAAAGGTGTAGCAGGCCAATAATTTATCATGATTAGGTAATAGCCCTAATGCATGCCCGCCGTAAGAATGACCCACCATTAAAAGAGGTAGAGGTTCTTGTGATAAATATTCAATAGCGCCTGCTAAGTCGAGTTTGCCCCAGTCGAGGTAAGACATATCAAAGCCTTTTAAAGATTTGGGACTCGATTTCCCCACACCTCGATAATCGAAGGTGAATACTTGATAACCATATTGCGTCATATATTCAGCAAAGCGACGGTAAAACTCGTGTGGTACGCCAGTAGCTCCGGCAACGACAATGTTGGCCTTAGCTGGTGACGTCGTAAAGTAACGAGTGCCCTTGAGTTGATAGCCATCTAAAGCTGAAAATTGTACATTTTGGCTAAGCTGTTCGTTCGTTTGAGTTGCTAATTGCATTGCTTTTCTCTTTATTTTTCTAGCTTGGATTAAGCTTTATTTACCTTTAAAAACAGGAGGTCTTTTTTGCAACATTGAAAAAACTCCTTCTTGTACGTCTTCAGTTTTTAATAAGGGATGAAGATGATTTTGTAACTGGCTAAATGCAGCTTGATAACCTTCATTAATGGCTTCACGTGCTGAAGCTAGGGTAGCTTTTACCGCGAGTGGAGCCGCTTGAGCAATATGTTCAGCGAGCTCTATTGCACGGTTGAGTTCAGTACCTTCAGGACAAATTTCTGTAATTAGGTTCATATCCAAGGCGGCTTTTGCATCAAAAGGGTCACCCGTAAGCAAGTAGCGCATGGCTTTGGCCCAACCCGCAGCTTGAGTAAAGCGTGCTGTTGCCCCACCAAAAGGTAAGATGCCACGTTGGACTTCCATTTGTGCAAACTGAGTATTTTCACTTGCTAAAGCAATGTCTGCATTTAGAAAGAGTTCAATGCCTGCGGTGTAGCAATAACCTTGTACCGCAACAATCAACGGTTTACTCAGTTTTCGTCCAACTGTGCCCCAAGGATTAACTTCTTCATCACTAAAATCAAAAACACCAGTAGCAAGTTTAGGTTGTAACTCTACGAGGTCTAATCCAGCCGTAAAATGGTCACCATGGGCAAATATTACTGCACAGCGCAGCTCATCATTATTTTCATATTCAGTGAGTGCTTGTGATAAATCTTTAATCATGTGGCTGTCAAAAGCATTACGTTTTGCTGCCCGATCCAGCCCAATTAAAAAAATATGTCCGCGGGTTTCACGGCTAACTTTTCCTTCTTGATTTGACATATCGTGATGTCCTTTATTTGTCTTTAATAAGTTTTTAAACGTTCGTTAGAAAACTGTCAAATACAATTTATAGACTACTTCGTAAACAGAAATAGAAGGAGAGATTAAAATAAAACTAAACTTTTATTCTTAAGATTAATATAAATATGAGGGGGTAGAATAACCTGATGAGTGGTCCCAATCAGGTTATCAAACATTATGTTGGACGACGTGAATACATAACTAGTCCTAGGCATAACAGGGTTAAACCTAAAATAAGGTGTGAGCTGAGCTGTTCATGGTTGAACCATGTTCCCCAAAATGTAGCGAGAACAGGGGTAATAATGGTAATGAGCAACACAGTGGTCGGTTGTAGTACCTTAATGAGTTGATAATAAAAAATCATGGCAAGCACAGATGAAAAGACTGCACTATAAAAGACTGCTATTGAAATTTTCAGGCTTGGGAATTCAGTTGGAAGATGTGACCAAAAGAAAGGTAATAGACATACATAACCTACCCATGAAACAAGGGTGGCACCTGTCATTTGTGTAATGGGCGGAATATATGCTCCGACAGATTTTACGGCAAAAGTCGACAATACATAAAACAGCATCGCAATCAGTTCTAATATAATACCGGTGCGGTTGAGCTGAAAACCTGATGAAGATAGTCCTAAAGTAAAGCTCATCCCGACAAGCGCTATACCCAGCCCAAGCCACTGCCATGCCGAAAAACGTTCACGTCCTAATAAAAAAGAGCTGATGAGTCCGGACACTAACGGAGAAGTCCCGTAAATAATTGAAATAATGGCAGAGGGGACTTTATCTGCACCCATGTAGCAAAAGGCCATAGACCCAAATAAGCCAATAGCTCCGGCACAATAACTTAAAACAGCTTTTTTACTAAAGATCAGTTTTAAACGAAAAAATCGTAGACAGAGTAAGGCTATTGGAATCGCCAAACTGAATCGAATAAATAATCCCCATGCCCAATGAATTTCTTGTACTGTCCAGACGGCTGCGAGTGGGGTAAGCGACCAAATCATGACGACAGCAATAAATTGGCCGGCTGTAGCGAGGCGAGTTGGAGTTAAAGAGGGTGCTACAGCCGGCTGAGTCTGCGTGGTAGAAATACTCTGTTGTTCAAATAATGGCTTCATATAAAGCTCCAGAAAGTTTGGTTTTTGTGTTTTAAAAGGCATAAAAAAAGCCGCGTTTTATGGCGGCTTGTTATGAAAATCAGGGGGTATATTACAAATGGAATATCTTGATTTTCTCATCCAAAGCGCCAGATTGTCCAAAATAAGGACGTCGCCAATCGGCCATAGAGACATTGACCTCTAAGGCATATAATTGATGAACCAGACATAAATGGGCTTTAGATAAAAACATGATAAGTATATTAAAATATAGATGATATTTTTATAACACAGAAATAGAAAAGTACAAATTATATTCAAGCACGAACCACAGATTTTTTGATTTCAAATTAGCAGTTTGCTTAACTTGATATTTTTCTCATAATACCTCGTCGAATTGATCTCTATAAGAAGCTGTTCTTATGTCACCTTTAGAAATTTTTGCAGTCTTGATTAGCCTAATTGGAGTTGGATTAACTGTTATTAGGAACATGTGGTGTTGGCTGTTTAATTTCTTTGCCTTTGTTTTATATGCATATTTATTTTACGAATTTAAGCTTTATGGTGAAACGATTTTGCAGTTCTTTTTCATGGTCGTAAATTTTTATGGTTTTTACTACTGGTTTAAGGGAAAGCAGCAAGATCATGACATTCGGATTGAACCAATTGCAGTTCAAAAAGTAATTTTTCAAATGATTATTGCAGCGGTGGGTGGCTTACTTTTTGGATTGATTCTCAAAAACTTTACCGATGCAGCGGTGCCAATGCTCGATTCGCAGTTAGCAGCGTTTAGTTTACTCGCAACCTATTGGACTAGTCGCAAGCATATTGCAACATGGGTACTTTGGGTCTTTGTCGATATTATTTATGTAGGCATGTTTATCTATAAAGATTTATTTTTAACTGCTGGATTATATGCAGCGTTTGTTTTAATGGCTGCTTATGGTTGGTATCAATGGGAAAAGGTGAAAAGAAAACAAGCAACTATTACTCAATAATACGACCGACTTCATGAGAAGACAAAATGGGAATTTCAATGTTATTGAGTTTAGATGATTATAAGTGTCAGCAGTTTGACGAGGCAGCCGCAAAAATAATGGCAGAGCCACAAAACTATGGTGAATTTGATTCTGTGTCCGATTTTTATAAAGCAGCTTGGTTAAATGAGTTCCCGAAAGGTACAACAGTTTCAGCCACAGGACTAGATGATGGCGCAGAAGAGTTTTATGCTGTTATTGCCTTTAAATCTCAATACTTACAGATTGATGTAACCGATAAAACTAAGTTCAGTTTTAAAAATCAACAAGGTAATGTGATCACTACACTTGTTTGAATGATTTTTTGAAAAGAAAAAGGCGATTTTAAAACGCCTTTTTAATAAATAAATTTTGAAATTTTATTTGCTGTTTCCACAACTAAACTTGCGATATCTTCTTTGAAGGTTCTTTCATCATAGGTGGTAATTGGGCAACTCACTGAAATAACAGCCACCATTTTGCCATTTGACTGTTTAAAAATAGGTGCCGCGCAGGCTGCCATATCGTGATTATAATGACCCCAACTCACCATGGTTTTTTGTGTTTTCACATAAACCAGTCTTTGCAATAACGTTTTTAAGTTAGTCGGAGTAAGTTCAGAGAAGCTATCCCAGTCGTTAAAATTACGATAACGCTGTCGTACTTCAGTTTCCGGTAAATCTGACAATAACATTTGACCAATCACGGTTGCATGGGCAGGCCAACGCGTACCTAAGCTAATGTTACTGGTGAAGGTACCCATAGACTGAATATTATTTACAAAGACAATGTGAGTGCCTTCTAAAATAGAAAGATGAACAGCCAATTTAGTTTGGTCACGTAGTTCTTTCATTAAAGGTGTCGATAAATCAAGTAATGAAAGTTTAGATAAACTGTTAAAACCTAGCTCCATTACTTTTGAATCGAGTGCATAAGTTTTTTGAGAGGCTTTTCTTAAATAGCCACAAGATTCGAGTGTATAGATCAGACGAAATGCACTAGAACGGTTCACTTCTAAAATTTCAGCAATTTCAGTAATTGTCATTTCTTGTGCTTGTTGATTAAAAGCTTGCAAGATGGCTAAACCTCGAACAAGTCCGGGTACTAAATATCGATCATCATTTTTTGTTGTTTCTGATTCTTGTGAATCTTCTTCAATTGTTAGGCTCATTCGTGTCTTTTTCCTATAAATAAAACAAGGTTCAATTTGGGGCATGCTGCTTTATTTTAGAACTATTGTAATTGTTAAAAATACATAAAACAATTTTTATATTTAAAACTTTGTTTCCTGTTTGAAACGTAACAAAATATTTAAATTTTATTAAGATGATGAATTATCTATCTATTTTTACTTTGACAAAAAATGATCAAGGGTATTATGCTTAACCCATGTTTTGAAAATCAAATTATGTTTTGTATATAAAACAAAATGAGGACGCAAGGTATGAGTTGGATCTCAATTTGTCAGCAGGGTGACGTTAGCGAAGATGAGCCGAAAGCCATCGAAATTGAAGGGAAGAAAATTGGCGTATTTTTCGTCGATGAAAATTACTTTGCGATTGAAAATGTTTGCCCTCATGCATATGCCTTATTAACCGAAGGATTTATCGAAGATCAAACTGTTGAATGTCCATTGCACGAAGCAATTTTTGACATTCAGACAGGTGAGCTAAAAAGTGGGCCTGGGTGTAGAAACCTATGCACGTACCCAGTTCGTGTTGAAGGGCAGGATATTCAAATTCAACTCTAGTCCTCACATGTACAAGGAAGCAGAACAATGAAGACATTTAATGAAAAGTTGGCAAGCTGGATTCATGCAACGCCGGCAACCGATGCAGGTATCAACAATATTCAAATTCCTGGTCAACCAGAATTGTTGGTTTGGCAAACACGTTATAAAGAACCAACCGTCTACGAACAAGACTTTGTAAAGAACTTGATTCAGGCATTTTCTGCGGGCGCAACAGCATTAGATGACGTTGTTTCTGCACTTAATCAGCAGGGTTTCCGTTGTGAATCTGGTGATGAATGGACTTCTGCGAGCTTTACAGAAGAAATGCAACGTTTAGGTTATTAATTCAAGGAAGAATAAAATGAACGCAATCGTATCAGCTTCACAAAGCGCTGAAGAATATTTAGAACTCGGTTTACGTGATCAATGGCATCCGGTTTTAGCAAGTTGGGAAGTGGCTGCCAATCCGGTCGGAATTACCCGTTTGGGTGAAAACATTGTGGTTTGGCGTGATGCCGAAGGTCAGGTACACGCACTTGAAGACCGCTGTCCGCACCGTGGTGCTCGTCTTTCATTAGGCTGGAACTTAGGTGATCGAGTTGCTTGTTGGTATCACGGTGTTGAAGTTCGTGCTGATGGTGTGGTTGCAGATGTACCAGCCGTTCACGAATGCCCGATGACAGGAACAAAATGCCTAAAAAGCTATCCAGTTAGTGAACAGCATGGCGCAATTTTTATTTGGTTTGGTATCGATGCAAATGAACAGCCAAAACTGCTTGAGTTCCCTGAACAACTTGCAAGCGAAGAGTGGAGTGCGTTCCTTTGCCAAGCCGACTGGAAAGTAAACCATCAATATGCGATTGATAACGTGATGGACCCAATGCACGGGACCTATTTACACGCGACATCGCACTCGATGGCAGATGGTGAGCGTACCGCAGAGATGAAGCACCGTACGACCGATAATGGCTTTGTTTTTGAAAAAGAAGGCCAAACTGGTGTGAACTTTGACTGGGTTGAATACGGTTCGACAGGTGCAAGCTGGTTACGTCTTTCAATTCCGTACCGTAAACAATTTGGTCCGGGTGGTGAATTCTGGATCGTGGGTTATGCAACACCAATTGATGCTAACAATACTCGCGTATTTTTCTGGCGCTGCCGTAAAGTAAGTGGCTGGCAACGTAATGTATGGCGTTTCTTATATCGCAATCACTTAGAACAGTTGCATTGGGATGTGTTGGAACAAGACCGCATTATTTTAGAAAACCTTGCACCAAATGCGCGTGAAAGAGAATTCTTATATCAACATGATGTTGGCCTTGCTCGTTTACGCCGTTTAATGAAGAAAGAAGCTGAAAAGCAATTAAAGAAAATTGCTGCGCTAAATGCATCAAACCGTATTGAGATGCAGGAAGAAGCTCATGGCTAATGTAGCGTTGCTGCAAGGCAAAAAAGTTTTAGTGACTGGTGCTGCGCGTGGTTTAGGGCGAGATTTCGCTCAAGCGATTGCTGAAGCTGGTGCTGAGGTTGTCATGGCAGATATTTTGTCTGAGCTCGTTCAACAAGAAGCACAAGAGTTACAGAAACAAGGGCTTCAAGTTCATGCAGTCACCGTTGACCTTGCCGATGCGACCTCGATTGAAAATGCGGTAGCAAAAAGTATTGAGCTGTTAAAAGGGCTAGATGGCCTTGTGAACTGTGCGGCGCTTGCAACCAATGTCGGTGGAAAAAATATGATTGATTATGATCCTGAACTTTGGGATCGAGTCATGAATATTAATGTAAAAGGCACATGGCTGATCAGTAAGGCATGCGTTCTACATTTAAAGCAGTCGGCTGCTGGCAAGATTGTGAATGTTGCATCAGATACTGCTTTATGGGGTGCACCGAACCTAATGGCTTATGTGGCAAGTAAAGGTGCAATCTTTGCCATGACACGTTCCATGGCAAGAGAGTTGGGGCAGTTCAATATCTGCGTCAACACGTTGTCTCCGGGTCTGACTTTGGTTGAAGCAACTGAATATGTACCGCAGGAACGTCACGATTTATATGTCAACGGAAGAGCGATTCAACGTCAGCAACTTCCACAAGATTTAAATGGAACAGCATTGTATCTACTGTCGGATTTGTCCTCTTTTGTGACAGGTCAAAATATTCCGGTCAATGGCGGTTTTGTCTTTAACTAAGGAGTAGTCAAATGATTACAGGGATCGAGATTTTAAAGTTTGGAGTTGAAGATAGAGCCGCTTCAAACAAGTTTTTGGCAGATTTTGGTTTAAGCCAAAGTGCTTCTGATATTGAAGGCACTGATTTATATCAGACTCAAAACGGCAGCAAGATTTATCTATTTAATTGTGATGATGAACGCTTGCCAGCTGCCATTGAACAAGGTTCAACTTTACGTGAAGTCACTTGGGGTGTTGATCATGCTCAAGACCTTGAAGACTTGGCTGGTCGTTTAGCTGATGTAAATGGTTTTGCGCGTTCAGAAAACACGGTGCAATGTATTGACCCTAATGGCATGAACATTCGTTTTGAACAAAGTTTTGTGAAAGATGTTCAAGAACTTAAAACGGAAGGCATTAACCAATACGGCAATATTCAACGTGTCAATGCGGCAAGTCCTGTCTATGAAAAAGGTCAACCTGTTGCGATTGGACATGTCGTGTTCTTCACACCAGATTTAGCAGCAACTGAAAATTTCTATATTGAAAAAGTAGGATTTCATTTGTCTGATGCCTACAAAAATCGTGGTGCATTTTTACGTTGCCGCGGTAAAGGTTATCACCATGATTTATTCTTGCTCAGTGTTCCAAATAAACCTGCTGGTCTAAATCATGTTGCTTTTGTCGTACGTGATATTCACGAGGTGATTGGGGGCGGTTTAAATATGAATCGTTCGGAATGGTCAACCTTTATTGGACCGGGACGTCACCCAATTTCTTCTGCATATTTCTGGTACGTCAACTCGCCATTGGGCGGTGCATTTGAATATTACACCAACGATGATTATTTGACCGAAGAATGGCAGCCACGTGTAGAAGAACATCGTCTAGAGCTTTTCACCGAGTGGGCGATTGAGGGTGGTCTTGATGACACAACCCGCCGTCAGGTGAAGCCTGTTTAACAGGTATTGCTGAACAAGGAAGATGGCTATGGAAAAGATCGTAATTGTAGGTGCCGGACAGGCAGCGGGTTGGGCAGTAAGCACACTACGCCAAAATGGTTATGTGGGTGAAATTCATGTGGTCTCAAATGAAGATCAAGTGTTTTATGAGCGTCCGCCACTGTCTAAGCAAGTACTTTCAAAAGAAGCAACTTATGAAAGTTTGAATCTATTTTCTAATGAGCAGGTTCAAGAGTTTAACGTTCAATGGCATAAACCAGAAATCGCAACAAAAGTGGACCGTGAACAAAAACAGGTTCATCTAGAAAGTGGTCAGGTTTTGCCATATGACAAATTACTGATTGCAACTGGAAGCCGTGCTCGTGTACCAGTCAATACATGGCAGTTCATTCCAAATGTGGTGACTTTACGTAACGTGCATGACTGTGAACGCTTGGCCGAAATTTTAAAGACTGCAAAGAATGTTGCTGTAATTGGCGGTGGCTGGATTGGTTTAGAAATTGCCGCAACTGCGCGTAAACAAGGTAAAGACGTTCATATTTTTGAATATGGCGACCGTTTATGTGCAAGAAGCGTGAGTCCGGAAGTCTCTGCATTTTTAAAAAATATGCATGAAACCCAAGGTACAAAAATTCATTTAGATAGCAAAAGCCTGCATTTGGTTGAAGCACCTCGCCAGAAAGTTGAAGTGGTGAACCATCCACAAAATAGTCAGTTATTTGACTGTGTGGTGGTGGGTGCGGGTGCCGAGATTGCTAAAGAGCTCGGTGTTCATGCGGGCCTCGATGTGAAAGATGGCATTGTGGTGAACTGCTTTGGACAAACTTCCGATCAAAACATTTATGCCGCGGGCGATGTCGCGATTCACCCAGCTTTGGGTTATTGCATTCAGTCTTGGGCAAATGCACAAAATCAGGCAATTGCCGCAGCAAAGTCGATGCTGGGTATTGAAACTGAATATAGTGATATTCCTTGGCTCTGGTCTGATCAATACCACTTTAATATTCAGATATTAGGTACGTATCAACCTGAAAAAACGAAAGAGTTAGTGATTCGCCAAGGTGGTGAAGATCAGGTGAGTTATTTATATCTAGACCATGAAAATCGTTTGCTCAACATGATTGCCATTAATGATTCTAAATTGGTCAAACTGGCAAAACGTTGGATGCAAGCCAACACCGTTTTAGAACCAAAACTGTTAGCAGATTCTGAATTTAATGTCATGAAGTTAAAACCGTAAACATTAAATCTGGTTCTCATTACCAAATCGAAGGAATGACACATGAGTAATGAAGAAAAAAGTGGATTGAAGCATTGGGTACCTGCTTTTGTCCTTATGGTGTGCGTGGTACTGGCATTTTTCGACAAGATTAGTATTGCGGTTTTATTTTCAGATCCTCACTTTCAAAGTGCAATGGGAATTGATGAAGATAAGGCCAAACTGGGATGGCTCATGACAAGTTTCTTACTTGCTTATGGTTTTTCATCAGTCTTTCTAAGCTTTTTGGGTGACATTTTTAACCCAAAGAAAATGCTGTTTTGGAGTGTAACTTCATGGGGCTTACTCATGTTTTGCATGGGGTTCACCACCAGTTATTCGGGCATGTTGATTTTACGTGTACTTCTCGGTTTAGCAGAGGGTCCGTTATTTGCCTTGGCTTATACCATTGTTAAACAGACTTACACAGACCGTCAGCAGGCACGTGCTTCAACCATGTTCTTACTTGGAACACCAATTGGTGCATTCCTTGGGTTCCCAATCACTGCAAATGTTTTAGCACACCACGACTGGCACACCACTTTTTTTGTGATGGCTGGGTTAACGCTAATCGCTATTTTCAGCATTGTTTTCGGTTTGCGTAATTTGCAACTTAAGAAAACCGTCGAAATTGAAGGCGAGAGCAAACGTACCAATTTCAAAGGCCATATTGCCAATACCAAGGTACTTTTGAGCAATAGAGCATTCTGGCTGGTTTGTCTCTTTAACATTGCATTGATGACTTATTTATGGGGCTTAAATAGCTGGGTTCCTTCTTACTTAATGCAAGACAAAGGCTTCAACCTCAAAGAGTTTGGAATGTATTCAAGCTTTCCATTCATTGCCATGTTAATTGGCGAAGTGATCGGCGCATTTTTATCTGACAAGTTGGGCCGCCGCGCAATTCAAGTCTTTAGCGGTTTATTACTAGCAGGCATTTTCATGTATGTGATGGTCATCATGACCGAGCCATTATTGATTATTGCAGCGATGTCTTTAAGTGCGATGGCTTGGGGTTTTGGAGTGGCCGCTGTATTTGCTCTGCTTGCAAAAGTAACGACCTCAAATGTAGGGGCGACCGCAGGTGGAATATTTAATGGTCTAGGCAATTTTGCTAGTGCAATTGCGCCTGTACTGATCGGTTACATCGTGATGCAAACACATAGTTTTAATCTGGGAATTACCTTCTTGGCTGCTGTCGCTGTCATCGGGTCATTGTTCTTGGTTCCTTTATTAAAACGTTATTAATTCACTGTATAGGAGTTTAAAAATGACTACACAACAATTCGAATCGTGGACACAACCGGAAGGTGCTTCTTTAGAAGATTGGTTAAACACTCGTATTGCTCGCTTTGACACTCGTAAATATGACTTTGAAGCTTTGAAGTTCCAAGCCGATTACGACCCTAAATATCGCCGTGCGCAAATGCGTTACATGGGTACGGGGGCGACAGGAGTTGCAGATGACAGCAACACTGTACCAGCAGAGAACTTTACTTTTTCAACAATGGTACTGCCGCCTCAGTGTGAAGGTCCTTTGCACATTCATCATGATGTTGAAGAAGTCTTCTTTATGCTCCGCGGTGAGATTGACCTATTTATTGAACACAACGGTGAAAAATTTCAAACCCGTTTAAAAGAGCGTGACCTGATTTCAATTCCACCGGGAATATACCGTGGTTTATTTAACCCAGGTCAAGATGATGCCTTGATGTGCGTAATGTTAGGAACAGGTAAACCAACAATTCCAAACTATCCACCAGAGCATCCATTGTCTCAAATCAAACGTTAAGCGCTTGATGATGTGAGTTAAGGGAAAGGAATGAAAATGATGACACTCATTGAAAAGTTAGCAGAATTTCCAGTTAAAACGGTGACTGTACAAGGCCAGCAACAAGCATATCGAGAAGCCGGTCAGGGCGAATACCTCGTGCTGTTACATGGCATTAGTTCAGGTTCTGCTTCATGGGTGAACCAACTTGAAGTGCTGTCTCATCATTTTCATGTCATTGCCTGGGACGCACCAGGCTATGGCAAATCAGATGAACTTTTAACTGACCAACCAAATGCCACAGATTATGCAAAGCGTTTGGCAGCGCTATTTGAAGTTTTAAAAATTGAAAAAGCCATTGTTGTTGGCCACTCACTAGGTGCCTTACAGGCGAGTGCATTTGCTGCACTTTACCCAGAGCGAGTAGAGCATTTGGTGATCGCCAATTTGGCTCAAGGCTACCAACGTCAAGATGAACAAACACAAATTCAGGTTTTTGAAAAAAGACCAAAAATGTTGAAAGAGTTAGGCGCTAAAGGGATGGCTGAAAGCCGTGGGCCTCATTTGATTTATAAACAAGAGCCACAAGCCTTAGCTTTAGTTTCAGAGGTGATGCAGCAGTTGACCTTAAAGGGTTTTACACATGCATCGTACTTACTTGCCTATGACGAAATACGTCATTATTTAACAGATTTAAAAGTCCCATGCACAGTAATTGCAGGGCAGCAAGATCAAATCACTCCTGCGTTAGGTATACAAGAGCTTGCTCAGGAATTGCAGTTGGAACAGCACTACATCATCCAAGATGCAGGACATTTAAGTTATGTCGACCAACCGCAAGCATTTAACCAAATTATGTTGACGATTCAGGAACAATCGTAAGAGAGATTAAGGATTATGAGCTTCCAAGTTGAAGGAAAAGTTGCAGTTGTTACGGGTGGCTCCTCTGGGATTGGGCTGGCTGCTGTTGAAATACTGGTTGCAGAGGGTGCAAAAGTAGCTTGGTGTGGTCGTGATGAAGAGCGTTTAAATGCTTCTAAGCACTATATTTTAGAAAAATATCCGCATGCCAATATTTTTACCAAAGCCTGTAATGTGTTGAAAAAAGAAGAAGTTCAACAATTTGCCAAAGACGTAAAACTCAATTTGGGCAATGTTGATATGCTGATTAACAATGCTGGACAAGGCCGTGTTTCAAATTTTGAAAATACGCAAGATGAAGACTGGATGAAAGAAATTGAGCTGAAATATTTCAGTGTGTTGCATCCGGTTCGGGCTTTTCTTGAAGATTTAAAACAGTCGGCAAATGCTTCGATTACCAATGTGAACTCTTTATTAGCGTTACAACCAGAGCCACACATGATTGCGACTTCATCAGCACGAGCGGCGTTGTTGAATCTGACGCATTCTTTGGCTCATGAGTTTACTCAGTATGGTGTTCGTGTGAACTCGATTTTGCTTGGGATGGTTGAATCTGCACAGTGGAAACGCCGTTATGAAACTCGCTCAGACTTAAACCAGTCATGGGAAGAATGGACAGGCAATATTGCTAAAAACCGCGGTATTCCAATGCAACGTCTAGGTCGTCCTGAAGAACCTGCTCGTGCTTTAGTTTTCTTGGCATCGCCATTGGCATCGTACACCACAGGTGCGGCACTCGATGTCTCAGGTGGTTTTAATAAACATTTATAAATATCAGGTGCTGTCATGAAAAAGTTGATGATGATTGGTTTTGGCGCAATGGCAGCAGAAGTGCATGCACATTTGCCTCAAGATTTGCAACTGAAATGGATTGTCGTACCGTCTCGTAGCGTTGAAAAAGTTCAATCACAAGTGTCTTCAGAGATTCAGGTGATTTCAGATATTGAGCAATGTGATGGTGCGCCAGACTATGTCATTGAGGTGGCAGGTCAAGCAGCAGTGAAAGAGCATGCTCAAAAGGTTTTAGCGAAAGGTTGGACCATAGGACTGATTTCGGTTGGAACTTTAGCTGATAGCGATTTTCTAATTCAGCTCAAACAAACCGCTGAAGAAAATAATGCCCATCTGCATTTACTCGCAGGTGCCATTGCTGGCATTGACGGTATTTCAGCAGCCAAAGAAGGTGGTTTGCAAAAAGTCACTTACAAAGGCTGTAAAAGTCCAAAAAGCTGGAAGGGGAGTTATGCAGAACAATTGGTCGATTTAGATCATGTGTCTGAAGCTACGGTTTTTTTCACTGGAACTGCTCGTGAAGCTGCGATGAAGTTCCCAGCAAATGCCAACGTCGCTGCAACGATTGCGCTTGCTGGGCTTGGAATGGATGAAACCATGGTCGAGTTAACAGTTGATCCAACCATCAACAAAAACAAACACACCATTGTGGCAGAAGGCGGCTTTGGGCAAATGACCATTGAACTGGTTGGCGTGCCGTTAGCAAGTAACCCGAAAACATCAACTTTGGCTGCGCTTAGCGTGATTCGTGCTTGTCGCAACAGTGTCGAAGCAATACAGATTTAAGAAGGATTTGACCATGGCAAAGGAAATTTATATTGCAGGTGAATGGCGTTTGGGCCGCGGTGCGGTCATCCAAAGCCTGTTTCCGGCAGATCAGTCTGTCAATGCAGAAATTTCGACTGCAACACTTGAAGATGTGAACGAAGCGATTGAAAAGGCTGATCAGGCTTGGCGTCAACCCAGCTGGAGAAACAGTTTACCGCATGAGCGCGCACGTATTCTTTACAAAGTTGCAGACATTATTGAAGCACGTGTAGATGAATTGGCAAAACTTCAAACACGCGATAACGGTAAGCCTTTAACTGAAACTCGTGGTTTGGTGATGAGTGCTGCGGCAACTGCACGTTATGTTGCAGCAGCATGTGAAACGCTGAATGATGAGTTAACCACTCAACGCGCTCCAGACTTTATGACCATGAGCGTGCATGAACCTGTAGGTGTTGTGGCAGCAATTACGCCTTGGAACTCTCCAATTGCAAGTGAAGTTCAAAAGCTTGCTCCAGCTTTAGCAGCAGGAAATGCCGTGGTGCTAAAGCCAGCAGAAGCAACATCACTCATTGCTTTAGAACTTGCCAAAATTTTTGAAGAAGCAGGTTTACCTAAAGGCTTACTCAGTGTGCTAGTTGGTCGTGGTTCTGTCGTTGGTGATGCAATTGCTCAACATCCGTTGGTTCGTAAAATCTCTTTTACGGGAGGAACAACCACGGGTCGTCATTTGGCTCATATTGCAGCGGACAAACTCATTACCACTTCGCTTGAGCTAGGTGGAAAATCACCAACAATCGTTTTACCGGATGCCGATGTAGAACTGGCTGCCAAAGGTGTCGCGTACGGAATTTTTAGCTCGGCAGGTCAAGCGTGTATCGCGGGTTCTCGCTTGTTTATTCATAGCAGTCTTTATGATCAGTTTTTAACGCGTCTGGTTGAAATTACCAAAGGCTTACGCGTGGGCCACCCTGAACAGGCTGGTGTGCATTTAGGGCCACTCGTAAATGACAAACATTTGCAGTCGGTTGATCGCTATGTGCAGCTTGCTAAAAGCGAAGGTGGTCAAGTTTTGGTGGGTGGCGAAGCATTAACAACTGGTGACTATGCCAAAGGCAGTTATTACTTACCCACCATTATTACGGGTTTAAGTAATAGTGCCCAAACCTGTCAGGAAGAAATTTTTGGCCCTGTTTTAGTCGTCATGAAATATGACAACGAACAAGATTTGATTGCTCAGGCCAATGATAGTTGTTTTGGTCTTGCAGCAGGCATTTGGACTGAAAGCTATCGTAAAGCTTGGCGTATTGCACGTGTGTTAGAAGTCGGAACAGTATGGATTAATACTTACAAAAAGTTCTCGATTAGTGCGCCGTTTGGTGGCTTTAAAGACAGTGGGATTGGGCGCGAAAAAGGCCGTTTGGGCATTTTATCGTACATGCAGCAAAAGAGTATTTATATGGGGCTGAATGAACAGCCTAACCCTTGGTGCGACTAATAGATTCAAGGACTGAAAACAAATTTTGAGGAACAGACATGACTGAACGTGTAAATGTAGGCGAAGCAATCGCAAGAGTTTTAGAAGCGCACCAAGTTGAGAGTATTTATGGTGTTATTTCCATCCACAATTTACCTATTGCTGACGCAGTAGGGCGCCGTGAAAAAATGCGCTTTGTTGCTGCGCGTGGTGAAGCGGGTGCAGTAACTATGGCAGATGCTCATTCACGCTTTAAAGGCTTGGGTGTAGCACTGACCAGTACTGGTGCTGGGGCAGGTAATGCAGTGGGTTCACTCATTGAAGCAATGAATGCAGCTAGTCCTGTATTACATTTAACAGGTCAGGTTGAGCGCGAATATCTTGACCGCGATGCAAGCTTCATCCACGAAACTAAAGATCAACTTACGTTTTTACGTGCATCAAGCAAAGCAGCATTTCGCATTACCAGTCCTGACAATGCAATTGGTATAATTCGTGAAGCCATCCGTGTAGCAACAACAGTTCCAATGGGGCCGGTAAGTGTTGAGTTGCCAATTGACGTACAAGCGGCAGAAATTGATTTGCCACTTAACCTTGGACCAGTCAAAGCATTGCAATTACCACAAGCGGATCAAGCTGAAATTGATCTTCTTTTGAGTGAAATCAAAAAAGCAAAACGCCCAATTTTCTGGATTGGCGGTGGAACTTTAAATAGCGTTGCCGAAGTCAAAGCAATTGCAGATTTAGGTATTCCAGTTGTGTCATCTACACACGGTCGTGGCGTATTGGCAGATGATCATCCACGTAGTTTAGGTGCATTCCATAACTCGGCAGCGGTTGAGCAGTTATTAAAAGATGCTGACTTAATGGTTGTGGTAGGTTCTCGTTTACGTAGTAATGAAACCAAAACTTATTCGGTTGAATTCCCTGAAAACATTATTCAGGTTGATGCCAATCCAGTGGCTCAGCAACGTAATTACAAAATTCGCAACTTCATTTGTGGCGATGCCAAAGATGTCTTAACACGTGTGTTGGAACAGCTTCAAGGTACTTCAAAAGTTGATGCCGATTACGATGCGGCTGTAGTTGCTGCAAAACAGGCTGCGATTGATGCGTTGCGTAAGCAAATCGACCAATACGCTTTAATTTGTGATCACTTGCGTGCAGCTTTACCTCAAGATGGCATTTTTGTACGTGACATCACCATGTCAGGTAGTACATGGGGCAGCCGCTTATTCCCTGTACAAGCACCGAACCAAAATATTCACTCACTCGCTGGTGCAATTGGTTTAGGTCTTGCAACTGCAATCGGTGCTTCGGTTGCCAATCCTGATAAAAAAGTGATTGGTTTGGTCGGAGATGGTGGCTTAATGCTTGGCATTGGCGAAATTGCAACCATGGTGCAAGAAAACACCAACATGGTCTTAATGATTATGAATGACGGTGGTTATGGCGTAATGCGTGGCATTCAAAATAACTACTTTGGTGGTCGTCAGTATTTCAATGAATTGCATACACCAGACTACAAACTTCTTGGCGAATCTATGGGTGTTAAGAGCTGGAAAGTCGGTAGTGCAGATGAATTTAAAACTGTTATTCAAGAGGCGGTTGCATTCGAAGGACCGACCGTGATTGAGCTCGATATGAACTCGATTGGCCCATTAAACTTTGCGGGTCCACCGCAAAAGAAACTGTATTAACCAGTTTGGATGGTTTAGTACATATGCGATGGGAGCTGCTAAGCCATCCTTTTTTTAGATATATTTTTTTATCTAAAAAACAATAAAAACTAAGTTTTACAGGTAAAACAAATAAAGTTCCAGCAGGACGCTGGAACTCAATCAAGGATGTAGAGATGAAAAAGACTTCATTGATCATGGCATTCATTGCACCACTAACCATGGGGATGAGTGTAAGTGCATTTGCAAAAGATTCATTACTTGAATGGAAAAGTGATGATGGTACCGACTCGTTAAAGTTAGGTGGGGTGGTTCGGTTAAATCAGCGTTATGAAGATTGGGAAGGGCCAAACCGTGGTTTTGGTAAGCTCTATTTTGATATTTTTAGGGTCGACCTAAAAGGCAAGTTTGATGATGCTTATATCAATGCCAGCTATCTATTTCAGGACCAACAGAAAACGTCTATTGAAAAAGCATATGTCGGCTATAACTTAGATGCCAACAATAGCATTGAAGCAGGCTTGGTCTATAAACCTTTTACGATTTATCCATATCCACAAAATGGCTGGACTTATCATATTCCGTTCTTTTTAGGCTATGGCAATAATATTGCACCGGGGATTAACTGGAATTATCACGACAAAGATTGGGATGTAAAACTCGGTTATTACCCGCAAATGCTAGAGACCAATTTGCGTTATTCGCCTGAAAGTGCAACTTACGATGATTTGGAAGAAAATGCATTTCCATCTCAAAAAGCCTACCAGAATGAAAAGCGCCATCAGTTTAATACTCGCATTGTACGTAAGTTAGAAACTGACTTTGGTAAACAAGAGGTTGGTGTGTCTGGTGCAATTGCCCAGTTACATAATAAAATGACCGATAAAGATGGCAAGTATTATGCAGTCGGTTTGCATACTGACAACAACTACAAACGCTTTAATTTACAAAGCTCAGTCATTCACTATCAATATGATGCTAAAAACCCGGACGGTGTAAATAGTGACATGACTTTAATGGGCAATAATGGTTTCACACCTGCCTATTTCATTGCTTCGGAAGGGACGATTGCTAGTTTAAATCTTGCCTATACTTTGCCTGTGACCAATATGGGCAAGCTAAAAGCTATTAAGTTTTATAATGACTATAGCTATCTCGATAAAAAACGTGATGATTGGTCAGATTCGCAAATGAACACTACAGGCATGATGTTTATTGCATCGCCATTTATGGTTTGGGCAGATTATACGTGGGGTAAAAACTCAAATATTATTGGTGGGGCAACCAACTCAACGGGTTATACCTCTGCCAGCTCACCAAATAGTGATAAGTGGCTGTACCGTTTGAACTTTAATATCGGATTTACTTTCTAAAGTGAACGGCAATAAAAAACCACGCAGCTGCCGTGGTTTTTTATTTAATGAATGAACACTTTTAATATCTGGATTTCTCAAACTTATTCCAAAATACAAAAGCGGTTACAAAGGCTAAAATAGTCAGCGCGAAAATATAATACATCGCACCAATATCACTATATTGACTGAGCCAATGAACTAAAGGCAGTGTCATACCCCCCACAATTGCATAAGACAAATTATAAGAAAATGAAATGCCCGAGAAGCGAACAGGCGCGGGGAACATTTTGACCATGCTGCTCGAAACCATGCCGACAGTACCTGAGCATAGACCCAACAACATATATAAACCAAAAATGGTTGAATGTGCGGCGTGACCTAAACTGTTATAAAAAAATGCTGCTGTAAGTGCCACAGCAAGAGCACCTACCATCATGACTCTGCCACAGCCAAAACGATCAGCAAAATAACCTGCCAAAATACAGCCGACCATTTGCATGACAATGGCTGCACTTTGCATTTCAAAAGTTTGTGCACGTTCAAAACCAAATGAACCAATTAATAAATTTGGCATGGCTAAAATCACCACTACCACGCAACCTGTTAAAAACCATGTAAATAACATGCCAATAACAACGGCTGTTTTATGAGTTGTTAACACTTGCTTCACTGGCATTTCTTTGGAGATTTCTTTACGTGCCTGCATGGCTTTAAACACGGGTGTTTCTTTTAAATAGGTCCGTAAATAAAGTGCGACTAGGCCAAAAATACCGCCTGCAATAAATGGTATACGCCAAGCCCAGTCATGGATTTGCCCCTCACTAAAATTAAGCGAGATCCATAGCGACATCAGTGCACCCAACAAAATTCCTAAAGAAAGACCAGCGGTCAGTAAACCGTTTGCCAGTCCAATTTTTCTTTCAGGTACGTGTTCAGACACAAATGTCCATGCAGCCGGAATTTCACCACCAATCGCAATACCTTGCACAACACGCATGAGCAATAAAAGCAGCGGTGCCAAATAACCAATATTTTCAAAAGTGGGCAAAATCCCGATAAACAGGGTAGGCAGAGCCATCAGCAAAATAGAAAGCGAGAATAGTTTTTTACGCCCGACCAGATCACCAAAGTGAGCCATGACGACTCCACCTAGCGGTCTGAAAAAGTAACCTGCTGCAAAAATACCGTAAGTATTCAGCATGGCCCAAAACGGACTGAGTGTGCTTGGGAAAAATAAGTCGGAAATGATTTTGGCGTAGAACACATAAATCACAAAATCGTAAAACTCTAAAGCACCGCCCAGCGAAGAAAGGGCGAGAGTTCTTTTATCTTCTTTGTTCAGATAGTTCGCATCCTGCAAGGTTAATTCTTGATCCATTTTTTTACTTAATTGTTGTAATCGAAGTTTGGATATTAATGGAAAAGTGAATTAAAAGTAAATGGAGGATATTTTGTATGATCGATCCATAGATAAACTGTGATCCATGAAGAATAAAAATTGTTTAAAACAAAAAATTGCTTTAGATGAAACAAAAACTGATGAAGGAATCGCTTTTCTTTTGAGTCGTTCAGCGACACAATAAAATAAGTAAAACCTAATTTGATTAGAGGCCAAGGGATGAGCGTGATTTTACCAGTTGCCAAGCAAGGTGAAGACATTTTAAAACTGATTGCTGCACCTGTCTCATCAATTGAGTTGAACAGTGATTGGCTTTATGAGCTTGCAGCCGCTATGCATGCCACTATGCTTGAACGTAATGGTGTAGGCATTGCTGCACCGCAAGTTTACATCTCTAAACGAGTCATTATTGTGGCGTCTCGACCAAATCCACGTTATCCAGATGCACCTGAAATGGATGCAGTCGTGATGGTAAATCCAGAGATTTTGGAGTTTTCGAGTGAAACTTGCTTGGGCGAAGAGGGCTGTTTAAGTGTGCCAGATGAACGTGGACAAGTTGAACGTGCAGAAATGGTCAAGGTTAAATACTTAACACTAGAAGGTGACGTGGTAGAGACAATTTTTCACGGTTTTCCTGCTCGTATTGTTCAACATGAAGTCGATCATTTAAATGGAGTGTTATTTGTAGAAAGAATAATCTAATCCTCTATTTAAAGTTTTGAAAAAGGTATAATGAGCTTGAAATAAATCAGGCATCGGAATTACAATACTTATATCGTGATTTTTAATTCATTCAAAAAGTATAATTTTAATATTATCAGCTGGTTGTGCTGAAAAAATGCTCGAAAGTGTAAATCTCCTCATTTAAGGTTACTCACCATGAAAACCCCTCTCCCAGATTATTTGGCAAATGTGATAGAAGCCTGTGAGGTAGATAATAGCGGGCATCTAGCTGACTATATTCCAGAGTTGGCAAATGCAAATCCAGACCGATTGGCTTTAGCCATGTCTACTGTAGATGGTGAAATTTATTCGATTGGCGATGATGATACCGAATTCACCATTCAGTCGATTTCTAAGCCTTTTGTCTATGCCTATGTTATGCAACAGCTTGGCATTGATGCGGTACTTGATAAAGTCGGGGTAGAACCTTCTGGGGAAGCCTTCAATGAAATTTCATTGGGTAAAGATGGTCGTCCGAAAAACCCGATGATCAACTCTGGCGCAATTACTGTACATTCATTGATTCAGGTCAAACATGGTCTACATAGTGCAGAAATTCTACGCCGTTTTATGAGCGAGCTTGCAGGACGTGAATTAAGTTTTGATGAGTCTGTTTACGATTCGGAAGTCAAAACAGCCTATCGTAATCTTTCAATCGGTTATATGTTGCGAACTGTGGGTATTTTAGAAACTGACCCTGTCGATATTGTGAATGGTTATATTCGCCAATGTGCGATTTTGGTGACGGTTAAAGATCTTGTACGTATGGGCAGTGTACTTGCCAATGGTGGGGTTGACCCTAAAACTGGAAAGCGTCTGTTGAACCGATCTGTAGTGAGACAAGTACTCAGTGTAATGATGAGCTGTGGTATGTATGATGCCGCAGGTGACTGGCTTTCGACGGTAGGTATTCCAGCTAAAAGTGGTGTAGCTGGCGGTATTTTGGGTGTGTTGCCAGGTCAAGTCAGTATTGCTGCTTTTTCTCCTCGACTAGATGAGCATGGTCATAGTATACGTGGTATCGATATTTTAGAGCGCCTATCTCGTGACATGGGATTGCACCTCATGGAAGGTACACCTTCTGCACAAACCATTGTACAGAGCCATTATCGTACAGGGAAAGATGCATCATTGAGTGTGTATGTGCTTCGAGGCGTATTGAAATTTACCGAAGCTGAAATGTTATTGCGTATTTTACAAGACGAGACGACTGACCAAAGCACAATCGTAATTGATTTGACCCAGATTTCACTGATCCATGAGGTGGGTAAACGTATGTTCTTAGAAGGTGTAGATCGTCTGATTGATGATGGTCATACACTCGTTTTGGTTGATCCTGAACAACGATTAGATCATGCGAGAACCGATAAGGATCGAGAATTGCACGTCTATCATGATTTTGACGATTTGCTCGAAAAGCATGAAATACGCTCAAAAAAAAAGACTTATAACGACATCGCAACACTTCTAAATTGCTGAGGTGTTTTTCCTAAATGTCGTTTAAACATCGTACTAAAAGCACTGGGGTTGTTGTACCCCAGTGACTCGGAAATTTGAGCAATAGATTCACCATTCGCGATTTTACTCAAGGCAAGTGCAATATGCATTTGCTGTACCCATGCTCGATAAGACAACCCGGTTTCTTTTTGAAACATGCGCATTAAAGTTCTCGAACTCGTGCCAATATCATCCGCCCAATCTGTTAAATCTTTTGAGTGATTAGGCGCGTGTAATAAGGCTTGGCAAATTTTTAATAATCGTTTGTCTTTTGGCCATGGAATCTGGATAGGCAATAAATTGGCTCGATGAATTTCTTCAAAAATTAGAATTTGCAAAGAACGAGAAAGCTCTTGAGAGGTCGTAATATTTGGTGAGTTTTCGCGTTCAATTTCGTTTAAACGAATCAAAAGCTCATGCAAAAGGTTGCTCACCCGAATAATAAAGCAATGTTGTCCCATCAAAGCAGCTGCATTTATTTCAACCAAAGCAGTATTTAACTTCACGTGACTCAGTGAAATCACACTATGCTCGACATGGGCAGGAATCCATAACGCACACATGGGTGGCACAATCCAGACATTATTAGGTGTAAAAACCTGAATATTTCCAGTGGACGCATATAAAAACTGAGCACGTGCATGCGTATGAGTCGGCGTGATTTCTCGGTAGGCATGCTCGGAAGATAGTCCAATCACAAGTTCAGACAAATCAGACTGAATAAGAGAATCGGACATAATCTATCCTAAAAATTGTCACTTATACGATGATTATTGGAAGATAACTTTATAAGCGACAATTTACAATAAGCACCTTACTTAAAAATATTGGAGTTTTTCAGGTATGACGTCTTCAATACAATTGAAAGATGGTATTGCCAATACCGTTGCTAATGATCAGCCTCAAGGAATGATTATTAAAATTGTAGGCGCCGTGGCGGTTGCACATTTACTGAATGATTTGATTCAGGCAGTCTTACCAGCCATCTATCCAATGCTAAAAGCAAACTTTTCACTGAGTTTTGCTCAAGTTGGCCTGATTTCATTTGTATACCAAATTACAGGTTCACTGCTACAGCCTTGGATTGGACTTTATACCGATAAACATCCAAAACCGTATCTTCTGCCACTCGGAATGATGGTTACATTCTGCGGCATTATCTTATTGGCATTTTCACCAAGCTTTACTGTGCTGTTATGTGCATCTGCGCTGATTGGGGTAGGGTCTGCAACTTTTCACCCTGAAGCTTCACGGGTGGCTCGAATGGCATCTGGTGGGCGTTTTGGTACGGCTCAATCGACTTTTCAGGTGGGTGGAAATACAGGCACTGCTATTGGCCCATTGTTAGCTGCTTTGCTGATTGTACCGTTTGGACAGCATGCAGTTGCAGGTTTAGTTATATTTGCACTTTTAGCCATTTGGGTTTTATTTGGTGTAAGCCGCTGGACGATTGGTCATGCTAAAAGTCAGGTGGCAACACGGGTGACTCAAGCACATAGTAAATTGCATGGTCGTAAGCTCATTATTGCTTTGAGCACCATTAGTGTGTTGATGTTTGCCAAATTCACCTACATTGCCAGCATTAGTAATTACTTTACATTTTACTTGATTCAAAAGTTCCATATCAGCATTCAAACGGCACAATTGCACTTGTTTGCTTTCTTGGCTGCTGTTGCTTTAGGAACATTTGCGGGTGGTCCAATTGGTGACAAAATTGGCCGTAAAGCGGTTATCTGGGTTTCATTTGTAGGTATGGCGCCGTTTGCATTAATGATGCCTTATGCAAACTTATTTTGGACAACCGTTTTTTCGATCATTGCAGGTTTGATATTGTCATCTGCCTTTGCAGCCATGGTGGTTTACGCACAAGAAGCTGTTCCGGGCCGTGTGGGCATGATTGCAGGTCTAATGTTCGGCCTGATGTTTGGGGTAAGTGGTATTGCCGCAGCGGGGTTAGGGCATTTAGCTGATATTAACGGCATTGAGTGGGTATTTGGTTTATGTTCATTGTTGCCATTACTTGGTTTTGCAACCGCATTTTTACCAAACACAAAAGTTAAATAAATGAAAAGACTCTCAGTCATATTAAGCTGAGAGTCTTTTTTAGATAAATATAGTTCTAATTGAAAAGACTATTTTTGAATGCCAAATTTAAATAGGGTGACACCGTTATAAGTTTGATTTGGGTTTAAACGTGTAGAAGGAAAGGTTGGTTGATTGGGGCTGTCTGGAAAATGCTGTGTTTCTAATGCTAGCGCATCTGCTTGTCGATAAAGTACGCCATTTGCGCCAGCAATATTTCCTAATAAATGATTGGCCGTATACATTTGAACGCTTGGTTCTGTGGTGAAGACTTGCATTGCCCGTTTAGATTTTGGGTCAACCACAACAGCCGCAAGATTTAATTTCCCTTGAGACTTTTGATTAATTACCCAAGTTTGATCATAGCCATATCCATACGCCAATTGCTGATTATTCGCTCGAATATCTTTTACAATTGCTTTAGGAGTCCGAAAATCAAAAGGTGTACCTGCAACTGAAGCAATTTCACCTGTTGGTAAAGAATTTTGATCGGTTACTAATATACGGTCTGCATTGAGCTGTACCACATGATCGAGTACGCCATAAGGGTTGTTCCCAGCACCTGACAAGTTGAAATAACTGTGGTTGGTGAGATTGACGACTGTAGGTTGATCAGTTTTGGCCTTATATTCAATCTGGAATTCATTTTGATCTGAAAGACTGTATATCACCTCCACATCTAATTTCCCAGGAAAACCTTGATCACCATTTGGACTGGTTAACTTAAGAGAAGCTTTGACGGTTTCACCTTTAGAAACGAGGGGCTTAACTTGCCAAACACGTTTATCAAAACCAGGATTGCCGCTATGTAATGAGTTCGGGCCATTATTTTTTTCAAGATTATACGTTTTTCCATCTAAGCTAAATTTAGCATTGCCAATACGGTTGGCATAACGTCCAATCAATCCTCCAAAATGAATGCCTTCCTTGGTATCAGTGACTTCATAGCCTTTTAGATTATCAAACCCCAAAACGATATTGTTTTTTTTACCTTGTGCATCGGGCGTCAAAATCTGTGTAATTACACCACCAAAACTAATAAAAGATACAGAGACACCTTTGTTATTGCTCATGGTGTATAGATCAACTTTTCGACCGTCTTGAGTCGTACCATATGGTTTTACATTTAATGTTGCTGCATTTGTAAGTTGCGCAAAGCTACAGATCGTGAAACTTAAAACTACTAATTTTTTCATGTTTATACTCTATTTTGTAATGGTTGGATATTGATGAATATAAGATTGATTTTTCATCTTTTTAAAGAGGTTTTTATTATATATAGTGTTAATAATAATCGAGTAGTTAATGCTAAATATTCCACAACCAACACAATTTAAGGCTATAAATAAAGTAACTTTTTTAGCAAACTTCAACAGCAAGCCATTTTTATGACTCATCCCAACTCAGTTTTAAAATTTTCATTTGGTCTCAATAGCCTGTCATTTGACCTAAACAACCAACACATCCAACTTGAACAGGGCTTGGGTTTTGTTGAGTCAAAAATTATTAACCATGGTGTTATTGATGAGCTTACTATTGAAAAGATGATTTACTTTATTGAAGAAATTATAGAGTCTCAGCCACTAAGAAATCACTTTTTCAATCTACCAACTCATCATAAATCCAGTTTAAAAACAGCTCAATTTTAGGAATAAACTGATGGGTCCGTGGATAAACCAAATGATGAGCAGAAATAGGAATCGATAGCTCATCTGCAAAAACTCTAACCAACTTTCCAGACTCTACATAATTTTGAGTAAGTAAATTACTTTCTAAAACAAAACCTAGTCCGTGTGTTGCTGCCTCAAGTGACATGTAAGAGCGGTCAAAACTCAAAGTATAGGGAAACTCAGGAATGCTTAAGCCCTGATGTGCAAACCACTGAGGCCAAGTGACTAAGGTTGAGCGCGATAAAATCAGTTCTTTTTTTAATAAATCTTGAGGTTTATGTACTGGGCTACGTTCAAGTAGCTTAGGAGATGCAAGTACTTCTAGCTTTTCATTACGAATTGTCCTGATTTCCACACCCGTCCAGTTAGGTAGACCATGGCGAATATCAATGTCGATCTTGTCACGAGTAAAGTGCAAGTTTTCATAAGAACACGACAGGTTGACCTGAATCATCGGGAACTTTTCTTTAAATGATTCGAGGCGTGGCAGTAGCCAAAGCAAACCAAAACTTGGGGATGAATGAATATATAAACTGTCTTTAGGACTTTTATCAGCGGCTTTTTCAGTGGCTAACATCAGGTTATGCAAAATGGTGGTGACATCCTGAAAATAGCGTTCACCTGACGGGGTAAGCGTCACACCACGGGCACCACGAATAAATAAACTCTGCCCAATCATTTCTTCTAGTTTGGCAATTTGGTGACTGACTGCTGAAGGAGTGAGATTCAAATGCTCCGCTGCCTTAGCAACATTGCCAAAACGGGCAGTTTGTTCAAAAGCCTGTAGTGTTTTAATTGAGGGCATCTGATTGAAATTGTTTTCACTACTATCCATGAAATAAACCGTTTTTATCCCTAAAACTCATTTCAAAATAGCATAGGCATGAATTTTTTTCATGCCTAGTTGAATTCGAGATGATTGCTGGAACTCCTGAAAAAAGAGAATCTAGGTCCGAACTCAGGAAATAAAGCGTAAAAGAGGATTCAACATGTTACTACAAGGAAAAGTGGCATTAATTACTGGTGCAGCATCAGAACGTGGAATTGGGCGAGCAACCGCAGAAATCTTTGCACAACAAGGTGCCAAAGTCATTATTGTTGATTTAGATCTTGCTCAAAGCCAAAACGCTGCAAAGGCACTTGGTGAAGGACATTTAGGTCTTGTTGCAAACGTTGCAAATGAAGAGCAGGTTAAAGAAGCTGTTGAACAAGCGCTACAGCACTACGGACAGATTGATATTTTAATTAATAATGCCGGCATTACCCAGCCTGTAAAAACACTTGATATTCAACGCAATGATTATGACCGTATTTTAGATGTCAGCCTACGCGGAACACTTATTGTGTCGCAAGCTGTTATTCCATCAATGAAAGCAAATGGTGGCGGAAGCATTGTGTGCCTATCTTCTGTTTCAGCACAACGCGGTGGTGGTATTTTTGGCGGGCCGCATTATAGCGCTGCAAAAGCAGGGGTTTTAGGTTTGGCAAAAGCGATGGCTCGTGAATTTGGTGGCGATCAGATTCGTGTAAATTCACTTACTCCGGGCCTGATCCAAACCGATATTACTGGTGGTTTAATGAATGATGACCGCCGTCATGACATTCTTGCGGGTATTCCACTCGGTCGTTTAGGTAAAGCACAAGACGTTGCAAATGCAGCATTATTTTTGGCAAGTGATCTGTCAGCGTACTTAACGGGTGTAACACTTGATGTAAATGGTGGCATGCTGATTCATTAAAGCTTGTCATTTAAAAACTAAAAATAGAATGATGGTCACAAGAGGATACTGTGGCCAAATGTAAAGGGATTCGCATGATGGATACAGTATTTTCATCTGAAGTAGATACGGCACTTCGTAAGTCAGCGTATCGAAAAATTGCATTTCGGCTTATGCCATTTTTAATGCTTTGTTATTTTTGTGCCTATTTAGATCGAGTCAATGTTGGTTTTGCCAAGCTCCAGATGATGAGCGATTTACAGTTTAGTGAAGCTGTATATGGATTGGGTGCAGGGATTTTCTTTATTGGTTATTTCCTTTGCGAAGTGCCAAGTAACATCGTACTCCACAAGGTAGGTGCAAGACGCTGGATTGCCCGCATCATGATTACATGGGGTATTTTGTCAGGTTGTTTTGCTTTTGTTCAAACTGAATGGCAATTTTACACCTTACGTTTTTTACTGGGTGTTGCTGAAGCAGGTTTGGCTCCGGGCTTGTTACTTTACCTCACTTACTGGTTCCCGTCTTATCGTCGGGCACGCATGACCGTACTTTGGTTTATCGCGATTCCAATCTCGGGAATGATTGGTGGGCCACTTTCGGGCCTAATCATGGACCGAATGAGCGGTGTGCATGGCTGGTTTGGCTGGCAGTGGATGTTTTTAATTGAAGCGATTCCTACGGTTGTCGTTGGTTTGCTCGTACTTGCTGTTTTAAAAGACTCTGTTCAAGACGCCAACTGGTTAACTCAAGATGAGAAAAACTTGGTGAAGCAAGAGCTTGCTCAAGATAACCAGCACAAAGAAGGTCACGGTAGCGTTAAAGAGTTTGTCGCGGATAAACGTTTATGGTTACTTGCAGGCATTTACTTTTGTGTCGTGATGGGCCAATACGCCATTACCTTTTGGCTACCCACTCTCATTCGTAACTCAGGCATCAGTGATAACTGGCATATTGGGCTACTTACGAGTCTTCCTTATATGTGCGCCATTGTAGTTATGCTTTTGGCAGGGCGTAGTGGCGACCATTTCCAAGAACGCCGTTGGCACTTAATTATCCCAATGTGTGCGGGTGCAATCGCACTCACCCTTGCGACTTTGCTCGCTTCAAATCTGACACTTTCTTTAATTTGCCTTTGCATTGCAGCCTCAGGTGTGCTCACTGCATCTTCTTTATTCTGGATGTTACCAACCAACTTTTTGGGTGGTGTTTCGGCAGCGGCAGGTATTGCAGCCGTCAATAGCTTCGCCAACCTTGCCGGATTCTGTTCACCTTATTTAATCGGTTGGGTCACCACAAATACAGGTTCAAATGCAATTGGCATGTTCTTAATCACAGCAGTATTAATTTTCGGTGCCAGCTTGGTTCTGCGCGTTCCGGCAAAACTGGTCAATCGTTAATAAGGAATAGTAAATGACAATGTTAAATATTGATAAATCAGGCCAACTTGCCGAGTTGCAACAACGTGCCTACCACATTCGCCAACATGCTTTACGTATGGGGAAAGTACAAGGTCAAGGCTATGTGGGACAAGCTCTAGGTGCCGCAGATCTACTGGCCGTATCTTATTTTCATGCCATGAAATATCAGCCAGAAAACCCAGAGTGGGAAGGCCGTGACCGTTTTTATTTGTCTATTGGGCACTATGCAATTGCACTTTATGCAGCCTTAATTGAAGCAAACATTATTCCGCTTGAAGAACTTGAAACCTATGGAGCAGATGACAGCCGTTTACCGATGTCGGGCATGGCTTCTTACACACCGGGCATGGAAATTACAGGTGGTTCATTAGGTCACGGTCTTGGAATTGCAGTCGGTGCGTGTTTAGGGCTGAAACAGAAAAAGTCGGATGCTTTTGTCTATAACTTACTGTCCGATGGAGAGCTAAATGAAGGCTCAACATGGGAAGCGGTGATGTCTGCCTCTCATTGGAAGCTAGATAACCTAATAGCCATTATTGATGTAAATAACCAACAGGCAGATGGGCATTCAAGCGAAATTTTGGCTTTTGAACCCATTGTAGACCGTTGGCAGTCGTTTGGTTGGTACACCCAACGCGTAGATGGCAATGACATAGAAGCTTTACTTGAGGCATTCGATCAAGCACGAAACCATGAAGGAGCATGCCCGCGAGTCATTATTTGTGACACCAAAATGGGCAAAGGCGTGTCGTTCTTGGAAAGCCGCGAAAAAACACACTTCATTCGTGTTGATGAACATGAATGGGATGACGCTTTAAATATTTTGACCCACTACGGACAGTAAGGAATACATCATGAGCCAGTTAGCCAATCCTCCTAAGAAAAAACTAACCACTTCGGCAATGATTGCTTCCATTGCTGCTGAGGGTCAACCGACTAAACCCGCACCATTTGGTCATGCACTCAATGCCTTGGCAAAAGAGCGTGACGATATCGTAGGTTTGTCAGCAGATTTATCCAAATACACTGACCTGCATATTTTTGCCAAAGAAAACCCAGACAAATTTTTCCAAATGGGCATGGCAGAACAACTTTTGATGAGCGCAGCAGCAGGACTTGCTCGTGAAGGATTTGTTCCTTTTGCTACAACCTATGCCGTGTTTGCATCACGCCGTGCCTATGACTTTATTTGTATGGCGATTGCGGAAGATAACCTGAATGTCAAAATTGTGGCGGCACTTCCAGGTTTAACCACCGGTTATGGTCCAAGCCATCAGGCAACCGATGATATTGCGATTTTCCGTGCAATGCCGAACTTGATGGTCATTGACCCATGTGATGCCTTGGAAATCGAACAAGCGATTCCTCAGATTGCCGCTCATAATGGCCCCGTATATATGCGTCTATTGCGTGGGCAGGTTCCATTAGTACTCGATAAATACAATTACCAGTTTAAATTGGGTAAGGCACAGGTGATTAAGCCAGGTAAAGACTTACTCATCATTTCCACTGGTTTATTGACCATGCGTGCGCTTGAGGCAGCGGAAGAGCTTGAAAAAGAGGGCATTGAGGTTTCAGTGCTGCATGTACCTACAATTAAACCTTTAGATGAACAAACTATTTTGGATGAAGTCGCAAAAGGCGGACGACCTGTTTTAACTGCCGAAAACCATTCTGTGATTGGTGGATTAGGGGAAGCAATTGGGTCATTGCTTTTAAGAAATGGGCAACACCCTCGTTTTGATATGATTGGTTTGCCAGATGCATTTTTAGATGCAGGAGCATTACCAACTTTGCATGATCGATATGGTATTTCAACAGAAGCAGTTAAAGAGAAGATTAAGTCACATTTGAAGTAGAAGTAATGTCTGCTTGATATAAGTAGTATTGAAATAGATTCTTTGAAATCTCTCAATCTTAAAAGTTGGGGGATTTTTTTATTTACGGATTGTTTAATCTAAAATTGCTAGGTTAAATGACTTTATTGAGCGTTTGAGCTACTACACAAACCGAGTGGCAGCAAATCAGCTTATATTTTTATCTACTTTATATTCATTCGAGAGATGATGCATCACTTAAGAGTTGAGGAAATTCAAATCATTTAAGAAATAACTTTAAAAACGTAAAAAATAGGGAATAACGGATAGCAAAGTACCAATGCCACTGAGTAAGACATTACTTTCAATAAAATAAGGAAAAATCATTAGAGCTAAACCAACAGTAAAAGGCACAGTCATTTTTTGCTTTTTTCCATAGAGAAAATAGCCGAGTCCAACTGAGCTAAAGATTACGCCTAAAAAGAGTTGAGTTGTGTTTATAATGATGTTTCGTACATTGTTATTCTCTGGCAGATATTATGCCAAGACTCTTAAAAGAATATTTAAAAATAAGAGAGTAGAGATGCAGCCTTATAACAATAGCCTAAAACTTCCATCGCGTGATTTACGTAACAATATGACCGATACAGAACAGTAGCTATGGCAAACATTATGCCGTAAGCAAATTTTAGGATTAAAGTTTTGTCGACAAAGGCTAACTCCTAACTTTATTATAATTTCTATTGTTCCGTAATAAGCTTAGTTATTGAGTATGAGGTTGGGCAGCATTATCATTTTCCTTCGTACATTTTTTTAGGCTCAAGTGCTTTATCTAGTTTTCTATGAATTAATGAAATAGTTGATAAAATGTCCAAAGCATCTTGTTCGTTAATATTCCATGTAATCTTAGGAGCATGAGCAGTAGTATTCCTAAAAGTACCAAAAACTCCTTTTAATAAATTCATAAAACCTTTTTGCTCGCTTTCATCATTTTCAGTTTTTAAATAACTTAACGCTAAATAAGGAATTTTACCTTTGAAGGAAAATGCTTGATCTATTAACTCGGCTCCATCAGATGTCAAATTTGTTTTCATTCTAATTTTCTCTGCAATACTTTTTGTAGCTTCAAAAACGGCATGGAAATAATTATCAACTAATAATTCAGCCTTACAAAAATGAAGAACATCATTATGAATTTTTCTATCCATAAGAGTTTTTCTTAATTGCTGTGCTCGCGCTTCTGCTTCAGATAGGGTGGTTGTAGCTTTTATTTGTCTTATTAATCCTGTTTCTTCTAATTCTAAACCTTCAAATGAAAGTACAAAATTTAACTTTTTACGCATATCTAGAAACCATTCTTGGTTATCAAAGTGTCTTGATGGTTTCATTACATGTTGAATAAAGCTGATTATATTATTTGAACATCTATCATTATTTTGTTTCTGTTCTAGAGCATCATACAATTTTTTCCGTTTGGTGGAATTAAGTTGGGGGTCATAGATATCGCATTCGGATAAATATTTAGATATCTGACTACCTGTTAATCCATTTTCTGTATTACCTAAAATATTACAAATAGATTCTAAGCTTGCTAACTCAAATTTTTTAATTATTGCCATTTGAAAGTTTTCTAAAAATATTTAATAGATAAATTATATATTTTTTATTTGAATATCAATTTAATCCTTCTCAACCTTCCTTTTTCAAAGAGAGGAGATGTCATGTATTTCATTTACTCACATGACATCTCTCTATTTTCTATTTTTAAAGAGGGGGGTAGAGGAGATTAAAAGGACTCTAAATCAGACAATCGAATCATCTAAATTCGGCCCTAACCAACGCTTCGCTTCATCGAGTGTCCAACCTTTACGTTTTGCATAATCTTCAAGTTGGTCTTGAGAGATTTTACCCACGTTAAAATATTCACTTTGAGGGTGCGAATAGTAGAAACCACTTACTGAAGATGGCGGCATCATTGCAAAGTGTTCAGTCAGTTTAGTGCCGATTTTATCTGTAGAACCTAACCAGTCAAACAACACCGCTTTTTCAGAGTGCTCTGGACAAGCAGGGTAGCCCGGTGCAGGGCGAATACCGACATATTTCTCTTTAATCAGTTCTTCATTGCTGAGCTGTTCATCTGCTTTATAGCCCCAGAACTCTTTACGAATGCGTTCATGCAAATGTTCTGCAAAAGCTTCTGCAAAACGGTCAGCCAACGACTGAACTAAAATTGCAGAGTAGTCATCGCCTTTGGCTTTGTACTCATTTGCTAATTCTTCTGCACCAAAAATCGATACAGTGAATCCGCCCAAGTAGTCCTGTTGCTCACGGTCAGTACGAATGTAATCGGCCAAAGACAAGTTCGGTTTACCTGTTACTTTGTCTGATTGTTGACGTAAATGCTCAAATGTATGCGTAACATTTTGACCAACTTCATCAAATACGCTCACTGTGTCAGCGTCAGTGCGCTGAGCAGGGAACATACCAAATACAGCACGGGCATCAAAAAGTTTGTTGTCGATAATATCTTTCAACATTGCTTGTGCTTGGTTGTACAAATCTGTTGCAGCTTCGCCAACCACTTCATCTTGTAAAATTTTAGGGTATTTACCTGCCAAGCTCCAAGAAATGAAGAATGGCGTCCAGTCAAAATATTCAACCAATGTTTCAAGCGGGTAGTTTGTTAAGACTTGAGTTCCCAAAAGGTTTGGTTTTGCAGGAACATAACTTTCATCAATTTTAAAGCCGTTTTTAACGGATTCTGCATAGGTTAATTTTGCAGCTTTAGGTTGTTTGTTGGCTAAGCGCTCACGAATTTTGACATATTCAGCACGGTGCTCTTCAATGAATTTCCCACGCATTTCTTTTGAAAGCAGGGTAGTTGCAACACCCACAGCACGTGAAGCATCTGCAACATAAATCACCGCATCGTTATGGTACTGAGGATCAATTTTTACTGCTGTGTGTGCTTTCGATGTCGTAGCACCACCAATCAATAAAGGAATATTAAAACCTTTACGTTGCATTTCTTTAGCAACAAAAACCATTTCATCCAAAGATGGGGTAATCAATCCCGACAAACCGATAATGTCACATTTTTCATCAATCGCAGTTTGTAAGATTTTCTCACAAGGTACCATCACACCAAGGTCAACAATGTCGTAACCATTACAGCCGAGTACAACACCCACAATATTTTTACCAATATCGTGTACATCGCCCTTAACAGTTGCCATCAGGACTTTACCTTTAGACTGGCTGCCTGTTTTTTCAGCTTCAATGTACGGATTGAGCCAAGCCACAGCTTGCTTCATGACACGTGCAGATTTCACAACCTGTGGTAAGAACATTTTGCCTGAACCGAACAAGTCACCGACCACGTTCATACCGTCCATCAAAGCGCCTTCAATCACATCTAATGGGCGTTTAGCTTTTAAACGTGCTTCTTCAGTATCTTGGTCGATGTAGGTAGTAATACCTTTCACTAACGCATATTCAAGGCGTTTCTCAACTGGCTCATTCCGCCATTCGAGGTTTTCAGCTTCACGTTGTGCACCGCCTTGTCCGCGATATTTTTCAGCGACTTCGAGTAATTTCTCTGTAGCTGCCTGACCAGTCTCACCTTGGTTCTGGTTTAAAACAACATCTTCAACCGCAGCTTTGAGTTCTTTAGGAATATCATCATAAATTGCCATTTGACCGGCATTTACAATCCCCATGGTCATGCCTTGTTTAATGGCATGGTATAAGAACACAGAGTGAATCGCTTCACGAACAGGTTCATTCCCACGGAACGAGAATGATACGTTTGATACACCACCTGAAATCATGGCATGTGGCAAGTTCTGCTTAATCCAGCCAGTTGCTTCAATAAAGTCCACAGCATAGTTGTTGTGTTCTTCAATTCCTGTTGCAACCGCAAACACGTTCGGGTCAAAAATAATATCTTCAGCAGGGTAACCGACTTCATTGACCAAAATGTCATATGAGCGTTTACAGATTTCACGCTTACGTGCAGCGGTATCGGCCTGACCCGCTTCATCAAAGGCCATAACAATAACCGCAGCACCATATTGACGGCAGAGGCGAGCCTTTTCGACAAACTCGTCATAACCTTCTTTTAAGGAAATCGAGTTAACAACGGGTTTGCCTTGTACACATTTTAGACCTGCTTCAATGATTTCCCATTTCGATGAGTCAATCATGATTGGCACACGTGAAATGTCAGGTTCAGATGCTACAAGGTTTAAGAAATGCACCATCGCATTTTGCGAATCGAGCATCCCTTCATCCATGTTAATGTCAATAATTTGGGCACCAGCTTCCACTTGTTGTTGTGCAACTTCTAAAGCTTCGGCAAAGTTTTCTTCGCGAATTAAACGTAAGAATTTTTTTGAACCTGTAACGTTCGTACGTTCACCCACGTTTACAAAAAGTGAGTCGTCATAAATATTAAAAGGTTCTAAACCACTTAAACGACAAGCAGGCACAGTTTCTGGAATTTGGCGAGGTGCAATGTCTTTGACTGCATTATAAATGGCACGAATATGGTCTGGAGTCGTACCACAGCATCCACCCGTAATGTTAATGAGACCACTTTCTGCAAACTCTTTTAAGAAGGCAGCTGTTTGTTCAGGAGTCTCGTCATATTCACCAAACGCATTTGGTAAGCCTGCATTTGGATGCGCTGAAACAAAGGTATCTGCGACATCAGAAATAGTTTTAACGTGAGGACGCATGGCATCTGCACCAAGGGCACAGTTAAAACCAATAGAGAGTAAGTCACCATGACGTACAGAGTTCCAGAAAGCTTCGGCAGTTTGACCTGTTAAGGTACGACCAGATGCATCGGTAATGGTCCCTGAAATCATGAGCGGTAATTCACGACCAATTTGCTTAAACACTTCTTTAACCGCAAATATGGCAGCTTTACAGTTTAAAGTATCAAAAACAGTTTCGATCAGAAGAATATCTGCACCACCTTCAATCAGTGCATGAGTCGCTTCAATATAATTTTCTTTTAGCGCATCAAAACTAATATTACGAAATGCCGGATCATTTACATTCGGTGAAATTGAACAGGTACGCGATGTGGGACCAAGTACGCCTGCTACAAAACGAGGTTTGTCTGGCGTTGAATATTTTTCACAAGCTGCTTTTGCTAAACGTGCTGCTTCACGGTTAATTTCAGGAACCAGATCTTCCATGTGGTAGTCCGACATAGAAACACGTGTGCCGTTAAAGCTGTTGGTTTCAATAATGTCTGCCCCAGCATCAAGGTAAGCTTCATGAATGCCTTGAATAATTTGAGGTTGTGTCAAAACAAGCAGGTCATTGTTACCTTTTAAGTCATGTGCCCAATCGGCAAAACGCTCACCACGATAGTCAGCTTCTTCTAATTTATGGCGCTGAATCATCGTTCCCATTGCGCCATCAATAATCAAAATACGTTTAGCAAGAAGCGCTTTTAGGGTGGCAAGCGTAGACATAGAAAACCCTGACCTTTATATATACGAATTTAAAAATGCGGCGCTATTGTAACAGAATAGCAGCACAAATGATGATCTATGACGACCCACCATTCACCGTAAATTACTCGTTAAAAAAAGTGTGTCCGGATAAAAAATAGGGCGTTTTTTCATCAAATATTCATAAAATGATCATGATATTGAAATATTTCATCTTCAATATTCCATTTTATGACAATTAAGCTGTTTAAAAAATAATCATACAGGTAATTTTTTAGATATTTTTGCTTTAAAAATAATCATAAATAAGGAAGATATAAATTGATTTAAATTATTGTATTTTAATAAAAAAATAAATTGCATTGAGGAAAGGTGCATCAAATGAGGTCAAAATATGAAAAATTGACTTCATCAGGCGCCGCTTTGTCATATAATTGTCATAATTTAATTTAAGAATACAGAGGATTTTTCTATCCTCTTACCGTCTGCATGAATTCTAATCTACCCCCTGTTTCGGATTCAAAACTTGCGGCAAACCTGCAAGTCAAATCGACGAATGTACATGTCCCGACACCTAAGTTTTTTATGCCGGTGTTTCTGACGATTATTGTTGCAACGCTTATTTATATTGGATTTCAGGTGAGTGCTGATTTAGCACACGTACCGCCTTTGAGTCTTTATTCGGTTATTCTTTTATCTACAGCACTCTTGATTGCATTAGGCTTTGAGTTCGTAAATGGCTTCCACGATACTGCAAATGCAGTAGCAACAGTGATTTACACCAATGCTTTACCTGCACCAGTTGCAGTCATGTGGGCAGGTTTTTGTAATTTTCTTGGGGTAATGGTTGCAAGCGGCGCAGTCGCTTACGGCATTATTGCATTGTTGCCTGTTGAATTGATTATGAACATGGGTAGCGGTGCAGGTTTCGCAATGGTTTTTGCGCTTCTCATTGCTGCAATTCTTTGGAACCTTGGTACTTGGTTCTTGGGTATTCCTGCTTCTAGTTCTCATACCTTGATTGGTTCAATCTTGGGTGTGGGCATTATGAACCATCTATTGAGTGCATCGACTGGCGTAACAACCAGTGGTGTTGATATGGATCAGGTGATTAAAGTTGGTAAAGCATTATTGCTTTCACCTTTAATTGGTTTTGCTTTTGCAGCGATTGTATTCTTGTTGGTTAAAACTATTTTTAAACGCCAATTAGAATTATTCCAGCCACCTGAAGGGAATAAACCACCACCAGCAATCATTCGTGCAATCTTGATTTTTACCTGTACAGGTGTAAGTTTTGCACATGGTTCTAATGACGGTCAAAAAGGTATGGGTCTCATCATGCTGATTTTGGTTGGTCTGGTGCCTTTGGCTTATTCATTAAATAAAAACCTTGATACACAACAAGTTCAATCATTCCATCAGCTTTCTTCTCAAACTGCCGTATTTTTGAATCAAAATCAGCCAGAATTAACCGATGAAAAAGCACGTGTTATTTTGACTAAATATATTCAAACTAAACAGCAAACTCCGGAAGTAATGCCTGCATTGGCAAGCATGACTGATCATTTGGGTGAGCGTGTTTCTAGCTATAACAACTTAAAAGATATTCCAGAAGCTGCAATTAGTGAAATTCGTAATGACATGTATTTAAGCACCACTTCGTTTAAACGTCTGGATAAAGCGAATGCACTACCGAAAATGGACCAGTCACAAGAAAAACTTGTGAAAGCATACCGTAGCAGCCTAGATTCATTCTTACAATATATTCCGACTTGGGTAAAAGTAGCAGTTGCTTTGGCACTTGGCTTAGGCACCATGGTTGGCTGGAAACGTATTGTTGTGACTGTAGGTGAGCGTATTGGTAAACATCATATGACTTATGGTCAGGGGATGTCTGCTGAGCTTGTAGCAATGAGTACGATTGCAGCTGCTGACGGTTTAGGTATGCCAGTTTCAACAACACACGTTTTAAACAGTGCTGTGGCAGGTACCATGGTAGCGAATAGATCAGGCTTAAACTTCAATACAGTTAAAACAATTTTATCTGCATGGGTATTTACACTTCCTGCAACAATCTGTTTGTCAGGCGGTTTGTACTGGTTATTCTTACAGTTTGTATAAAAGCATTTAAAAAATTAAGGCCACTGTTCACAGTGGCTTTTTTATTTGTTTCTTTTTAATGTTCAGTCTATTTTCATGTACATTCAACTATAAATTAACAAGTCATTATAGAGCATCAAGCAGCTTTAGAGGCTAGGCTTAAAGCTTTGATATCAGGATAGATTATGGATGCGATTCAAATAGATCAGCTAAAACAACAATTCCCACTTATTGAAAAATTGCAGAATTATCAAGAGATATTTTGGTTTACACCACATTGCTATCCTTTAAAAGAAGCTTTAGAAAAAGTTGGGCTCACAGCAGAGGACGTAAGTGAAGCAGAAGCCAGATTAGAGCGCTTTGCACCGTACTTAGCAAAGGTTTTTCCTGAAACTCGAGCACAACATGGAAAAATTGAATCAGAGATCGTTGAAATTGCCCATATGCAGCAAGCACTATCTTCAACAAAACAAGTGCAGTTGAGTGGAACATTCTGGCTGAAAAAAGATAGCCATTTACCTATTTCTGGTTCAATCAAAGCACGTGGTGGTATTTATGAAGTCTTGGCTCATGCGGAAAAGTTGGCAATTGAGGCTGGACTTCTCAAGTTGGAAGACGATTATAGTAAGTTAGATCAAGATTCATTTCGAACGTTTTTCTCTAAGTACCAAGTTGCGGTAGGTTCTACAGGAAATTTAGGGCTTTCGATTGGTATCATGAGTGCCAAACTGGGCTTTAGAGTAACTGTTCATATGTCTGCCGATGCGAGGCAGTGGAAGAAAGATAAACTACGTTCACTGGGCGTTAATGTTGTGGAATATGCTAGTGACTATGGAGTCGCTGTTGAAGAGGGAAGAAAAGCAGCAGAGCAAGATCCGCACTGCTTTTTTATTGATGATGAAAACTCAACAACATTATTTTTAGGTTATGCAGTTGCAGGAATACGCCTAAAACAGCAATTTGAGCAAAAACAGATTACAGTCGATGCTGAACACCCATTATTTGTTTATTTGCCGTGTGGCGTTGGTGGTGGCCCTGGTGGTGTGAGTTTTGGGTTGAAACTTGCTTTTGGTGAGCATGTTCACTGCATTTTTGCTGAACCCACCCATTCGCCATGTATGTTACTGGGTGTCCATACAGGTTTGCATGATCAGATTTCAGTGAATGATATTGGACTGGATAACGTAACTGCCGCAGATGGGCTCGCAGTAGGCCGTGCTTCAGGTTTTGTGGGACGTGCTATGCAGCAGTTAATTGATGGCTACTACACCATTGATGATGAACGTTTATATGAGCTCATTGCACTTTTAAATCAAACCGAAAATATTCAACTTGAGCCTTCTGCGGTGGCAGGAATGATGGGGCCATACTATGTCCAGACGAGTCCTGATTATTTGGCTTTACATCAACTATCAGCTGAGAAACTACAACAGGCAACCCATGTGATATGGGCGACAGGAGGCGGTATGGTGCCACCTGATGAAATGCAGAAATATCTATCACACTTTCAAAATAAATAGATAAACACAGAAAAAAGCCCAATTCTAGAATTGGGCTTTAATATCATTATTTTTTAGATGATTTCCCAAAAGGTAGTTTTTCGGTTGCAAAGCCATAGATTGCAGCAAAAGGCAGGGCAGTTCTTGCTAAATAAGCAACACGCCACAATCCGCCGTGGTTGGCACCTTCCATCATGAGCTCAAGCGGATGGTCAAGCTCAGTTTCAGGATTTGCTACAGAAGACTCATTTCTTAAGTCATGAATCCAGATTGCCGCCATAATGGCATTGGTCGTTTCAGGGCTAAATGCTTCTACATCAAAAAGCTCTGCACCATTAAAAGCAGCTTTTAACAATGGATTTTTAGTCACAGAGTGAGTCGTTGTAGATGGCGCAATATTAATACTTACCTGTTGTCCCTGATGGCGGGCCAAAATAGCACGCCATTGTTGAATGCGTTTTGCCAAGGCATAATTTGGCCCTTGCTCAACAACTAGACAGTCGGCAATGCCATAAGTTTTTCCATTTTCACAAGCAATTAAGTCTTGATATGGCGCTTGAAAAAAACGATTGAGCGAAAGAGCGGAAACACCTTTCACCGCCATTTTTTGTATTTTTGTACGTGATTTAAATTTTTGTTGAGCTGCTTTGGCAACTTCTTTAGGAACCGCATAAACATCGGTTGGCGTACACATAAACATAAGGCTTGTATCTGGCTTATGTTCACTTACAAATTGCATGATGCTATCCATTGCCATGGAAACACGGACATGCTTTTCACCATCTAAATACGCAATTGCAGCTAAATCTAATTTTTGTGGAAACTGAACTAACCACTGCGCAATTTCTGGTAATTGAGTTAGTAAATTTGCACCCAATTTATCTTTTAGTTCAGAAACTTTTGCTGATGAATCAACTGGTTCAACACATGGTGCAATGAGAGTTGCGTTTCCTTGTTGAATCGTATTTAAAATTTTACCCCAGACACGTGAGTTTGGTAAGTCGACAGCAACTATATTCGCTTTCCATTTGGCTAACCAAGGTAGGGGACCTGCTTCTGAAGCTGCACCAAACAGCACCATAGTACGGTCAGATAAATCAAACCATTCTGGGTGGGCTATGGCTTCACGTAAAGCCTGTGCATGGCTCGATTCCATAATACCTGCATTTTCCCAACGCTGAATTTGGTCGAGCAAGCTTTGTCCACTGAGTTTTTGTCCTTTATAAGGAACATACCATTCTGGTGCTGCTTCACTTTCACCTTTAAGTTTTACTGTATGAAGAGGCGTAGATGAAGCAATATGAACCGCATCTTTTAAAAGGTAGTGTTTACTATCACGATAAAAGTCAAAAATATGGTGAGCCTTATGCAAACCTTGCTTAGCAATAGTAATGGGGTTGCTACTATTAGAGATCCCTTGTTTAACAAGTGCTTTAAAATATATAGGGTAGTTTTTTCGCCAGTTTTTTTCATTCAGCACTTGTTGCGCAGTTTTATTATCTACGACAGATAAAGCCTCTGACAAAATCTCTTGGCCTGTAAGAGATGTACTTTGTTTTTTTGTTGAGGCGTGTACTGGAAATTGTAGACCTTCGACTTGACTTGTGCTGGACATAAAATATCTCGTTATACGACTGGGTTAATATACAGATGTATACATTATCTATGCCAGCCAAAGGAAACGGGTGGCAATAACTGACAAAATAAAATTGATTGTTTTTGTGATGTAACTAGAAATAGGGTTTTATTATGATAAATCCATCTCATTTTAGCTTCATTTTTTTTCACATTTTTAGAACATTTTTATAGACTTACGTTACACAAATGTTTATTTTGTATTAAGCGAATCTTACAGATTTAACCTGTAGGTAAAATATTCAAAATGTATCAATGAATAGATACAAAGATGAGCAAGAAATAGACTTTTTTATTAATAAATAAAAAGAGTCGAATGAGATAAGAAAGAATTGGGGTGAAACTAGATAGAAGGCAACATAAGATTGTCTTTTAAAAATCTTGGGGATATGGTGTTTTTTATACACCATAATTTCTAGTTTCATCCCAACTATTTTTGGGCTGAAGCCCTCCGCTGAAGTATTCAATTCATCACTTTTATTAAAATCTACTTTTCCAAAGCAACTTTAAAATTGCTTTGGAAGAGGCAATAACTAACAACGTCCTTTTTTCGCTTGTCCTGGTGGGCAAAAGCCTCCAGGTTGTCCGTAGTAAGGTGAATCTGGGTCAATTACAATACTGCCATCTGGGGTGTGAACGGCACAGGCTGACAGTGACATTGTGAAAATGGCTGCCGCGCAAAGAAGTAGTTTTTTCATCATGTTCTCACTTTTTTATCATTCTCTTTTATACTATAGAAATATTTTGATTATTTTTCGACCTAATTTTGGTTAAAAAATATCTTTAATTAGTGGAATTAAGAAGAAATTAAGGAGATCGTAAAATTGTTCGAAAACCAACATGAGTTGCTGCTAAATCAAAGTCTTGCGGATAGCGGCTACTGCTTCGGTAACGTGAACAATAATTTTGTGCGCAAAGAAAAGATCCGCCTTTAATTACATATTGAGTACTTGAGATCTGTTGTTGTCTTAAATCAGCATAATTCCCCATATGTTGGTCATGAGCACCTTGATAGGGAGATGAGGTCCATTCCCACACATTTCCAATCATATCAAATAGCTTAAAATTATTTGGTGCAAAGCATCCAACAGGCGCAACATCTTTAAAATGATCTTGATTTAGGTTTTGAAAAGGGAATTCACCTTGCCAGTAATTTGCTTGTGGATGTTGGTGTTCATCGGTAGGGGCTTGATGTAATGGTGTATCAGTTTGAGAATTTGCTTTAGCTGAGTATTCCCATTCTAGTTCTGTTGGTAAATCATGTCCAAGCCAAACTGCATAGTGTTCAGCATCATTTTTACTCACATATCGCACAGGTTCATTAGGGTTTGCTACGGCACCATTACTCCCGTTTGGAGTTTTCCATGTATAACCTGACTTTAGCTGCCACCATTGCTGTGGATGATCAGGGTCTGGTGAAAAAACTGCGGCCTGCTTTTGTTTTTCGGCATCGGTGATATAGCCCGTTGCTTTTACGAAACTTGTAAACTGAGCAACGGTGACTTCAGTCTGGTCAATCCAGAAGCCTTTAACTTCCCTTTGCTTTTTTCCAAAATTAAGTTCATCGGGATAGGCTTTCTCAGAACCAAAATTAAAATTCCCATCGGCAATTAAAACCATTCCAGCAGTGGGTTTCTTCAGCCAACTTTGAGGTAGTCCTGTGTAATTTTTACACTTTTCAATAGAAGCTAAGTCAGCTAAAGAAGTTTGTTTCTGAGACGATGATACAGGTTCAGAAACTTGTGAAGGTTGGCTACAGCCCGCCATAAAAGACAGGCTGATGGTGGTAACTAAAAATGGTTTTAATCTCATTTAGCGTTATATTCCTGCACACCATTCTTTTCAGTATATTTTTGATAGACCGATAAAAGTTCTTGGACTTTAGCTGGGTAAATCTGAGCAACGTTCTGTCTTTCACCTCGGTCTGTTTTAATGTTGTATAACTCCCAAGTTCCTGTACCTAATTCAGGGCGCCCTTGAAGTGCAATTTTCCACTCGCCTTGTTTTGCATATTTACTGCCATGTAACTCATCGGCAAAACTAAAATTTTCGGGGCGAATCGTAGTTGTTTTATTTTCAAGCAAAGGCTTCCATGAAATCCCTGATGGCGTATTAATAGTACGGCCATTATATTGGCCTTGAGGTACTGGAATATGAGCATATTCTAGTAAAGTTGGGAAAACATCGAGCACGGATGCAAAGCTATGATTCGTTTCTTCTGCTTTTTTCTGATTTGGTAATTTCACAATAGCAGGAGCAGTAGTTGCACCTTCACCGGCTGTATCTTTCCATAAATGGAATGGCGCAGCACTAACCTCAGCCCAACGTGGTCCAATATAGTGATACGAAGTCGGCGTACCTACATTTGCTACAGAGTTATCAAAGCCAGATTCACTGCCGTATCCTCCACGTACAAAACCTTCTGCACCATTGTCTGAAACAAAGAAAATTAAGGTATTGTCATAAAGATTATTTTGTTTTAGGTATTGAATAATCCGGCCCACGTTGGCATCTAGATTTTCTACCATACCTGCATAGATTTCCATTTTTCGGGCTTCAAGTGCTTTTTGCTCGGCTGTTAATTCATTCCATTTTCCATATTTTTGTGGGGTGTTTTGAGTGGAAATTGGTTCTGCTGCATCAAAATTTGCAGGAATAATGCCAAGCTGTTTTTGGCGTGCGATACGCGCATTACGAATTGCATCGTAACCAACATCGTAAACTCCGCGATAACGTTCGCGATACTCAGCAGGTGCCTGAATTGGCCAATGAGGTGCGGTATAGGCTGCATAGGCAAAGAAGGGTTTTCCACTACTTTTACCAGAGTCTAAATAGCTAAGTAATTTATCGGTAAAATAGTTAGTCGAAAAAAAGTCATCAGGCAATGCCGAAACAGGAACAATTTGCCCATCTTCTGTATATGTTGAATTTCGCTTAAAGGCACTTGGCGCTTGCTTAAAGTGGTGATCTAGACCTTGTAATAATGTAAATGAATGGTCAAAACCTTTCGCATGTGCATTGGTTTCAGGGGTTAACCCTAAATGCCATTTACCACTGATATAAGTACGATAGCCATTATCTTTCAGCACTTGTGCAATCGATAATGAACGTTCGTTTAAATACCCTTCGTAGCCTGGCTGTCCCTTCAAATGTTCTGGCGTGAGCTCAGCCATTGCACCAATACCAGCCAAATGGTGATCAGTACCAGAAATGAGTTGAGAACGTGTTGGTGAGCATGTTGGGGCAGTATGATAATCAGTTAAAAGACGGCCTTCTTGAGATAGGCTATCAATATTTGGTGTATGAATTTCCCCGCCAAAAGCTCCTAAATCTGAATAGCCTAAGTCATCGGCCATAATAAATAATATATTGGGCTGTTGTGGCTTACTTACACCAGTTTCTTGTGAATCGTTGTCATTACACCCAGCCAAAGATAAGCTAAATAAGGCAATGGAAAGGCTAGATAAAATTGCTTTGTACTTCATTGTATCATCTGAATTATTAAAAGAATTGGCATGAGTTTAATCAGATGGTTTTTGCAATCAAAACAAGGAAAAGATCAAAGAAAATCAGAAAAAAGACTGAGAATTTATGGTGATAAATAAATGAGAAAAAAAGAAAAGCCCATTACGGGCTTTTTTTGAATGCTTGACTTAGAACGGAATACGAGTCAGTTGATCTAAGAAATGTGGAATCACTTTAGGTTCGATCAAAATGGTTACAAGGACCCCGTAAGCTGCACCCCACAAGTGAGCACTATGATTGATATGACTATTGCCACGTTTGCCCGCCCAAATACTGTACACTACATATAAAACAGCAAAAATAATCGCAGGAACGGGAATGAAGAATACAAAAATCAGTTTCCATGGCTGGAATAAAATATAGGCAAATAAAACAGCGGAAACAGCACCAGAGGCGCCTAGACTTGCCCAGTTTGTATCATTTCTATGTTGTAAATAGCTAGGTAAAATCGCAAAGATCAAAGCACCTAAGTAAAACAATACAAAACCCATGTCATAAAAATATTGGCGGTAAAAACTTTCAATAATGCTGCCAAAGAAAAACAGGGTGATCATGTTAAAAAGTAGATGGGTTCCATCTGCATGAATAAAGCCATGGGTAATGAAACGATCAAATTGACCTCGCTGCATTGCTGGTGGCCAAAAGATAAGTCGATTCATCACATTTTGGTTGCTAAAAGCAAGTAAAGAGACAATGACCGTAATAATAATAAGGGTAATGGTATGGTTAAACGGCAAATGCAACATAAGAAATATTTAAAAAATGATCAATACTGAGCCCAATAATGCCATTAAAAACTTAAGTTGAAACCCTGTTGTGTATAAATCCGACAAATTTAGTTGATTTTTTTTCAATCTACCTCATCTTCAGTTAATATAAAGGCATCAGCTTGAGGAATATTGTTATGTCGACTGAGAACACCAACACTGCTGTTGCAGAAGAAATTCCAAACCTTTTGATTACACCATCTGCACAAGAGTATTTGCACGATTTATTGTCGAAACAAAATACTCCGGGAATTGGCGTTCGAGTTTTTGTTGAACATCCGGGTACGCCACGTGCAGAATGCTGTATGGCATATAGTGCACCAGAAGAAGTGATCCCGACGGATTATAAACAGGATTATCCTGATTTCCCTGCATATATTGATGCACCATCTATTCCTTACCTTTTAGATGCTGTAATTGATTATAACAAGGACCGTTTTGGTGGTCAGTTAACTTTCCGTGCTCCAAACTCTAAAGTTCCACGAGTTGGTCCAGATGCGTCAATTGAAGAGCGTATTACTTACATTCTTCAAGCAGAAATTAATCCGGGTCTTGCAGGGCATGGCGGAAATTGTAGCTTGGTAGAAGTACAAGATAATCCAGAACATGGTTTAACAGCTGTCTTGAAATTTGGTGGTGGTTGCCAAGGATGTTCTGCAATTGACGTTACCTTAAAACAAGGTGTAGAAACGACTTTGAAAGAGAACATTCCTGAGCTACAACGTGTGGTTGATGAAACTGACCATACCCAAGCTGAAGGTGCTTATTTCAAATAATCAAATTATTTGAAAAGTGAAATAAAAAGGCCTCGATTTGAGGCTTTTTTATTATTCAATATAAATAATGATAATTATTATCAATATCATTTGTAATTTTATTTAGATTTGTTACAATGCGGAACTTAAAATGAGAGATGTTTAATAAATCAATATATTGGGAATACTTATGTCGAAGCGTATTATCCAGTCAGTACTTTCTGTTTCAGTACTGGCAAGTATGATGTCTATGGCTTATGCTGCAAAAAATGAGCAAGAACAAGCTGAACAAGCATTAGAAAAGCCTGCTGAACCTGTGAAATTGGAAACAATTTTTGTAACGGCTGAAGAGCAAGTAAAGCAATCGCTCGGTGTATCAGTGATCACCCAAGAAGATTTAGAAAAACTACCAGTTCGTAATGATATTTCTGATTATGTGCGTCGTATGCCGGGTGTCAATTTAACAGGCAATAGCGCAACGGGGCAGCGTGGTAATAATAGACAAATTGATATTCGTGGAATGGGTCCTGAAAATACGCTCATTTTAGTGGATGGAAAACCGATTAACTCTCGTAATTCAGTTCGTTATGGTTGGAAAGGAGAGCGTGATACACGGGGTGATTCAAACTGGGTTCCAGCAGAAGCAATCGAATCTATTGAAGTTTTACGTGGACCAGCGGCAGCTCGATATGGTTCGGGTGCGGCAGGTGGTGTAGTCAATATCATTACTAAAAAAGTCACTAACGAAACCCATGGCTCGGTAGAATTTTATACATCACAACCCGAAGATTCTAAAGAAGGTTCATCAAATCGTGTTGGTTTTAATGTAAGTGGGCCACTGATTAAAGATGTTCTATCATACCGTCTATATGGTAATTACAATAAAACAGAATCTGATGATGTTGATATTAATAAATCAATTGGAAGTACAGCCGCTGGGCGTGAAGGCGTTAAAAATAAAGATATTTCGGGACGCTTAGCATGGCAAGCAACAGATCAGCAAACCGTCTTACTTGATGTTTCATCTAGCAAGCAAGGTAATATTTATTCTGGCGATTCTCAGTTAAATGCAAATGCTGAAGCAGATGCAATTCTCTCGGAACTTATTGGTAAAGAAACCAATACGATGTACCGCGATAGCTATGCATTAACCCATGAAGGGGACTGGTCTTGGGGTAAGAGCAAGTTAGTTGCTCAATATGATAAGACTCATAATAAACGTCTTCCTGAAGGTCTTGGCGGCAGCACAGAAGGAAAAATTAATAATCTGGATGATAAAGCCACTTCAAGATTAGAAACTCTTCGGTTGAATGGTGAAGCCAATATTCCGCTTGAGTATTATGTACCACACGTATTAACACTCGGTACTGAATGGGTTGAAGACAGATTTAAAGATAATGTTTCGACAAATCAGGGTACAGATAGCAGCGGTTCAGGTTATGGCGATCAATTAGCTAAAGGCAATCGCAGTAAAATGGAATCACGTATTGCTTCTGCATATATCGAAGATAACTTGAAACTCACCGACAGCACTGATGCCGTGTTAGGTTTGCGTTTCGACGACCATAGTAAATCTGGTTCTAACTGGAGCCCAAGCTTAAACATTACTCAAAGACTTAATGATTATTTCACTTTAAAAGGTGGAGTAGCTAAAGCTTATAAAGCACCGAATATGTATCAAAATGCCGAAGGGTACTTACTCAGTACAAACGGCAATGGTTGTCCAGCCAATATTGATTCGCGTTGTTTATTACAAGGTAATGGTGATTTAAAACCTGAAACTTCGGTAAACAAAGAATTAGGCATCCAGTTCCAAAAAGATATTGTGAATGCAAGCTTAACTTGGTTCCGTAATGACTATAAAGATAAGATTGTGGCAGGAACGAATGTTGTTGGAACAGTCGATGGCTCAAGCACCAATGCAAATACAGGAGCTGTGACCAATACCAAGTGGAATATCTTACGATGGGAAAATACGCCTAAAGCATTAATTCAAGGTTTTGAAGGAAGTTTGGGACTAGACTTTGGCGATATTCGTTGGACCAATAACTTTACCTATATGATGGACTCGAAAGATAAGCAAACGGGTAATCCATTATCTTTGGTTCCAAACTATACAATTAACTCAATCTTTGATTACGACATTACAGATCAGTTAGATGTGAATTTTGTTTTCACTCAATATGGCCGTCAAAAATCACGTCAGTTTGCCGAAAATAGAATCGAATCTGGCATTGGTTCAGGTGGATCAAATTCTGCGATTAAGCCAAGCACTGTAAAAAGCTATAGTACCGCTGGAATTAATATGGGTTATAAAATTTCAGACAATATTAGTACCCGTATTGGTGTAAGCAACTTATTTGATAAACAAATTTTAAGAGACAGTAATTCGATTAGCCAAACTTACAATGAGCCAGGTCGTGCTTATTACGCTTCTCTAAAATATTCATTTTAATCCATAGTAATAACAAAGGCGCTTTAAGCGCCTTTGTTATTTAAAATATCTAATGCTTTTTCAGAATAATAAAATTTCTCTAGGTAAACACGAGCACGTCGTCTTAAATGCCCTGTTGCAACTAATTGCTGTAATACGGGAACAAGTAACTGAGTCAGTTCATGTTGAATTAAGCTTTCATCTATATTCAGATCACGAAGTAACAAGTCAAAATTATGTTCCTGATTACGCACATACCACGTGTAAATACCATCATGTACTTGTTGTTTCAAATAAGAAGTTTGGCGAATGTGATCCCAAATCTCATGTCCTAAACCCACAGTTTTTGATAAATCCTGAACTTCTACATAATTTTTTAAAACAGAAAGCGGCATGGTTTTAACTTTATGCCAAACATTTGCTTGAAAATGGTAGAGCTTATCATTGTCAAAATGTTGGTTTAAAACACGCTCACTCATTTGGCTGAGCTTTAAAATATTCTTTTGCAAATAATGATTAATCGTGTCGTCTAGATTTGAATCAGTCACTGTTTCCAGAACAGATTTCCCCATTTTCATAAAGCGCCCTACGCCCGGCACACGTTTTGACATCGACTCATCTAAATAGTCATGCATTGTTTGTTGAATCAGTTGAGTCAAAAGTGCTGAAAATGCAGGATTATTCACAATCGTTTTAATGATTTTTTTACGATGCTGTTCTTTACTTGCAACGTATTGCGCAATTCCGTCAATTGTTAAAACAGGAATAACATCTTCAATTGTTGTAGTGTCATTGGTTGGGTGAATCAATGCAAAGCGGATATGTTCTGCAATTTGTTCAAGCAGGGAATCAGAAGCAGGGGTGTCTAAAATCTGCTTTTGAATCAGCTGCTGAATTTGTTCAAAGGTCCAGAGGTGTTGTAGTTGCCGACTACCCAACCAATGATAAAATTGCTCAAATTCTTGTTGGATAACATGGGGCTGAGCGAATTCTTCATCTAAAAAATCAAGATGAGCTTCAATGAGTTTTTCTATAAGCGGTTGGGTAGACATAAGGTCTCACAAGTCCGAAGTTTTATTTAAGGTGTAGTCGTTCTTAAAGACTGATTTGTTTCTACTTTAAGTAAAAACGGTACATATTGTTGAATAACCAACTGCTCAGCTTCCAAAATCGGCATATGGCCGACATTTTCTAAAATAACTGGAGGCTGGGCATTTTTTAAAAGTCGTTTTAGTTCACTTGCGACTTCGACATTAATAATCTTATCTTGCTTACCCCATAAAATTAGTGTCGGTGCATCGATTGTCTTGGTGAGAACTGCAAATGAATCAGGCGTGTAGACTTTATTGAGTGCAATAAGTTGATCAACCAGTTTTTGAGTTTGAGGTGCCTGATTAATCATCAGCTTTTCTTGAGCTTCTAAAAATTCTTTTGGAATAAACGGAGGATTAAACATGGTTTGCTTTAATAAATAGTTAAAGTCACCCTTTTTAGATACTAAAAGTTGTTTTAGGTAAGCAGGATCTTTTAGATAAATTGTATTTGCTGAACGGAAAATACCGCCACTATCAACTAAGAATAGGCTTTTGGTTTCAAATGGATATTGTCCAGCATAGAGTAAGGCAATTGAACCGCCAAGTGAGTGGCCAGCAATATGAAGAGGGCCTTTTAAATTTGCAGCTTCAACAAAACGACGTAATTTTTCGGCAAGATTAGGCACTGAATAATCAAAGTCTTGTGTAACTAAGGTTTCACCACTGCCAGGTAAATCAGGAATAATGACATGGTAATTTGCTGTCAGATAACGAGAGACACGGTTCCAGTTATCACGACTCCCTCCTAATCCATGAATAAGGAGTAAAGTGGGTTTAGTGGCAGACCCACCTTCACTATATGACCAAGTTATATCACCAACTTTTAAACTTTTACTTTGTAAACCTGCCCAACTGCGCTCTTGTTGTAAAATATTCTGAAAGTTTATATCTATCGTATCAGCTGCTTGCGTCTGAAAAACACCTGTTATTGTTGTAAGGCTACAGGCCAAGGCAAGTGCCATAGCTGTTTTTTTTAGGGTAGTTTTGGTTGATACAAACAGCGTTGTCATAAGATTTCATCCTTGAGGCATAAGCGAGTTTGAAAATTATTGAAAAACTTTGCCAATGAGTCATTTGCCCAATGATCAAAAGGACAAAAATTATAGTCAATCCGAGAACCAAAGTATGTCTATTTTTTCGCTAAACAGTAGCAAATGTGCAGTAAATTCTCTATTCAAGTAGAGGACGTATTTTTAAAATTTTTCATGGAAAAGGATTTAATTTTTTGTCAGTGACATTCAAAATTTGACACATTAAAATGATTTCCAACCTTGAAAAAACAATGGAAATATAAAATGCCTACTGCGCAAGAAGTTTTAGATCGTCTGAGAGCTGGTAATCAACGATTTGTAAATGGAAATACTTCCCTTGCAAAAACCTTATCGCATCATGAACGGGCTGAAATGGCAAAGGATCAAAATCCGTTTGCGATTGTATTAGGTTGTTCTGATTCTCGTGTACCAGCAGAAATGGTATTTGACCAAGGTCTTGGTGACTTATTCGTAATTCGTGTTGCGGGTAACGTCGTTGCACCTTCACAAGTAGGTAGTGTTGAATTCGCAGCAGAGCGTTATGACTGCCCAGTTGTTGTGGTATTAGGACATAGTCATTGTGGCGCGATTCAAGCAACAATTGATACGTTGATGAATCCTGATCAACCACCCTCTGCAAACTTAATGTCGATTGTGAACCGTGTTCGACCTTCAGTTGAAATTTTGATGCAAACTGATCTAAAAAATGATTTGAAAAAACTTTCATGCCATGCAGTACGTTCAAACGTTTTTGCTTCAGTAAATCAATTACGTCATGGTTCGGCTGTGCTAGAAAATTTAATTGCACAAGGTAAATTAATTGTTGTTGGTGCTGAATATTCGCTAGAAACTGGCGAAGTTACTTTTTTTGATTTCTAATCATATTAGCAATAATTCTTAAAACTAAAAGGTGCCTATAGGGCACCTTTTATGTATGGATAAGCCAAATTAACTAGTTTTGATTGTGCTTGTGCATTTGGGTGAATCAAGTCATTTTGCATAAGCTGTTTTTGACCTGCGACACCATTTAGGAAAAATGGCAGTAATTTCACCTGATATTTTTGGCTGACAACTTTATAATTATTTTCAAAAGCTTTGCTATACGCAGTTCCATAATTTGGCGGGATTTTCATACCAAAAACAATAACTTTAGCTTTTTGTTTTTGGCTTAATTGAACCAGTTGAGACAGATTTTGTTGAATCATTTGAGGGGGTTGCCCACGTAAACCATCATTCCCACCTAATTCAATCACGACCACATTAGGCTTATAGGTCTGCAATAACTTAGGTAATCTGGCTAAAGCGCCGCTGGTTGTTTCTCCACTAACACTTGCATTGACCACTTTGTGCTGTTTGGGATACTGTTGGTCTAAACGTTTTTGCAGCAATTGTACCCAACCTTGTTTGGGATCAATTCCGTAACCGGCACTAATACTATCTCCTAAAATTAAAATAGTTTTCGCCGATACAAGCATAGGTAACATACTCAACGAGATGAGCATGATGCTTTTAGAACCAATCAAAAAAGATTTATACATTTGTACTTCGACTCTGATTCTGAATACATAGGACTTTTTACATCATGCCACAACCCATCATTGCTGCCCATCAAGTTACACAAACTATTCAGATTAACCAAAATCAGTTTACGATTTTAAAAGAGATCGATTTAGAGATTTTTGAAGGGGAACAGGTAGCAATTACGGGGCGTTCTGGCTCAGGTAAATCGACCTTGCTGGGAATTTTGGCGACTTTAGATCAACCGTCTGAAGGTGAAGTTTGGTTGTGCGGTCAAGCTGTTCATCAGCTAACAGAAGAACAACGCGCTCAAATTAGAATGCAACATATTGGTTTTGTATTTCAGTCTTTTCAACTTTTACCTCAGTTGAGTGCGCTTGAAAATGTGATGTTGCCCCTAAGGTTACGTAAAGATTTCGATTATAAAACCGCAGAGAAAAAAGCTTTAGATTGGTTACATCGAGTGGGACTTAGTCGTCAGGTTGAACAAACACCTAAAGTCTTATCTGGAGGAGAACAGCAACGTGTTGCAATTGCACGAGCACTGATTGCAGAACCACAAATTATTTTTGCTGATGAACCGACTGGAAACCTAGATGGTCAGACAGCACAAGAAATTGAGAGTCTACTTTTTGATTTAAATCGAGAGTTAGGTACGACTCTGATTTTGGTGACCCATGACCGTAATCTAGCAACCCTTTGTCAGCGTCATGTTGAATTAGACGACGGCCGACTAAAGACAGTACAGGGTGGTTAAATGATGCGCAATCTTCTAAAACCACTTTTACTACAAAGTTTCCGCACAGGTGGATTATATCTGCTCATAATTGCTCTATCGCTTGCGATCAGTGCAACAACCGCTCTGAAATTTAGCAATGACCAAGTTAAAAACGCTGTCAGTTTGCAAGCTTCGCAAATGTTGGGTGCTGATTTAGTTTTATCAAATAATGAACCTATTGAACAGTCTTGGAAAAAAAGGGCAGAGCAGCTTGGCTTAAAGCAAACTAAGGTCACTCTATTTAGTTCTATGGCTCATACCCAAGATCAGTTTGTTATGGTCAATGTAAAAGCAATAGAGCCTTTATTTCCATTAAGAGGACAGTTAGAAATTGAGCCAAAGACGCAAGCAATTCAATCTGGTGAAGTCTGGCTAAGTCAAAGGGCTGCTGATTTACTTAAAGTAAAACTTGGTGATGCTGTTTCTATTGCGGATGGCACCTTCCGTTTTAGTGGCGTGATTGTGCGTGATTCAAATCAGGAGTTAGGTTTCTCTGGCTTTTCTCCCACGGTTATTATTCATCAAGCTGATATTGCTAAAACTCATGCAATTCAGACAGGAAGCAGAATTGATTACCGCTTATTAATGGCAGGTAGTTCTGAACAGGTTCAAGCTTTCTCTAAGCAGTTTAAACAGCAGCATCAAACTACAAATAAAGAATTAGATGAAACGGCAGGCTTGCGTTTACGTGATGCAAGTGAATCAAATAGTAGATTATTACGCCCACTTGAAAACTTAGATATCTTTTTGCAACTGGCCAATATTTTAACAATTTTATTGTGTGGTATTGCCATCGCTTTAACGAGTCAACGATATGTTCAACAAAACCAAGATCACATTGCGCTTCTCAGATGTTTAGGAGCAAGTAAGTTCCAAATCTTGTGGGCATATATTGGACTACTGTCTATTGTTAGTGCGATTTCGATTGTGATGGGTAGTCTATTAGGTTTAGTCATGGGGTATGGCCTGCTCCAACTGATGTTACAACTCATTCCTCAGCTGGAATTAAGTTTTTCGCTAATACCGCTTTTACTTGGACCTTTACCAATCGCTATTTTTACGAGTGTGATTGTGCTGCTCGGTTTTATTTTGCCAAGTATTTGGGAGCTTTTAAATACACCGCCTATTCGGGTTATTCGTGAACAGGCAAAATCTCGAAAATCATTATTCTTTATGTTTTTTGCCGGTATTAGCAGCCTGATTGTTTTTAGTTTGGTGTTGAGCGAAAACTTAATGCTCAGCATTCTGGTTTTGGTTGCTATTATCGTTCTTTGTATTTTTCTTTACACCGCTGTTTGGTTATTGCTTCATAGCTTAAAAAAGATGAAAAATCGGTTGTCTTTTTATATTCGCTCTCCGTCTCAAAGTGCATTACAAATTACTGCTCTGGCTTTAGGATTAAGCCTCATTACAGTGTTAAGTGTATTAAGAACAGATTTATTACAGCGTTGGCAGCAACAACTTCCAGAAGGAACACCTAATCAGTTTGTTTATGGGTTACCGCCATTCGACTTAAAAGATTTTGAACAACAGTTGAAACAAAATGGTTGGCAAAGCACGCAGTTATATCCAAATATCCGTGGCCGATTATTGGCAAAGAATGATGTACCTTTTTCGGAAGAAGCTATAAAACAAAATAATTCTTTACGTCGTGAGTTAAATTTAACGCAATCGAATCAATTGCCGAATGACAATGCCATTACAAAAGGTCAAACTCAGTTTAATGGAGTGGGGCAAGTTTCTGTTGAAAGCAAAACGGCTGAAAGCCTAGGCATTCAAATCGGGGATGAGCTTAGCTTTAGTCTGCCGGAAGGCACTTTACAGGCCAAAGTTATTAACTTCCGAAGTGTAGAGTGGGAAAGTTTTAGCCCTAACTTTTTCTTTATTTTTTCACCTAAAACGTTAGATGAAAATGCTGGAAGTTACTTGGGTAGCTTTTATGTACCTAAGCTAGATCAACCAAAAATGATTAATATCATTCAGCAGTTTTCGAATACGGTATTTATTGATGTTGATCGAATTTTAGATGAAGTAAAACGCTTAATGAATGTTTTGGTCAAAATTGTGACTGTACTGGCAGCATTAGTTGGGTTTTCAGGCGTATTAGTTCTTGTTGCATGTTTAAATCTATTAATGGATGAGCGACGCCGTGAAGTTGCTTTATTACGTTCATTTGGTTTGTCAAAAAACAAAATGAAGCAAATGCTTAGTTTTGAGATAGGGTTTTTAGGATTGTTAGCAGGCATAGTTGCCTGCTGTTTCGCAGAAGTAATTAGTGCTATTGCAAGCTATAAAATGAATATGGCAATACAGTGGCATTTCGAAATATGGCTAATTTTACCGCTTGGCATGATGCTGGTCTGTGCTTTGATTGGTCGTTATCGACTCGGTTATCTTTGCAACTTACCACCTTTACAAAGCTTAAGAGAATTAAACCAGCTGTAACTTAAGGAATAATGCCGGGGTTTTGGATGATGATTTCATGCCATAACGGAAGTAAAGGTGAATTGAGTTGTACACAGTACATATAAAAACCACCTGTAATTAAAACCGCACCTAAAAGACCTAAAATTTTGAGTGTGTTTTTAAACTTGCTGACATAGCTTAAGTACCACATCAGTGCAAGAAATCCTCCAATAACCATGCCGCCAATATGCGCGGCATTATTAATGCCAGTTGCGACAAAACCAAAAATAAGGTTGATTGCCATAATCATTAATAATGCTTTTTTATCAAGTATGTAGGCTTGATGAGGCAGAGGGGGAAATAAAGAAAGAACTGTTAACGCAGCACCTAAACCCATCACAGCACCAGATGCGCCTGCACTGACATGAGGAAGTAAGCTTTGGTCAAAATGTTGTAGTAATTCATGTCCATTTTGAATGGTCATATAACTACTTAAAAGGCTACCGAATAAGCCAGCGAGTAAGTATATCCCAATAAAATAGAAGCGGCCAAATAGTGACTCAGCAACATTACCGAAAATATAGAGGGCCCACATGTTAAGCATGAGATGAACTAAACCAAAATGAAAAAACATGCTGGTAAATAAACGTTCGGGCTGCCCAGAAAAAGTAAGTGGTGTAAAATCAGCCCCCCAATGAATGGCATCTTTCATGGCTGGGTCACTAATATCGACACCAGTCGCAATTTGCCAGACAAACAAACCTACATTGATTGCGATGAGTAGGGCGGTCAGCCACCAATTTTGTACATTGAGTTTACGATTAATGTGCGGAGGCTGATATTGAGTCATGCTATGCTTTTGTTATATATGAACATGCTTTACAGCTTAACATGAAAAAAGTTGAATACAGGAGATCAGGACGAACATGAAAGCTTTTATTGTTCGCGTGTTGTTAATTTTTATTGGGGCGATTCTCCTTATTCAACTTTGGATTTTTTCGAGTTTGGTCTGGTGGCGGACACATGAAGTGGATACGACCATGTTCATGCGAATTGATTATTGGTCTGATACATCAGAGCCGATCATTCATGAATGGCGCGACTATGATGATATTAGCGACAATTTCAAACATGCGATTTTAGCGGGCGAAGACGCAAAGTTTATTCATCACCATGGTTTTGACTGGCAGGGTATTCGTTTTGCTCTTGAGCGAAATAATGAAAAGGGTGAGATTGTTGCTGGCGGTTCTACCGTGTCTCAACAGCTTGCAAAGAACTTGTTTTTATACAATAAACGTTCATTTATTCGTAAAGGCCAAGAAACAGTCGCGACTTGGATGATGGAGCGGATGTGGTCAAAACGTCGAATTCTTGAAGTGTATATGAACTCAGTTGAATTCGGTAAAAATCGGTATGGTATTGAAGCAGCCGCTCAATATTATTATGGGAAAAGTGCTAAAAGCTTAACGCGCGAACAAGCTGCTTTTTTAGCTGCATTATTGCCTGATCCGAAATATTATCAAGATCACCGCAATGATCATAAACTACAATATAGAAAACGCGTTATTTTACGTTATATGAATGGCACCCAAATTCCTGAATAATGCTGTTTTAAAGATGTGTTAATTTTTTAGTTTTTACCAAATTGTCATATTTTTGCAGCATACTGGTTCATAGAGATTTGGCTGGATAGAGAATAGAGTTAGACATGAATACAGCGATTACAGCAACGACCCCAATAGAATATAGTTATAATGACCGTTATATCAATCGTGAATTGTCTATTCTTGACTTCCATTTACGTGTATTGGAACAAGCGGTAGACCCTTTACATCCATTGCTTGAACGAATGAATTTCTTGCTCATTTTTTCACGTAATCTCGATGAGTTCTTTGAAATTCGTGTTGCAGGAGTAATGGAGCAATTTTCTCTAGGCAATGAAAGTCGTAGCCCTGATGGCCTTACTCCTAGACAGGTTTTACAAAAAATATCTGAAACTGCTCATGCAGCGATTGAGCGTCAATATCGTATTTTAAATGAGCAAATCTTACCTAAGCTACGTGAAGAAGATATTTGCTTCTTACGTCGTGGTGAGCTAACTCCAGCCCAGTCTGCTTGGGTAAAAAAATATTTTCAGGAACAAGTTGCACCTGTACTAACACCAATTAGCTTAGATCCAGCACATCCATTTCCTCGACTTGTTAATAAAAGCCTGAATTTCATTATTACCCTTGAAGGTAAAGATGCTTTTGGCCGTCAAATCGATTTAGCTGTTGTGCCTGCACCACGCTCATTACCTCGTGTTGTACGACTACCTGATGAATTAACGGGCGGTAAAGAACATCACGTGATGTTATCGGCAATTATCCATGAGCATGTGTCTGATTTATTCCCGGGAATGACAGCAACTGGATGTTACCAATTCCGTGTTACACGTAATGCAGACTTGGCATTGAATGAAGATGTTGAAGACCTAGCTAAAGCATTAAAAGGTGAATTAAGTTCTCGTCGTTTCGGTCGTGCGGTTCGCTTGGAAGTGACCCATAACTGTCCACAGCACATTTATGAGTACTTACTTGAAGAGTTCGATTTAACCGATGAGCAATTATATAAAGTTGATGGTCCGGTAAACTTAGCTCGTCTGGTTTCAAATTTTAAGCGTCCTCATTTACGTTATGACTCGCATACCCCAATTGTGCCTAAAGTATTTAAAAAGACCGAGAGTATTTTCTCGGCAATGCAAAAACAGGATATTTTACTGCATCATCCGTTTGAATCTTTTGCGCCGGTTATTCAATTGCTACGCGAGTCTGCACGTGATCCGCAAGTATTAGCAATTAAGCAGACGTTATATCGTAGTGGTGCTGATTCTGAAATTGTGCAAATTTTGGCTGAAGCGGCGCGTAACGGAAAAGAAGTTATTGCAGTTATTGAATTACGTGCTCGCTTTGATGAAGAATCAAATATTGAAGTAGCAAACGTTTTACAAGAGGCTGGGGCAGTCGTTGTTTACGGCATAGTCGGTTATAAAACTCACGCCAAAATGATCTTGGTGGTACGTCGTGAAAATAATAAACTGGTGCGTTACGTTCATTTAGGAACAGGTAACTACCATGCGATGAATGCCCGAATTTATACGGATTATGGTCTCATGACTACGGATAAAGATCTGTGTGAAGACGTACACCGTATATTCCAAGAATTGACCGGTATGGGCAAAATGGCGAAATTGAAAAAGCTATTACATGCACCATTTACCTTGCATGCTCAGCTCATTAACTTTATTGATGAAGAAATTGCGAATGCTAAAGCAGGACGTAAAGCTCAAATCATTGTTAAAGTAAATGCATTAACCGAAGTCCAGTTAATCAATAAATTGTACGAAGCTTCTCAAGCGGGTGTTCAGATTGACCTGATTATCCGTTCGATTTGCTGTTTACGTCCGGGTTTGCCTAACTTATCAGAAAATATTCGAGTGCGTTCAATTGTAGGACGTTTCCTTGAGCATACTCGCGTTTATTATTTTAGTAATAATGGTGATGCACGTATTTACTGTTCAAGTGCAGACTGGATGGACCGTAATTTATTTAATCGTGTTGAAGCGTGTTTCCCTGTTGAAGACCCTGCGTTGAAAAAACGTATTTATCAACAAGGATTAGTGAACTACTTACAAGATAATCAACAGGCATGGCTGTTACAAGGTGATGGTACTTGGATTCGTGCTGAGCCAGCAGAGGGTGAAAAATTGCATAATGCTCAAAGGGCATTATTGGAAATTATTAAATAATGAACTCACAAGATTAAATAAAAGCCGACATTTTGTCGGCTTTTTTAATTATTTGAAATTCAAAGTAATTTAGTTAGTTTTTCTAAATGGTTGCTGGATAAACGATAATAATTTGAAGCACTGCAATATGTTTTGAAAATATGTGATTTTTTACATAAAACATTGAATTTTAAAAATATACAAATCACAAGAAATCTACTTTAATACGCCGCATTAAATATACTTAACTTTGGTAAATGAATAAGATGCAATGCTTTATTAGAAGTTTACTTATTAAAATACTTTTGGGGATAATACCAGTGACCGCCTATGCAGATCAGAAGTGTTATGGGGATATCATCGTATTTCAAAGGTTTGATGACCAAGCGATATATCCTTATTTTGTAAATTCTTCTAATGTTAAAGCTAACAAAAATGCCGAGAAAAATAAAAAAATACTCATCCAAAAAAGAAAACCAAAACAAGATGAGTTTTTAGCCCAAAAGAAAATTGAAGATGTTCCCACTAAGAAAATAGAAGAAAAGAAAAAATTTGACGGTAAAAAGCAACTTGATGCCGCTGTCGCTAAAGAAATTTTGGAAAATGGTGAAAAGAAATGGATGGTACAAGTTGCATTAGCCACTAATCAAAGTAAGGCAAGTACGGTTCAGTCGCAGTTAGAGGCGAAAGGGTACAAAGTTGTAACCAGTGCAACGACTAAAGGAATACGAGTTATGGTAGACCCTGCAAATGACTATGCCATTGCACAAATTATTAGAGAAAAAATTATTGCTGATAATAGTTTGAATATGCAATCCGCTTGGGTGTTTAAGTGGGCTTCTTTAACCCCTCAATAAAATAAAAAGGAGTCCGAAGACTCCTTTTTTTATTCATGTAATCTTATCGTGATTTTCTGCATAATTTGCAGTAAGACATCGAACTCACTTTGCAATGGCGTACTCTTACGAGTCACTAGTGCTAAGGTACGGCTCGGTGCATCTTCAATTGGTTTTGCAGTAATCTGATCATTAAACTTGATCATACTATTTTCAATTGCAATTTCTGGTAAAAGCGTAAAGCCTAAATCAGAAGAAACCATTTCAACTAATGTTGGTAAAGAGCTTGCTTTTAAGCGGTTATCGTTTTTACGCTCACCGATAGGGCATGCACTTAAAACGTGGTCACGTAAACAGTGGCCTTCTTCAAGCAAAATTAATCTTGATAAATCAAGATCATCTAGAGAGTTTGCTTGAAGAGCATTCGTATCTTGCTTACTACATACAAGGTACAAATTTTCTTTCGAAATTTCAGCGGTTTTTAGACCTCTCGTGTCAAATGGTAGAGCAAGAACGATCATGTCTAGATTACCGTGTTCTAGGCGCTCTACAATTTTTTCACTTTGTGCTTCATGCAAATGCAGCTGAATTTTAGGTAACTGTTGATGCACTTCATTAAGTAACCGTGTCAGGATAAAAGGTGCAATGGTTGGGATAACACCCAAATGCAAATCACCCGTTAACGGTTCACTCATTTCACGGCTCAAACGCATTAAATCTTGAGCATCTGCTAGTAGTACACGGGCGCGAGCAACGACTTGTTCACCTAAAGGTGTTAAACGCACATTCTGACGATCACGTTCTACTAGAACGCCACCTAATAAACGTTCAAGCTCCATAATGCCGCCTGATAACGTCGATTGAGTGACAAAAGAGCGGCGTGCTGCTTCAGTAAAATGCAAAGTTTCCGACAACGTAACTAAATATGATAGCTGTCTTAGTGAGGGTAATGCAGCCATAGTGTCCTAGTCTGATGATTTAAAATGATGCGCAAATAAACCGCTAAGCTGTGGAATAAAATGTGCAGGGATATCATGCCCCATTCCATCAATTAATTCAAACTTAGCACCGGGAATTGCTTTTGCTACAGCCTTACCGTGGCTAGGTGGAAGTAAACGATCGCGAGAGCCATGTAAGACTAAAGCAGGTTGCTTAATTTTACGGTCCAGTTGAAGTAAGGAGCCTGTACATAATATTGCTAAAAACTGCTGAAGTACACCAGCAGGATAATAGCTACGTTGATAAAGCTTACGTGCGGTTTGTATTGCTTCAATCTGGTTGAGATAACCAGGTGAACCGATCAATTGAAATAGTTTTAAACTATGATTAACAATACCTTCTTCATCACGGGACTCAGGTTTACCAATTAAACTCAAAAGTTGCTTAGGAAAAGGAGGGGGTAAAAAAGGCTGATTATTACTTGTAAACATAAGCCCTAATTTTTCAACCTTTTCTGGATATTTTGCTGCAAGAATTTGAGCAATCATCCCGCCCATTGATGCACCAATCACATGCGTTTTGTTCACGCCTAAACGGTCAATGAGCATAGATACATCATCTGCCATATCATGCAGAGTATAAGGCGCACCCTGATTAGTTAGCCCTAGTGCAAAACGGCCCATCAATTTGACAGTATTTAACCGTTTACCCTCATGACGTACTTTTGAAGAAAGGCCAATATCACGGTTATCAAAACGAATAACACGAAATCCTTGATCAATCAGCGATTTACAGAAGAAATCTGGCCAAAAAATCATTTGGGCACCAAGACCCATAATCAGCAAAATGGTTGGATGTTCTGGTTTTCCGCCCACTTCTACATGTAATTCAATTCCATTGCCTAAGTTGACTTTGGTTTCTTGCATGAAAGATGTGTACGGTGAAATGTTAAACTGTAAAGCGCTATTCATGTTATTCATTCCTTAAAGGAATACTCTCTAAGTGAGTATTCCTGATACAAACCTTATGCTTGGGCTGGAATAAGATCTGGAACAAGCTTTGTTAAAGCTAAGCGTTGTTTACCTGCGGTTGCACCTAGCAATACAAAACCACGCAATGTTCCTTCATTGTCAATTGCTTTGGCAAGCATACCATCGTCGAACTCTTCTGTTTCCCAGTTCACTTCTACATCAACTGGAGCAGGCAATACTGTAAGCGGAGCCGCTGGAGTTTTTACTGCAACGGGCATAGCAGGGTAATGAACGGTAGTTTGTTGTCCACTGAGTGTTTTTGCGAGGGCACGAGCCTGTTGCATAATCGGCATAACATATGGAAGTAAGGTACCGTTTACTTCTGCGCAATCCCCAATTGCATAGATGTCTGCTTGATTTGTTTCCAGTAAACCATTGGTAATAATGCCACGGCTGGTTTGAATATCTGCACTTTTAGCAAGTGAAATATTTGGTTGTAAGCCAATTGCAGAAAGAACAAGGTCAGCAACCAATGTTTGTCCGTTTGCGAGGGTTATCGCATAATCTTCGCCATTATTAACTTTGCTGACTTTCTCAACCGTGGTTCCTAAAGCGAATTTTACTCCAGCTTCCTCAAGGTTCTGTTGGAATGCAGAAGCAATATGTGCTGGAAGTAAACGACCCAATGGTTGAGGAGCCAAATCAATTACAGTGATGTCATATTCACTATGAAGTAAGTCATTGGCAAATTCACAACCAATTAAACCGGCGCCCAAAATAACTACACGTTTGTCTTTACGTTGAGCTAGATTTTCACGGAAAGTGCGGTAATCAATCAGTGAGTTCACGACATGAATGTCATCGCTACCATCACCTGCAATTGCAAGGCGAATTGGGTTAGCACCCACGGCTAAAATCAGTTTTGAGTAGGGTTGCGTCGACGTTACACCATCCTTCTCTAGAACAAGCTCATGGCGTTCAGCTAAAATCTCTTTTACAAAAGTAAAAGGCTCAATACGCATATTGAGTTGAGTACCCATTTTAGCAGCATCACCTAATGGAATCTGTTCTGGTGCTTTTTTACCTGCAAATGCATTTGATAATGTTGGCTTTGCATAGTTCACTGCATCATCCGCACAAATCATCACAAGTTCTTGCTCTGGGCTAAGCTTACGAAACTCACGTGCTAAGGTATAACCCGCCATGCCTGATCCGATAATGACGATAGGATGCATTTTTTTCTCCAGAGTTAGAATTATTTATTTAATACGGTGATGGGTAATATTCGTAAAAAAGACCATGTCGATCATGGCCTTTTTACTTTACGTTCTTAGATTTCGATCATTTCGAAGTCAGCTTTTGAAACGCCGCAATCAGGGCAAGTCCAGTCATCTGGAATGTCTTCCCATTTTGTTCCAGCTGCAATGCCGTCTTGTGGCCAACCTTCCGCTTCGTCATAAATCCATCCACAAACGATACATTGATATTTTTTCATGAGACTCTCCGCACTGATAAGTTTGCTCAAAGCTGCCTTTCAGTAAAACTATTCCATCTATTAATAATGTAACTACGATCCGGTCAATAATAACCAATGTGCCTTTGATCGGATATCAAATTTTTACGCAGTTCTACATTCAAAGTAAAGTAAATAACGGAGTTTAATCATTCGTAAGTAAAGATGAATGGCAGGTTAGGACAAATAACTGGTTATTTAGGCAAAACTTCGCCATAAACGAATAATAACTAATGCATTCTTATAATTAATTTTATTTGTGAAAGTATCTTGAAATAAAGAGCACCTCATAATTTAAAGATTCATTTCATACGAAAGCTAAATAACAACAAACTATGATGTGACAGAATGTCATTATTAAAACCGAAAATTAAAATTTGCTGTCATTAAGACGGTATAAATCAGGGAAGTGAAATATGGAAAATTTAGTATATGAAGTGGAAATTGAGGCGTCTATAGAAAAAGTATGGGACATACTTTGGAATAGCGAGACATATAACGCTTGGACGAAATTCTTTGCACCGGATTCCACCATGCGTACCGACTGGAAAATTGGTGGTAAAACTTATTTTCTTGACGGTGAAGGCAATGGAATGGTTTCTACGATTGAACAAATGCAAAAACCGGAAATATTGATTTTTAAACATTTAGGAATGATTAAGGAGGGTAAGGAGGATTTAGAAAGTGAAGAGGTTAAAGGGTGGAGTGGTTCCTTAGAAAAATATTTTCTAACCCAAAAAGATAATATAACCGCTCTAAAAGTTGAAGTGGCCACCTTACCTGAATATATGGGCATGTTGAAAAGTGGCTTTGTTCAGGGTTTTGATGTGGTTAAAAAAATGGCAGAAGCAAAATAGAGCTTCTTTTACTCACATATACACCAGTTTTATATAATCAAACTATAGTAAGTCTAAGCCAAATATTTTTTATAAATTTTTATAATCAGATCATTAATTCGCGAAGGATAGGCCAAGCGATGATGCCCACCTTCAAAAGTTTCAATATTCATATAAGGAGCAAGTTTTTCTTGAACCTGATACATATCAAGTTGCTCATCTCCTAATTCTAAATAGGCCATTTTAGGATTAGAGAGAATGAGTTCTTCTTCAGAAAGTTGAGGGTAGTCCTCCCGAAAATTAGGTGTAAGACTTGGATTCGCCACAATAACAGCTAATTTATGTTGAGCAGCAGTTTTTAGCGCCCAATAGCCTCCAATGCTATGGCCCACCAACAGATCTGGTTTGATCGTCTGAATAACCTGATGGTAGAAGTACTCAACAGATGCATAACTTAAGTTACGATAATCGACGTCAATACAAAATTTTTCAGGATGTAAAATGGCATGGAACTTTGTCGACTCACGAGAAGAATCCAAGCCATGTAAAAATAGAATTTTCATTATTTACTACACAATCTCATTGATAAAATAAAAGGCAAATAGGGCCTTTTGAATATCGAGGTTATTTGGATTTTTTTATATTTTACTAAATGCTTTAAAAAATGATCTTAGCGATTGGTCTAAGTCATTTTGCCTTTAAAAAGTAGTGTTTGGTTCTATAAAATTGTCTTTTTTCATTTTTGTTTGATTGAAATCATTCGAAAAACTCCCGCAATCTGTTAAGATATAGCACTTAATTTTTACTTAATCGAGGCAGAGATGACGCAACAAAACGCTCAATCGACTTCTGAACCAACTATTTCCGAAAACGATTTAATTGCACAGCGTCATGCCAAATTAAAGCAAATCCAAGATGTTGCGAAGGAAACTGGAAAGAGTCCTTGGCCGAATACGTTTAAGCGTGAACATTACGCTGCTGATCTACAAGAACAATTTAAAGATCAGTCGAAAGAACAAATTGAAAGCGCTGAGCATGTCTATGTAAAAATTGCTGGTCGTGTCATGTTAAACCGTGGTTCTTTCATGGTTATTCAAGATATGACAGGTCGTATTCAGTTATATGTTGACCGTAAAGGTTTACCAAAAGATATTCTTGAGACCATTAAAGGTCTAGATCTTGGTGACATTATTGCTGCTGAAGGTTATATCGGACGTTCAGGAAAAGGTGATTTATATGTTCATCTTGAAGGCTTTGAGCTTTTAACGAAATCGCTTCGCCCGTTACCAGATAAATTCCATGGCTTAAATGACACAGAAGTTAAGTACCGTAAACGTTACCTTGACTTAATTGTGAATGAAGAAACACGTAAAACTTTTGAAATCCGCGCTAAAGTTGTTGCAGGTATTCGAGCATTTTTAAACAATGAACGTTTCATGGAAGTTGAAACGCCAATGATGCATGTGATTCCGGGTGGCGCATCTGCACGTCCGTTTGAAACACATCACAATGCTTTGGATATGCCATTATTCTTGCGTATTGCACCTGAGCTGTACTTAAAGCGTTTGGTTGTTGGTGGTTTTGAGCGTGTGTTTGAAATTAACCGTAACTTCCGTAACGAAGGTGTTTCAACACGTCATAACCCTGAATTTACGATGATCGAGTTTTATCAAGCCTACGCTGATTATAAAGACTTGATGGCATTAACTGAAAATATGATTGAAAAGTTGGCCTTGGATATTTTAGGTACAACTGATGTGCCTTACCAAGGTGAAGTATTTAGCTTCAAAGGGCCATACAAAAAAATCTCTATGTTTGATGCGATCTTAGAGAATAACCCACAGTTTACGCCAGAAAATGTGGGCGATCGTGAGTTCCTTGCTCAATTTATTCGTGAAGAATTAAAAGAACAAGTTAAGCCTGGTTTTGGTTTAGGTAAGCTTCAAACTATCGTATTTGAAGAGACTGTTGAAACTAAACTTCGTCAGCCAACATTTATTACTGAATACCCAGCTGAAACATCTCCACTTGCTCGACGTAATGATGACAATCCACATGTTACCGACCGTTTTGAGTTTTTCATCGGTGGTCGTGAATTGGCAAATGGTTTCAGCGAGTTAAACGATCCAATTGATCAGGCTGAACGTTTCCAAGCCCAAGTTGCAGAGAAAGATGCTGGTGATGATGAAGCAATGCATTACGATGCAGAGTTCGTTGAAGCGCTTGAGTATGGCTTGCCACCTACAGCTGGTGAAGGTATCGGTATTGACCGTTTAGTTATGTTATTTGCCGATGCACCAAGTATTCGTGATGTAATTTTATTCCCTCACATGCGCCGTAAAGAAGGTTAATCTTCTCTAAAGGCAAAAAGGCAGTATTTATACTGCCTTTTTTATTACCTTTATATCTCAAAAACTTACCTATCTACACTAATCTTAAGATAGCGTTAAAAAATGTAATTGCACAGTTTAACAATTGCAAAGTTGAGATAAAAAATTTAAGGTGTTGCTCATAAATAACTTTGAGAATTGGCTGGCATGTTTCTAAGAAAAACACTTTCGATTGCAATATTGGCAACTGCTTCATCCACTATTTTTGCACAAGGTTTAGTGCTAAATAATGAGGACTTACGTACAGACTTAAATTGGTTGAATCAACAAGGTGTTATCAATATTAGCACTTCAACTTGGCCGTTAAGTGGTGATGAAATTCATCGAGCACTCTCTCGGGCAGAAGTGTCTCATCCAGCTCAACAAAAAGTTATTAATTCCGTTCTTAATGCATTAAAAGCAGATAACAATACAGTTAAAGTAGGCGCTTTTGCTGAGACTGATTCTAAAAATGTTCCTCAAGCATTCGGTGATAACCAAAAAGCTCAATATCAAGGTTCTTTAGAGTTTAATGCAGGTGGTGAAAACTGGGATGCAAAAATCCGAGTAAATGCAGAAAAAGATCCAGAAATTGATAATGGACAAGATGTGAATGTTGAAGGCTCATATGTTGCTGGTAAACTTTGGAATCAGTGGGTAGTTGCAGGTCAAATTCCAACATGGTGGGGTCCTGGCCATGATGGTAGTTTAATTCGTGGTGATGCTAGCCGTCCGGTTTATGGTGTAACGGCACAACGTGCTGTACAAAATGCTTTTGATACAAAATGGTTATCTTGGATTGGGCCTTGGCAATATCAAGCTTTTGCTGGTCAATTAGATGACTATAAAGCAGTCCCTGATGCTAAATTAATTGGCTTGCGTGTAACTGCACAACCGTTGCCATATATTGAGTTAGGCGCATCGCGTGCTATTCAATGGGGTGGGGATGGACGTCCTGAAAGCTTTAGTTCTTTATGGGATGCATTTGTCGGCAATAAAGATAATGGTGGAACTGGTGAAGCAGATCCATCAAACCAAATTGCTGGCTTTGATGGTCGCTTATTACTACAACCGCTATTCCAAGTTCCAGTCAGTATATATGGACAATATGTAGGTGAAGATGAGGCGGGCGGTTTGCCTTCTAAGAAAATGTACTTAGCAGGTGTGGACTATTCATCTAGCTACAATAACTTGCCTTATCAACTTTATGCAGAATGGGCAGATACACGTACTAATGGTGATGTAAGAGGTATCTCTTATGCTCATTCAACTTATAAAGATGGCTATTACCAGCATGGTTACCCATTAGGCCACGCGATGGGTGGTGATGGGCAAATGTATTCAGTGGGTGGTGATATCCGCTTTGATGTCATGAACCGTTTGAGTGGTCGAGCAATGGTGGTTAAGGTTAACCAATCTGACCGGGCAATTAATAAAGCATTCCCTAAAGACGATGAAATTAAAGCCCTTGATTTAACTTGGACACATTTCATCAAGCCTGATCTTCCATTAAAAATTAATGGCTGGGTAAGTGATTCAGATCTAGAAGGTAATGATGCAGGCGCATCTATTGGAATTGAAATTCCATTAGAACGTAAAATGTTCGGTTTCTAAGATTAGATTATGTTTTACAAAAGAGAAGCTATTAAGGCTTCTCTTTTTTTATGGTTTTTAGAGAAATCTAAAGAGTAGATCATGATTTGCTTAAGTTGGCTATACAAGCTACGATTGCCAAGTTATGCAAGTGAATCAGCATATTACATGTATATGATGAAATCGAATATCAATATGAAAAAACAAGCAAAAGAAATCGGTTTTAAATCACTATAATGCATAACTAATGCTATAAGCCATATAAAGGCTTGTGGTTGGATTATCTATTACGAAAAAATTGGAGTTGTTATGGCACTCGTTCCTCCACATGGTCTTCTAGGTGGCGGTTTAATACCACTTCTAGATTTTATGGGCAAAATGGATAGAGAAGGACGTGTTCATGACTGAATCAAGACTCACACATCTCAAGCAACTTGAAGCTGAAAGCATTCATATTATTCGTGAAGTGGCTGCTGAATTTGAAAATCCGGTAATGCTTTACTCAATTGGTAAAGACTCGGCGGTAATGCTTCATCTTGCGTTAAAAGCATTTTATCCAGCTAAACTTCCATTCCCATTATTACATGTAGATACTGGGTGGAAATTTAAAGAGATGATTTCATTTCGCGATAACATGGCAAAAACGCATGGCTTTGATTTAATCGTTCATCAGAACAAAGAAGGTCGCGAAGCTGGAATCAATCCATTCGATCATGGTAGCTCAAAATATACAGATATTATGAAAACCCAAGCTTTGAAACAGGCTTTGGATAAATATCAATTTGATGCTGCTTTTGGTGGCGCACGCCGTGATGAAGAAAAATCACGTGCGAAAGAGCGTGTTTATTCATTCCGTGATAGTAAGCATCGTTGGGATCCGAAAAATCAGCGTCCTGAACTTTGGAATCTTTACAACGGTAAAGTGAATAAGGGTGAAAGTATTCGTGTATTCCCATTATCTAACTGGACTGAGTTGGATATCTGGCAATATATCTATTTAGAAAATATTCAAATTGTCCCTCTTTATTTCTCTGCTGTTCGTCCGGTAGTAGAGCGTAGCGGTACGTTAATCATGGTTGATGATGAGCGTATGCGTTTAAAAGAGGGTGAAGTTCCACAGATGAAGTCTGTACGTTTCCGTACGCTTGGCTGTTATCCATTAACTGGTGCAGTTGAGTCTGAAGCAGATACGTTACCTGAAATTATCCAAGAAATGCTTTTAGCCACGAGTTCTGAGCGTCAAGGTCGTATGATTGACCATGATGAAGCGGGCTCAATGGAAAAGAAAAAGCAAGAAGGCTATTTCTAAGACAATTTCTAAATTTGTGGAGTTTGAGCAATGTCTCATCAATCAGAATTAATCAGTCAAGATATCTTGGCCTATTTGAAGCAACATGAACAAAAAGACCTATTGCGCTTTTTGACTTGCGGTAACGTAGATGATGGTAAAAGTACTTTAATTGGACGTTTACTCTACGACTCAAAATTGATTTATGAAGATCAATTGCAAGCTGTAACGCGTGATAGTAAAAAAGTAGGAACTACCGGTGATGCACCAGACTTGGCGTTACTTGTAGATGGTTTACAAGCCGAGCGTGAGCAAGGTATTACCATTGATGTGGCTTACCGCTATTTTTCAACAGAAAAGCGTAAGTTTATTATTGCTGATACACCTGGGCATGAACAATATACCCGTAACATGGCAACAGGTGCGTCAACCGCTGATCTTGCAATTATCTTGATCGATGCGCGTTATGGTGTACAAACTCAAACTCGTCGTCATACTTTTATTGCAAGTTTACTTGGTATTAAAAATATTGTTGTTGCCATTAATAAAATGGATTTAGTTGAGTTCTCTGAAGGGCGTTTTAACGAAATTCAGGTTGAATATGATAATTTTGTGAACCAATTAGGTGATCGTCATCCAGCCAATATTCAGTTTGTACCGATTTCTGCTTTAAATGGCGATAACGTGGTAAATGCTTCTGAGCATACAGCTTGGTACAAGGGTCAAACCTTGATGAGCATTCTTGAGTCAGTTGAAATTAGTCGTGAATCAAACAAACGCGAATTTCGTTTCCCTGTTCAATATGTGAACCGTCCAAACCTGGATTTCCGTGGTTTCGCTGGTACTGTTGCTTTAGGTAAAATCAATGTTGGTGATGAAATTGTTGCATTACCATCAGGTAAGCGCTCAACAGTTAAAGAAATCGTAACATTTGATGGAAATCTAGATCAAGCTGTTGCGGGTCAGGCGGTTACATTAACGTTGAATGATGAAATTGATATTAGCCGCGGCAATGTATTAGTACGTGCAGGTGAACAGCCATTAATTTCACGCAGTGTTCGTGCTTCAGTGGTGTGGATGAATGAACACCCACTTGTGAAGGGCAAGTTGTACAACGTTAAGATTGGTACACAGACTGTTCCTGCAAAAGTGACTAACATTCACTATCGTGTGAATGTGAATACGCTTGAGCATACTCAGGTGGAAGAGCTTGAATTAAATGCAATTGCAGACGTTGTTGTTGAGTTTGATGCGCCAGTCGTGTTTGATCAATATCAAGATTCACGATACACAGGTTCATTTATTTTCATTGATCGTTTAAGCAATGTAACGGTTGGTGCGGGTATGGTTGAGTCTGCGGTAGAGTGGGCTGCACATAGCAACCCTGTAACTGCTGAAGATCGTGCTGCACGTTTGGGTCAAAAGCCTGCGGTGATTGGGATTTCTGCACAGTTAATCGAGAAAGCTCAAGTTTTAGAAAGTTTATTGATCCAACAAGGTGTAGTTGCGATTGCAAAAGCCAACTTAACTGCTGAGCAAATTACTTTATTGCGTGAGACAGGTGTTGTGGTTATCACTACGGCTGTGGAAGGCACAGATACAGAAGTTACTGCTGAAACCGTTGAAGAGGCAGCTGAAAAAGTTGTGGAATTAGTCCGTCTTTAATAGGCTGGATTGATTTTGAAAAAACCCGCGTAAGCGGGTTTTTTTATTGGGTTTAGAAAATACTTTGAGTTTTTAAAGTTAAATATTCTCTTAAATCTTTAGGATAGCTCTGAATCATCTTTAAAAATATATCTCGATCGCCTTGATATAAGGCGCGTGTTGCTTCTTCGTAATTTGGCATATTACCCAACATGGAAGACATAAAACGGTCGATGGCTTGTTTAGCGAGCATAATATTACCTTCAGAATTTGGGTTATTTAACTCTTTATCAATTAACTTACGAATTATTGCTGATGCACTCGCACTTTGTTGATCTAACCAATCCCAATGTTTTTTCTGTAAAGTGATTTCACGAGAAATTACTCCGAGTTTAGGTCGTCCAACTTTTTTAATTTCTTCCGGTTCAGCATAACGTTGTTGAAATTCTTTTTCCGTACCAGAAAGATCAAGATCAATTTGTTGACCTGTTTGATCATTAAAAATCAGAATATTTTCCGTTGGTTTCGGAAGATTTTTAAGTTTTTTTGCAAGTTCAACTAGGGAGTCACTCGCAATAAGCGTGCTTCCAGTGAAAGCAGTATAGGTGATTTTAGTATTCATTTTAGACGTATATTTTTATCTGGGTAAAATAATATTATCAGGGTAAAATTAATTTGGCAAATAATTAAAATTATAACCAAAGAATTATTTGATTTTATGAGTGTAGTCTATGAAGTTAGGACTATAAAAATAGTCAAGATAATAGGCTATTTAAAATTTTACTCTGCTTTAGTAGTGCTTTTATGAGAGAATATGCCTTTAGTTGTATGTATAAGGACTCCTATGTTTGAGCAATCTCCTGAATCTCTAAGCGATATCGAAATTTTAGACATTTTACAGTCTATGAAAAAAGATAAGCTAGATACGGAAGCAAATGAGATTATCCGTAATGGGGGGAAAGCTGGGCGTCAAGAAGCACATAAACAGGCTTTAGTTGCATTGAGTGCAAACTTTGAAGAAAAGTTTGTAGAAGCGGCTACGCTGGCATTAGGCTTGAATTCAGGTCAGGCGAAAAAGATTCGTTATAAAAAAGACCGTATCCGTATTTTTAAAGCACGTGGTCTTGATTATTTAGCTATGGATGGGGCAGAAACCGCTCAGGTTTTAGCTCAAGTTGCTCAAGCGATTAGTCGTGAAGATGCGATCGTGACTGAGAGCCTACACAATATTTTTCCATTTTGGAAAGAAGGTTGGCCAATGGTTCAGTTTGATAATGCCTATAAAATTTTAGAAGAAGACATTACATTGCATTTTCACATTGTGTTAGATCACTTAATTGAATATGTAGAGCAATAAAAAAAAGCCCCATTTGGGGCTTTTTTTTATTGCTGATAATTTATGTAAGTGAATGGAACAAAGGGAAAACACCAATAACTAGCGCTGTACCCATAAGAACCATACAAGTAATAAATGCCCACTTTAAAGTGAACTTTTGGTGATCTGCAAAATCGACTTTAGCAAGACCACATAACAAATAGGTTGATGGTACAAGAGGTGATAGTAAATGGACTGGTTGACCAATAATCGAGGCACGGGCAATTTCTTCTGCACTAATACCATAATGTGAAGCAGCTTCGGCAAGAACAGGTAAAACACCATAGAAGAATGCATCATTAGACATAAAGAAAGTCAAAGGCATACTGACTAAAGCTGTGATTGGTGCAAGATATGGACCCATGCTTGGAGGAATCATTGCGACGAACTCTTTAGACATCGCCTCAACCATACCTGTACCAGATAAAATTCCTGTGAAAATACCTGCTGCAAAAATTAAGCCCACAACAGCTAAGACACTATCTGCATGCATTGCAATGCGCTTTTTCTGCATATCAACGTCAGGGTAGTTAATAAGCATTGCGATACAGAACGCTATCATGAACAACACAGACATAGGCAAAATGCCTTTAATCAAAGCAATCATAAGAATGATGGTAAGCACCATATTTACTTTGCGTAAATGTGGACGAGTCGCTTCAGGATCTTTCGATACGGTAATATTGTCGCCATGGTGAGTTTCAAGCTCAATAACACCTAAACGTTTTTGCTCATAACGACCGTATAGGTACGCCAAGAAAAATAACCAACCAATACTAATGACCATAGGGATAATCATTGGTACGAAAATGTGGCTTGGGTCAATTTGTAGTGCACTTGCAGCACGAGCTGTAGGGCCGCCCCATGGTGTTAGGTTCATTACACCACTACATAACAGCATAAGTGCAGTCATGATGAGTGTATTCATTCCTAAGCGTTGATAAAGTGGCAACATTGCAGCCACACAAATCATATACGTTGTTGAGCCATCACCGTCTAAAGAAACCATTGTGGTTAAAAACACGGTTCCCATTGTGATTTTTAAAGGATCACCTTTAACCTTTTTCAAAATCCATTTAACTGGTGGATCGAAAAGACCTGCATCGATCATTAAGGCAAAATATAAAATTGCGAATAAAAGCATTACGCCAGTTGGCGCTAATTTTTTGATGCCTTCTAGCATCATCTCACTGAGACCTTTGAGTTCAATGTGACTCAAACTTTCAAAGTAGTGACCTAGGCCCCAAGCAATAAGAGAAAAAATAAATGGGATGAGAATTAAAGCAATAATAGGGCTTAAACGTTTGGACATGATTAAATACATGAAGCACAAAATCATGCCAACACCAAGTAATGTCAGCATACAATCAATCCTTTGCCTATAGTTTTACTGAACAAGTTTATTCAAAACTCTGACCTTGGTTATTCTTATTAATTTTTATCAAAAAGACAAATAATATATTTAGTTTATTTGGTTAATATATATTCAGTTGGAAAGGTATATTTTGAAGAAATACTGAACATATATATTTGGATTATAGTAAGCATATAATAAATGTAATTCATAATAATAGATTATAAAGGCTTTATAAAAATAAAAATTATATGATATTTTTTTTAGTTATACATGTTTTGATGGGTGAAATGAGAAGAAGAACCATTTAAAGACTGACTTTGGGCTAGGTTACAAAAGTTTGATGATAATGTAAATGGGGATCTAATCGCTTTATGTTAATTAAGATATATAGACTATTCTATTATTTTTCAGTATTTAAGATTTAATATAATTGATAATTTAAATAATATTATTTTTAGATTAAAAGAGCAAATTGAATTTATGAATCTAAAATAATTATTATATATATATGAAAAATTTATTTAGGTTGAAAAATACCCCACATAAAATTGTGAGGTATTTAAATTAATATAAATTAGTTTTCATCAATTGATGAATGTACTTCACTTTGTTCTAAAATTCGAGTTACAAGGAGTTGGTCAATTTTAAAATTATCGACATCGACTACTTCAAACTTGTATCCACCGAATTCCACAAAATCTGCTGGACGTGGAATTTTGCGTAGACGGTACATCATGAAGCCTGCTAATGTTTCATAATTTTCTTCATCAGGCATTTCATCAATTTCAAGTGCGTGTCTTAAGTCGTCAATTGGTGTGCTGCCATCAATTAACCATGAATTATTATCACGTTTAATGATTTGCTGATCTTCCTCAATTGGGGTTACCCAATCGCCCATAACCGTAATCATAATATCGCTTAAGGTAATAACCCCCACGACAAGCGCATATTCATTTATAACAACCGCAAACTTTTCTTTGGTAGAGCGGAAACGATCAAGTAATTCTGATAGGGTTAAAGTGTCAGGAATCATCAAGACCGTACGAATGGTTGTTTCATTCAATTGCGTTGGAGATTGATTATTTAAAATACGAACAAGGAAGTCTTTGGCGTCGACGTAACCAATGACCTGATCGATATTTTCATTACATACCAAAAATTTTGAATAAGGGTACTCTGCTAATTTTTGGCGAATGCTATCTTCATGTTCATTTAAGGTGAAATAAACAACATTTTCACGTGTTGTCATACTGGAAGGTACGTTGCGTTCTTCTAATTCAAAAACATTTTCGATAAAGTGATGTTCTTGTTTTTGAAGTACACCTGCCTGCGCACCTGCATCCATTACTGCTGAAATATCATCAAAAGTAATGTTGTCTTCTCGCGTTGTATTCACTTTAAATAAACGGAATAACAGATTGGCAATTGCGTTAATTCCCCAAGCTAAAGGTTTACAAACCTTAATAAAAACCTGAATTGGGTTAATAACACTAATTGCAATTTTTTCGGGTGCAATCATAGCCAAACGTTTTGGCATAAGATCGGCAAATAAAATAAAGAGTGATGTCACTAAAGTAAAGGATAGGGCAAAACCAATCGTTTGTGTCCAGGGACCTGCGTAGAAACGGTCAACTAAAGTCACGAAATAAGGACGAAAAGCAGCTTCACCCAAAATACCGCCTAAAATCGCAACTGCATTTAGGCCAATTTGAGAGGCTGCAAAAAAGTCAGCAGATTGTTCTTGTAAATCTAGTACTTGTTGAGCGCGTTCTTCACCCGCTTCGGCTAGAATTTTTAGCTTAACTTTTCTGGCACCAGCGAGTGCAATTTCAGTTAAAGATAAAAAGCCCGCTCCGATAATGAGCAGTACGATGATAATGATATTTTGAAAGAGACTCACAAATCACCTGAGATTCATCATTATTATGACTATTGTTTTAACATAAAAAAGCGCTGAGGTAATCAGATTGATTGCTCAGCGCCTGAAATCGACAATTAAATTAAAATTTATTTAATAGTGAGAAAATTGTGAATTATTGGTTAGAAATTCACGGTTTTCCTCTTCAATCATTTGACGAGCAACAAATAAGATAAGTTGGCGCAGCCAGCGATGAGCAGGGTGATGATGTAACAATGGACACCAAGCCATTTTGAGTTCGAACTCTGGAATATAAAAAGGAGGATCCTTTATAAGTAGTTTGGGATTCTGTGTTTGTAGGCGTGCCATTCGTGTTGGTAATGTGGCAATAAGGTCTACGTTTTGAGCAAGTAACGCTGGCATTTGGTAGTGACGAGTAAATACAGAAATTTTACGACGTTGACCAATACGTTCTAATGCCTGATCAATCCAGCCTAAACCACCTTGTTTATCAGGGTTTACGCCAAAACCGACACCCATACCTGTTTTAGAAACCCAGATATGTTGTGCATCTAAATAGCTTTTTAAATTTAAATGAGTTACAGCAGGGTGTTTGTCGTTAAGAATACAACTGAAACTATCACGCCAAACTAAAACCTGATGGAAACTTTGCGGTATTTCATTAAATCTATTAATTGCGAGATCAACTTTACCTTGTTCCATGTCTCTATAAGACACATCACTTGGTGTAAGAAAATCAAGAACAACGTTTGGAGCTTCAGAGCGGAGCGCTTTAACAAGACGAGGAACTAAAGTTGCCTCGGCATAGTCCGATGTCATAATGCGGAAAACACGATTACTTGTATAAGGGCGGAATTCGGTACGGGGTTCCAAAATCATGGAGAGATCAGCAAGCGCATCACGAATACGAGGTTGTAATTCAAGAGCACGTTCTGTTGGAGTCATCCCTTCAGAAGAACGGATAAGAAGAGGGTCATTAAATAAATTACGTAAGCGACGTAAAATATTACTCATGGCAGGCTGAGTTACCCCAAGTTGTTCGGCTGCGCGTGTAACATTTTTTTCACGAAGAAGTACATCAAGATATATTAATAGATTAAGATCTACTCGCTCCAGATTCATAAAAAAAATACCGAAAATAAAACCCTGAAATTGTTTCAAATTATGCCATATCTAATAACTATTGTGTGAAAAAATGATGAGAAAAACGACATTTTTTGTAGGAATTAAGTAGGGGTAAAAAGTACTTCAAAGGCTCGATTTTATTATCTTTGCTACATTTTTAAGTATGAAGGTGACAAATAGAATATATTTATATATAACTTATTACTTTCTAGCATGGAAATTGACTTTTTACATTGGCAAAAATAGCCTAATTTACAATTGACTTTTAAGGTTAAAAATGGGTGGAAAAAACTTCATAAATTGTATAAAAATAAGACTTACTAAGTTTTTAGAATAAAACTCTATACTCCTTTAGAATAATTTTATTTTTATAAACAAAGTGTTAAGGTTTTTTGTTTTATCTATAATATCGATTTATCGGTACATTTTTTAAATAAATACTGAAGATTAATAAAGGATATTGGATTAATTGATTGGCTAAGTCTAAGCTGTGTTCATGAAGAAGCAGCTGGTGTCATAAGAAATTTAAGTACATGACTCTAGGCTTTAATCGATGAAATCCTAAAATGAATACAGGACAATATCATGACTACATATCAAACAGCGATTGATGCAATCCGCGAACTAAAAGCAAAATTCGGTAGCACTTGGCGCGATATTAGCCCAGAAGATGCTGCACGTATGCAAATGCAAAACCAATTCAAAACTGGTTTAGACATTGCTAAATATACAGCTGCGATTATGCGTCGTGATATGGCTGCTTATGATGCTGACTCTAGCAAATACACTCAATCATTAGGTTGCTGGCACGGTTTTATCGCACAACAAAAAATGATTGCGAACAAAAAATACTTCGGTACTACTGAGCGTCGCTATATCTACCTTTCTGGTTGGATGGTTGCTGCTCTTCGTTCAGAGTTTGGTCCACTTCCTGACCAATCTATGCACGAAAAAACTTCAGTACCTGCATTAATCGAAGAAATCTATACTTTCTTACGTCAAGCTGACGCAAAAGAATTAAACGATTTATTCCGTGCGCTTAAAAAAGCAAACGAAGCTGGTGATACTGCTAAAGCTGCTGAAATCACTGCTCAAATCGACGGTTTCCAAACTCACATTGTGCCAATTATTGCTGACATCGATGCTGGTTTCGGTAACGAAGAAGCGACTTACTTACTTGCTCGTAAAATGATTGAAGCTGGTGCATGTGCGCTTCAAATCGAAAACCAAGTATCTGATGCTAAACAATGTGGTCACCAAGCTGGTAAAGTAACTGTTCCACATGAAGATTTCATCTCTAAAATCCATGCATTACGTTATGCATTCTTAGAAATGGGTCTTGATGACGGTGTTATCGTTGCGCGTACTGACTCTGAAGGCGCTGACTTGACTCAAAAAATCCCAGTGGTTAAAGAGCCAGGTGACATTGCTTCTCAATACATCGGTTTCTTAGACACTGTTGAAATTGATATTGCTGATGCTCAAGAAGACGAAATCTTGATCAAACGTGATGGTAAATTACACCGTCCTAAGCGTTTACCTTCTGGTTTATATCAGTTCCGTGCTGACACTCAAATTGACCGTGTTGTACTTGACTGTGTATCTAGCCTTCAAAATGGTGCTGACCTTCTTTGGATCGAAACTGCGACTCCAAACGTAGAAGAAATCGCTCACATGGTTAACCGGGTTAAAGAAGTTGTTCCAAATGCGAAGCTTGTTTACAACAACAGCCCATCATTTAACTGGACTTTAAACTTCCGTCAACAAGCTTATGACCGTTGGGTTGCTGAAGGAAAAGACGTTTCTGCTTATGACCGTGCCAAATTAATGAGCGCTGAGTATGATGCTACTGAATTAGCTGCTGATGCTGATGACAAGATTCGTACATTCCAAGCAGATGCTTCTCGTGAAGCGGGTGTGTTCCATCACTTGATTACACTTCCGACTTACCACACTGCTGCTCTTTCTACACATGAGCTTGCACAAGGTTACTTCGGTTCTGAAGGTATGTTGGCTTATGTTGCTGGCGTACAACGTAAAGAAATCCGTGGTGGCATCGCTTGTGTGAAACACCAAGCAATGGCGGGTTCTGATATCGGTGATGATCATAAAGAAATCTTCTCTGGTGACAACGCACTTAAAGCACATGATGATGCTAAAAACACAATGAACCAATTCGCAGCACACTAAGAATTGATTTCAAAAGAAAACCCGCTCAGATGAGCGGGTTTTTTTATCATTAAAAAAATTATTTTTTCAATACATAGTGTTCAGCTAAAGAACCTTCAACTTTTTTACCTTCCATATCTAAAGCAGTTGCGGTATTTTCGCCAATAAAGAATTTACGGTTTTGTGATTTATCATCTAAGGTAATGACAGAAGTATTATCTTTGTCAAAAGTAAATGTACCATGGGTTTCAAACGGGTTTGTGTCACCTTTACCAATGTAGGTTTCGGTTAGCTCGTAGGTTTTATCATCTTTCAGTTCTAATTCAGTTTTGATGCCTTCACAGTCTGCGCATGGAAGAGTACCTTTATATGTACCATCCCAATCTAGTGAATTTTCAGCTGTATGTGTGGTATCTACTGCATTGTTGTTGGCGTCAGTAGTTTGTGCCGGAGCAGAGGCTTGTGTTGTCGTGTCGGCTTTATTTTCATTTTTGCTACAAGCAACAAGAAGGGTACTTACAAGTGCAACTGATAATAATGTTTTTTTCATGATGATCTAAACCTCGGAAAATAAATAAAAAATCAATAAATAGGCTATGAAATATGAGAGCTTAATAAAAGTTTAAGTATGTAATTTAATTTTAACAAAAGGTAAAGTGAGTAAATTTTGAATAATTATTAAAACGAAAATAAGAAGGAGGTATTCACTAAAATGATTTAATGAATACCTTATGAATTACGGTTGCGAAGAAACTCCACCTAAGGAATCGCACGCTGCTTTATAAAGTTGGTATTGTTGTTTTAGAACTTCATCCAGTGGCATATCGAATAATTCTTCACCATTTTTGTAGCTCTCTACGTATGAAGTTGCTTTTTCTTTGCTTACTGCTAGAGATTGCTGGTAATAAGAATTAATCGAGCTTGTTGCAAGTTGACTCGTCTCAACATTTTTACATTCGAAATTGTGCAGGAGCTTTTCTGCACGTTTGACTTCACTAGATTGGCCAAAAATACACCCAGTTAAAAAGACAAGTGGGGTTAACACGAAAAAAAGTTTCATGGAGAGCAAGTATGGAAGCAACGATGGGCGCTATTGTATAAACAATTCCATAAGTTACTGTGCTTTTATGTTAGACATTGATGATTTTTTAGCTCATTAAAATCGAAAAATTGTATCTAATTTTATCAGTCGGCTTATTTTTATATTTGGTGCGTATTTTGCTTATAAGTTTAAGCACTTATTTTGAACATATGAACCAGAATGAATCAGGCACAACCATTTCCAAAAAATTCTTCAGCACCATTTTGGTATGCACAACTTGAGCTCGGTTTTTGTTTTGAAAATTCACGCACCATAATGAGTCATCGAAAACATCATGGCCCTGTTAGGGTGCAAAAAATGCTCTGGCCTGAAAGAACAGGTGTGTGTCATGCCATTATTGTTCATCCACCCGCAGGAATTGCAGGAGGAGATCATCTTACTTTTGAAATTGAAACCAAAGATCAAGCTCATGCAGTAGTAACTACTCCTGGAGCGGGCAAATGGTACAAAACCAATGGAAAGCAAGCTTTTCAGCATATCCATTTACATGTGAAAGATCAGTCTATTTTAGAGTGGGTTCCACAAGAAACGATGCTGTTTGATGGTGCTTTAGCGCATTCAGAAACTCATATTCATCTTGATCATGCTGCAAGTTTTATTGGGTGGGATATGTTGGTACTTGGGCGGCAGGCACGTGCTGAGCGCTTTGTTCAGGGTAGTTATCACAACCAGTTTAAATTGTGGCGAGAACACAAATTGTTGGTTGCAGATACATTGTGTTTTGAAGGAGAAGACCGTTGGCTTAGTTCATGTTTAGGTATGAACAATCAAGCAGTAATGGGAAGCTTTTGGGCAGTCGCTCCCGAAAAATATCGTTCATCATTTTATTTAGAACAACAGTTAGAACTCATTCGAGAATTGATGATGCGCATGCAAGCACCTGTCACATTAACTTTATTGGATGATGTGGTTTCTGCTCGTTTTTTGGGAAATGATGTCCGAAATTGTCATGACGCATTTGCAGCTATACGAGCAAGATTAAGACGTTACTGGCTTGATTTGGAAGAGGAGTTTCCAAGAATTTGGAAAACCTAAGTTACGTTAAATTGCGTATTTAAAAAGCATTTAAAACAAGTAAGCTATTTTTGAGCACGTATTTTGCTTAAAGAATATAAATGCTATTTAGGAAAGAGATATGGAACTCAATCCAACAGAAAAAGATAAGTTACTCATTTTTACAGCAGGACTCGTCGCTGAGCGCCGTAAAGCTCGGGGTTTAAAACTGAATTATCCGGAAGCTATTGCTTTTATTTCAGCAGCTTTACTTGAAGGTGCGCGGGACGGTATGACGGTCAGTGACTTAATGCATTACGGTACAACTTTATTAAAGCGCGAAGATGTCATGGACGGAGTATCTGAAATGATTGCAGAAGTTCAGGTCGAAGCAACCTTTCCTGATGGTTCTAAGTTAGTCACGGTTCATCAACCGATTTTATAAATATAAAAAGGAGAGGCATATGATTCCGGGCGAAATCATTACTCCAGATACAGATATTGAACTCAATGTTAGACGGGAAACCTTAAAAGTGGTGGTTGCGAATATTGGTGACAGGCCTATTCAAGTGGGTTCACATTTTCATTTTTATGAAGCGAATGATGCACTACAGTTTGATCGTGAAACAGCGAAAGGCTTTCGGTTAAATATTGCGGCAGGTACAGCGATACGTTTTGAACCGGGACAAAGTCGTGAAATTGAACTTGTTGCTTTAGCGGGTAAGCGAGAAGTATATGGCTTTGCAGGCCGAGTCATGGGTAAGTTGGATTAGACATAACAACGATAATGAAAGAGATGAGTATTAAGTTATGAAAATGTCACGTCGTGCATATGCTGAGATGTTTGGTCCAACAGTGGGTGATCGTATTCGCTTGGCTGATACAGAGCTCTTTATTGAAGTTGAGCAAGATTTAACGACATACGGTGAAGAAGTTAAATTTGGTGGCGGAAAAGTCATCCGTGATGGGATGGGGCAGTCACAACTTTTGGCCGATCAAGTCGCAGACACGGTCATTACCAATGCTTTAATTGTGGATTGGTGGGGAATTGTTAAAGCTGATGTGGGCTTAAAGAATGGTCGAATCTGGAAAATAGGCAAAGCTGGAAACCCTGATATTCAACCCGACATTACGATTCCTTTAGGCGCAGCAACAGAAGTTATTGCGGGTGAGGGGCAGATTTTAACAGCAGGTGGTATTGATACTCACATTCACTGGATTTGTCCTCAACAAGTTGAAACTGCGCTTATGTCTGGTACAACGACAATGGTTGGCGGTGGCACAGGACCTGCGGCGGGAACTTCTGCAACGACAGTGACTCCGGGACCTTGGCACATTGCTACCATGTTACAGGCCATTGACGATTTGCCTATGAATATTGGTCTGTTAGGTAAAGGTAATTTAAGTTTACCAGATCCAATTCGAGAGCAAATTAAAGCTGGAGTGATTGGGCTCAAGTTACATGAGGACTGGGGTTCAACACCAGCAGCCATTGATAACTGCTTAAGCGTGGCGGATGAGTTTGATGTGCAGGTGGCGATTCATACAGATACTTTAAATGAAAGCGGTTTTTTGGAAGAGACTTTAGCTGCATTTAAAAATCGCACGATTCATACCTACCATACTGAAGGTGCGGGTGGTGGACATGCGCCAGACATTTTAAAAGCGATTGGACAGAGTAATGTTTTACCGTCTTCGACCAATCCAACACGACCTTATACGATTAATACCATTGATGAACATTTAGATATGCTCATGGTATGCCACCATTTAGACCCAGCAATTGCTGAAGATATCGCTTTTGCAGAAAGTCGTATTCGTCGTGAAACGATTGCAGCTGAAGATATTCTGCAAGACTTAGGCGCAATTGCCATGATGTCATCTGACTCTCAGGCGATGGGTCGCGTGGGGGAAGTGATTTTACGTACTTGGCAAACTGCTCATAAAATGAAAATTCAACGTGGTCCTTTAGAGGGCGATAACGAGTTTCATGATAACAATCGCGTTAAACGCTACATTGCCAAATATACAATTAACCCAGCAATTACGCATGGCTTAAGTCATGAAATTGGCTCGATTGAAGTTGGAAAACTAGCTGATTTAGTGTTGTGGAAGCCAGCCTTTTTTGGCGTGAAACCATCCATGATTATTAAAGGCGGTATGATTGCAGCAGCACCGATGGGCGACATTAACGCTTCAATTCCGACACCTCAACCAGTGCATTACCGTCCAATGTTTGGCGCTTATCCGCGTGGTGTGCATAACACTTGTATTACCTTTTTATCTCAAGCTGCGATTGATGAAAAAGTTGCTGAAAAGCTAAATCTAAAAAAGTTGATTAGCCCTTGTAAAAATACGCGTGCAATTACGAAAGCTGATATGAAACACAATACTTATTGTCCAGTCATGCAGGTTCATCCTGAAACCTATGAAGTGAGGGCAGACGGAGAGCTATTAACCTGTGAACCAGCTGAAGTGTTACCAATGGCTCAGCGTTATTTTTTGTTTTAGTTAATTTTATGAAGATATTTCCCATCCGCTTATATGTAGATGGCAATGCAAAAAATAAATAAAGGAGAGAGAAGCTACATGAAAATTTATACCCAACGTCTTGAACACATTTCTCCTGATCAGACATTTGAAACGGTTGAACTCACTTTTGATACACGTCAAAAATCACGATTTCGAGCGACTTTAGCCAATGGCATAGATGTGGGCGCTGATCTACCGCGTACAGGCATTTTGCGGAGTGGCTCATATATTGCGACGAATGATGGCGACATATTACGTGTTGATGCTAAACCTGAACGTTTAATGCAAGTGATTGCTGCAAACGATTTTGATTTGCTTAAAGCAGCCTATCACCTCGGTAACAGACATGTGCCATTAATGCTGACGCCTACTGCTTTATATTTTGAACCTGATCATGTTCTTGCAGAAATGGTAGAAGGGCTAGGGCTTACAGTTTCAGAAACTGATCATCCATTTGAGCCTGAAAGTGGTGCTTATGCGCAGCATAGCCATGACCACCGCTTAAGCCCAATCAAAGCTTTGCACCATGTCCATTCATAACGCAGCGCAATTACTTCAGTTACTGACACTGTCTTCTACGGCATTACCAGTCGGAGCATATTGTTATTCACAAGGTGTAGAAACAGCCATTGATATTGGCTTAATACACGATGAAGCTTCGGCAATTTCTTATTTCGAAGAAGTGCTTGAAATGCTGTTAGTGCGGTTTGAGTTACCAGTACTGAAACGTCTCATGCAGCATCATGATGATCAAGATCAATTTTTGGTTTGGGCAAATTTATATAGAGCAAGCCGAGAAAGTAAAGAGCTTTTGGCAGAGTCTCAGCAGTTGGCATTTTCTTTAAATGCGTGGATTAGAGATGTTTTAAAAAAACCTGTTGATGTTAAAAAGCAGTTTGGTTTTGTGCCTGTCTATGCACAGCTCTGTGGTCGACTTGAGCTTAAAGACGCTGATGTGCTTACAGCCTACACTTTTACTGTTCTAGAAAATCAGGTTTTGGCTGCGGTAAAAACCGTACCTTTAGGGCAAATGGCTGGACAAAGAATTTTATGGCATTTGCATGGTTTGGTACCACAGGCGATAGAGAAAGCCTTAAAACTTAAAGATGAGCAATTGAGTAGTGCTTTACCTCGTTACGCCATGTTGAGTATGCAACATGAAACACAATATTCACGGTTATTTAGATCTTAATTTTAGGAAATAAAAGGATAAAAATCATGACAGAACGTAGTCCATTAAGGGTCGGAATTGGTGGTCCGGTAGGTTCGGGTAAAACTGCACTTACGCTCAATTTATGCCTTGCTTTGCGTAATAAATACAATATGGCTGTAGTGACGAATGATATTTATACCAAAGAAGATTCCAATTTTTTAACTCGTCATGAGGCCATGTCACCAGATCGTATTGTTGGTGTCGAAACAGGTGGGTGTCCACATACTGCAATTCGTGAAGATGCTTCAATTAATTTGGCTGCAATTGATGATTTATGTGAAAAGTTTGAAGGCTTGGAGCTCATTATTATTGAAAGTGGTGGTGATAATTTGGCTGCTACATTTAGTCCGGAACTTTCTGATTTAACGCTATATGTAATTGATGTAGCGGGTGGAGAAAAAATCCCTCGTAAAGGTGGCCCAGGCATTACCAAGTCAGATTTACTGATTATTAATAAAACTGACCTTGCGCCAATGGTCGGTGCAAACCTTGATGTGATGGATCAAGACGCAAAGCGCATGCGCGGAGAAAAACCATTCTTATTTTCAAATATGAAAACACAAGATGGTCTTGAAGAAATCATTCAATTTATTGAGAAACAAGGGCTGTTTAAAGCTTAAGGAGAGATTATGGACTTCATTAAAAAATGGGGCATAGGGCTCCTTGCATTGTTACCTACACTTGCAATGGCACACCCGGGGCATGACCATGCACATTCGGGTTTTATGGCAGGCTTTATTCATCCATTTACTGGTTTAGATCATTTAGTCATGGCCTTAGCTTTTGGCGTTTTACTCTGGTCAGCAGCTAAACAATGGAAAATTGCGGGTATCATTACTTTGAGTGTTACCCTAATTGTAGGCTTTTTAATCGGTGCTCAAGGTTTAGTACCTGCAAATGTTGCTGAATATGGGATTGTTGCTTCTTTAGTTGTGACAGCAATTGCGCTATGGACAAAATCAAATCGTGTTTTACCTATCGCCGCTGCTTTGCTTGCAAGTTTTCATGGTATGGCTCATGGCGTCGAATTATCGCATGCAGGGCATATTATTGCTTTGGTTGCAGGTATGGTCACAGCTATGGCTTTAATTTACTGTGGTGGACTAGCATTGGGTGCTGTGCTTACACGATATGTGCCCTATGGCAAAAAAATTGTAGGTGCTTGTGCGGCAATTGTTGCTGTTATTGGATTGAGTTAGTTATAACTTCATAGGTAAAAGGTAGCTTTAGGCTACCTTTTTATTTAGCTACTTTCTGATAAAGACCTGAGTGAACTGTACCGGCTTTGGTTGTTTTGACTTGTTGCCAAGTAGTAGGAAGTTGAAGTTGGGACAAATCACGGTCAGCTTCAACATAAATATAACCATTGGTTTTAATGAGAGGGTCTGCTAATTCGGCAAGCTCTTGCCATAAATTAAGACTATAAGGTGGATCTAAAAAGACAACATCAAATTGCTCTTTTAAGCGGGGTAAAGCTTGTTGTGCAGTTGCATTGATTAAATGACAGTTCTGAGCTTTTAATAATTGAATATTATCTTTTAAAAAACGTGCTTGAGTTTTATCAGGTTCAATCATATAAACAGAAGCGGCACCACGTGACAGAGCTTCAAAAGCTAAAGCACCTGAACCTGTGCAGACATCAAGAACTTGGGTATTTTGAATATCCCACATGAGCCAATTAAATAGAGTCTCTCGTACACGGTCCGGCGTTGGGCGTAATCCATCAATGCTGGCAAATGGAAGTACTCTTCTTTTCCATTCGCCACCAATAATACGTAATTGATTTTTCATTAATCCTCAACCTCATTCGTTGCAGAGCGAGCTGGTGTAGCTTGTGGTGTTGATACTGCAGGCGCGGTTGAGGTGGCTGGTGCTGGGCTAGAGCTTTCCCCGCCGTTTGAGAGTTCACCTGGCTTAATTCCTGCGGTCATCAATCCGCCATTAACTTGATGATTTGCTGGTCGAATCGGATTTTTCTTACGAGTTAATAACCAATAATCAAAAATAGGTTTTGCAAGTTGGGCTGCAGAACCACCATGACGACCATTTTCCCAAATCACGGCAATCGCAATTTCTGGTTTGTCAGCTGGTGCAAAGCCAACGAATAAACCATGGTCAAGTTGGCGTTCGCTTAGGGCTGATTCATTGTAACGTTTACCCTGTGCAATACTTTTAACCTGCGCAGTTCCTGTCTTTCCTGCAATTTGATAGAGAGGTGTACGAATGCCTCGGCCAGTACCTGATTGAATTACATCAACCATGGCATCGCGCATTTGAATCCAGTCTTCATCCGTTCCGTTGAAATTGATTTTGCCATCAGGCGCATTACGAACGGTAAATGGTTTTGCACCATGAGTTGAACGTAAAACGTGAGGTGTGACATGAGAACCATGATTGGCTGTAATTGCAGTCGCCATAGCAAGTTGTAAAGGGGTAGCTGTAAACGCACCTTGACCAATACTTACAGAAATAGTTTCACCCTTCATCCATTTGGCTTTGCGAGTACGCATTTTCCATTCAGGATTTGGATAAAGACCTTCACTTTCACTTGGTAAATCAACACCTGTTTTTTGACCGAACCCAAATTGACGCATCCATTGGTTCATTTGATCAATACCCATTTGATGGGCAAGAATATAAAAATAGGTATCACATGACATAATAATGGCTTTATGCATGTTCACGATGCCATGACCAGATTTTTTCCAGTCGCGGAATTTATGAGAATCTCCGGGTAAATGGAAGTAACCTGGGTCAGAAATTGCTGTTGACCAGTTTACAATACCGTAGTGTAAACCCCCCATCGCTTCCATTGGTTTAATGGTAGAACCGGGTGGATATGCACCTTGTACAGCACGGTTATAAAGCGGTTGATCTAAACTATCACGTAAAGAACTATAATCTTTATGGTTAATACCAGTCACAAATAAATTAGGGTTGAAACTTGGACTGGATACTAAAGCCAAAATTTCGCCAGTACGAGGGTCAATGGCGACAATCGCACCACGACGACCTGCGAGCTGTTGAGACGCAACTGCTTGTAAACCATAATCTAAAGATAAATAGAGGTCATTCCCGCGCGTAGGGTCTTTACGGCCTAAATGGCGCAAGATGTTACTGTGGGCATCTGCTTCAACAGACTCATAACCTGGTGTTCCGTGTAGCAAATCTTCATAGCTTTTTTCAACGCCAATCTTTCCAATCAGGTTGGTTCCAGCATATAAATCTTTATCAATACTTTTTAATTCTTTATCGTTAATACGCCCTACATAACCAATCACATGAGCAAATAACTCACCATGCGGATAATAACGGGTCATTTGTGTTTCGATTCTTACGCCGGGAAATTTATATTTAGCTTCACTGAACTTGGCAATATTGGCTTCGGTTAGATTAAGTTTAATTGCGACACGTTCAGTTTTTCGAGCAGTTTTTATACGACTTTTGAAACGATCAATATCTTCTTGTGTTAGATCTAAAATAGGCTGTAGCTGCTCAACAACATGGTCGGCATCTTCTACATCTGTTTTACTTAAAGTTGCTGTAAAAACAGGATAATTATCTGCAAGTAACACACCATTTCGGTCATAGATATAACCACGAGCAGGTGGAAGTGGCTGCAAACGAATTCGGTTTTTGTCAGATGCGGTAGAGAATTCGTCGTAGTGAAAAATTTGTAGGTAAGCGTATCGGCTAATCAATACTAATAAGCAAATGATAACCAGACCTACGGCAAAAAAGATTCGTCCTCGATAAATGCGCTTTTCTTGCTGGATATCTTTTAAAGGAAAGTGCTGCTTCATAAGGATCGACTTAATGACATAGGGTAGAAAAATAGCTGCTTATTCTAACGCAAGAGCGCTTAAAATATTGCATAATTTTCAAAGTTTCATTGCCTTTTAATAAGATACGTTTTGACTTTGCAGACAATAAAATTGTAGATACTTGTATATAAGAAGCAAAATAATTCTGTTAAAGTCTCTCATTCAATAGAATAGGGTTGTTCTCACAATACGATTAGGGAAAATGGAGAAAATAATGAGAAAAATTTATCCCTTACTTGCAGTTTTGACGGTAAGTAGTTGGGCTCATGCTCAAGACTATTCGTTTCTTCCAGAAGCAAAATTAGCAGGACATACAGCATCTACGTGGAATGTGGGCGCAGGTTTTACACAAAAACTATTACATCTAAACGGCGAATGGGTAAACCCTTATGGTATTGCCTATGCAAAAGTTGGCGCTTTTTTGAATGGTGACAAAACTGCTGGTGGCCAAGTCGGGTTTCGATATCCTTATTATCTTACCGGCACAGATAAAAATGGTTACTATATCGGTTTTTATGCTGGGCATCTCGATAGTAAAGAGGTCGATGGAGATTATAAATCCCGTTTAGGCGCTGGTGTCGATTTAGCATATGTATTGTTGAATTCAGAAAGAATTAGTACTTTTAGTGTGGGTATTGGTGCAGCGGAAAAGTTGACTGACCAAAATGGGAATGTTGCCGCAGATACTAAACCACAAATTCAATTTTCTTATTCTCTAAGTTTTGGTTTATAAAACAAAGCAGTTTATCGTTAACTCGCCATAAGCAGAGCACAAATAAATACGAGAGTCTTACATGTTAGAGTACGTCAGTGGATTGTGGCAGACCTTTTTACACAGACCTGATTTTTGGGCCGTTTTAAGTATTATTCCAGTTACTGCCTTTGTCACATGGGCACACGTATGGATGGCTTTAAAAATGGTGTTCTACCCAATCAAATTTTGGGGTTTCCACTTAGGTCCATTACCAGTCGGTTGGCAAGGCATTGTGCCACGTAAAGCCGGGCGTATCTCGGGCATTATTACCGACAATACTTTATCTAAATTAGGTTCATTGCGTGAATTTTTAGAAGCAATGGATCCTGAAGATATGGCACGCATTATTGGTGAGCAGGTTGGGTTTGAACTTGAGCATCTGATTGATGAAGTCATGATTGATCGTAATGCTGTGCTTTGGGAAAACTTACCTTATTCGATTAAACGCCGTATTTATGCTCAGGCACATAAACAATTACCAGGTGTATTAAGAGAATTAGTGACTGAGCTGACCATGAACGTCGAGTCACTGGTTAATATGCGTGAAATGGTCGTGACTCAGATGGAAGGTGACCGCCGTTTGATGGTACGCATGTTCTTAAAGGTTGGACAAAAAGAAATCAACTTTATTTGGCATATTAGTGCTTTAATTGGAATGTTCTTTGGTATTTTCCAAATGATTGTCTGGTTTGTCGTACCTTGGCACTGGACAGTCCCGTTTTGGGCTGCGATTTGGGGTTTTTTAACGAACTGGATTGCAATCTGGATGGTGTTTAACCCTCTTGAACCACATTATATTCGTTACCCACAGATTTTTAGGTTAACAAAAGATCGTAAGTTCCCTTGGATTGTACCAGTACTTCGAATTGGGACTTATAATGTCCAAGGTGCTTTTATGAAGCGTCAAGAAGAAGTTTCTGATGTGTTTTCAAGCGTAGTAACTGAAGATCTGATTACGTTAAAATCAATTATGACTGAAATGATGTATGGGCCGCGTAAAGACAAGACGCGCCGCATTGTGAAGCGTCATATTAACGAAATTATGGAAACACCGTTAGTTCGTACATCTTTACAGCTTTCTTTAGGGCCAAGAGAGTACGCAAGATTAAAGACGGACTTGATTGATCGTTCAATTGAAATTACGATGGGACCCGTATGTGACCCTGCACTAAACGCAAGCCGGGCACAGAAGATTTTTCAAATGTTTAAAGAGCGTATTCGCGAACTGACACCAAAAGAGTTTCAGAATTTATTGCGTCCTGCATTTCAGGAGGATGAGTGGATTCTTATTGTATTAGGTGGGGTAACCGGATTTATTGCTGGTACAATACATTTGTTTGTGGCTTTCTTATAATTCGACGTCGGGCAGAATCTATTGAAGATTAACGAGACTTTTTCTGCCAGGCTTCACATTCATTGTTTTAAATGAGGATGTTTTTTATGCGCATTATCTTACTCGGACCACCTGGGGCAGGCAAAGGGACTCAGGCTCAGTTGATCTGTAAGCGCTACAATGTCCCACAAATTTCAACCGGTGATATGCTCCGTGCTGCAATTCGTGAAGGTACTGAATTAGGTCTAAAAGCTAAAAGTGTAATGGAATCTGGTGGTTTGGTTTCAGATGAACTTATTATCGGTTTAGTAAAAGAACGTATTGCTCAACCTGACTGTGCAAATGGCTGCATTTTCGATGGTTTCCCACGTACTATTCCACAAGCTGAAGCTTTGGAAAAAGAAGGGATTAGCATTGATCACGTGATTGAAATTGATGTTCCTGATGAAGAAATCGTACAACGTCTTTCTGGTCGTCGTCAGCATCCAGCTTCTGGCCGTGTTTACCATACAGTTTACAATCCACCTAAAGTGGAAGGTAAAGATGATGAAACTGGTGAAGACCTTGTTCAACGTCCAGATGATCAAGAAGAAACGATTCGTAAACGTTTAGCGTCTTATCATACAGAGACTGAACAATTGGTTGGTTTCTATCAAAGCCGTGCTGCATCTGGTGAGAATGCCCCGACTTATGACAAGCTTGATGGTTTACGTACAATTGAAGATGTGCAAAAAGATTTATTTAACATTTTAGACAAATAATTAAAATATTATTTGTGACAAGGAGCTCTCATTATGAGGGCTCTTTTCTTTCATTCAGTGCAGGAGAACAATATGAAAATCATATTGATTTTGGTGGTATTGCTAAGTCTGGCACTCGTCATATTTTTGGGTTATCAGAGCTATAAAATGCTTAGGCAGGTACAAAAACAAGCGAAAGAAGAGCGTAATCAGAAAAAGCGTCTAAAGTAAGATTGATTGGGTATAGGTAACATACCCAACCATACTTTTAAGTTTCAATATTTTTAATGGCAATTTGTTTTTGCGCGCCAAATTCAAAACGGTCAGGCCAATTACAAACATCAGCAACCACACATTCAGAACATTTAGGTTTACGAGCTATACAACAATAACGGCCGTGTAATATGAGCCAGTGATGTGAATCTAAAATAAATTCTTTAGGAATGACCTTAATTAGACGGTGCTCAACTTCAAGTACATTTTTACCTACGGCTAAGCCAGTTCGATTTCCAACTCGAAAAATATGCGTATCGACGGCCATAGTCGGTTGTCCGAAAGCTGTATTTAAAACAACATTTGCGGTTTTACGCCCCACACCTGGCAAGGCCTCTAAGTCTTTTCTGTTGCTTGGAACTTCACCGTTAAATTGTTCCATTAAAATCTTACAGGTCTTAATGACATTTTCGGCTTTAGCGTTATAAAGACCAATTGTTTTAATATATTCCTTTAAGCCATCTACGCCCAAGTTATAGATTTTCTCAGCCGTGTTCGCCACTGGGTAAAGTTTATCAGTTGCCTTATTCACACTTACGTCGGTGGCTTGAGCTGACAACATAACTGCAATGAGTAACTCAAAAGAGGATGAGTATTTTAACTCGGTTTGAGGAGACGGCCGTTGTTCGCGAAGGCGTTCAAAGAAAATTTGAATCTGCTTTTTCGTCATATTTTTGACAGCCATTCAGACCTCCTGTAATTGCATGAGTTGCTGTTGTAGTTCTTCGAGTTGAAGACGTTTTTTTGCGTCTTCACGCACATCGAGCTGTTTTTCCAGTTTCTTAATTTGGGTGCGGATTTTGGCTAACTCAATTGTAGTTTTCGCATCAGTTAACACAGCTTCTTTGGGTTTTTCGATGAGTTCAATAGAAGGTAGTTCATCATGTGCCTGAGAAAACTGCGCAAACAGTTGAGTATCAATTTCAGCACGTATCACAGGCCCTTTACGGTGACTGCGACGCTTTTCTTCACGTTGAATATGTGAGTAGTAGCGTTGCCTTAAATCATTTTGTTCTGCGGCACGCTGTTGTTCATTGGGTAAGGCTTGTGTGTCTTCAACCAGATCAATGCAGTCTACTGGACAAGGTGGAATGCATAACTCACAACCCGTGCATAAGTCGGTCAAAATGGTATGCATGAGCTTACCACTGCCAATAATAGCATCTACAGGGCAAGCACTAATACATTTGGTGCAGCCAATACATTCATCCTCACGAATAATCGCTTTCATTCGCTGTGGACGACCATCCGTTTGTACAGGCCATACGCTAGTTTCAGCGGTTAATAGAGGACGATTGAGTAGATTTGCGAGTGCATCAGCAACAGGTTGTCCACCTGGAACACATTTATTTGCTTCTTCACCTTCAGCAATCGACTTTGCGTAGGGTAGACATCCATCACGATGTCCACATAGACCACATTGTGTTTGTGGTAATAACGCATCAATCTCGCGTATGAGAGAAATAGATGAATTCATAGTGGGCAAATAGCTCGGTTAAAACGATGCGATAATGAAGAAAAACCTAAGTAAGGTCAATGGATTTTAACGAATTTATCGGGTTTTTAATTGACCTAAAATGTAGCTAATATTGCACAATAATAGATCAATAAAAGTGAAGAGTTAAATTACTATTTCTTATCTTTGAGTAGTTTTCCTAAGAATAAGTTTTTGATAATTAAGCTAAATAAAATAATTTAAAATAACTATTGTTAAAATTGATGGAAAGAGATTTAATATTTTGCTGCTAAATGATGCATTTAATAATGTATTGCACCAATTTAATTCATGACTATGCTGAGGACCGTGCATTGAAATACAACAATCTGAATGAATTCCTGAATTACGTGCAAGCGCGTGATCCGCATCAACCTGAATTTTTGCAAGCTGTCGAAGAAGTTATGACGAGTTTGTGGCCATTTATTGAAAAAAATCCAGAGTATGCAGAGCAGGGATTGTTAGAGCGTCTTGTTGAACCAGAGCGAGTTATTCAATTTCGTGTTTCATGGATGAATGATCAAGGTCAGACTCAAGTTAACAGAGCTTTCCGTGTTCAATACAATTCAGCAATTGGTCCATTCAAAGGTGGAATGCGTTTCCATCCATCGGTCAATCTATCAATTTTAAAGTTTTTAGGTTTTGAGCAGACTTTTAAAAACTCACTTACAACCTTACCAATGGGTGGGGGGAAAGGTGGTTCAGATTTCGATCCTAAAGGTAAATCTGATGCTGAAATTATGCGATTCTGTCAGGCATTAATGATTGAGCTATACCGTCATTTAGGACCGAATACTGATATTCCAGCAGGGGATATTGGCGTCGGTGCGCGTGAAGTCGGTTACATGGCAGGCATGATGAAAAAGCTAAGTAATGACACCGCTTGTGTCTTTACTGGTAAGGGAATTTCATTTGGTGGTAGCTTAATGCGCCCAGAAGCAACTGGCTATGGTACGGTTTATTTTGCAGAAGAAATGCTAAAAGCACGTGGGCAGTCTTTCGTTGGCAAAACAGTCTCTGTTTCTGGTTCGGGTAATGTTGCGCAATATGCGGCAGAGAAGGCTATGTTCTTAGGGGCAAAAGTTGTTACTTTGTCTGACTCTAACGGAACAGTTTATGTAAAAAATGGTTTTACAGATGAATTGCTTACTGAAGTCATGAATCTTAAAAACATTAAACGTGGCCGTATTTCTGAGTTTGCTTCTAAACATGGTTTTGAATATTTTGAAGGAAAAACGCCTTGGCATATTCCTGTTGATATTGCTTTACCATGTGCTACGCAAAATGAATTAACAGGTGAAGATGCTAAAACGCTTATTGCAAATGGCGTAATTTGTGTCGCTGAAGGTGCTAATATGCCATCTACACTTGAAGCTGTTGAACACTTTATTGAAGCTAAAATTTTGTATGCACCAGGAAAAGCATCAAATGCGGGTGGTGTAGCAACGTCTGGTTTAGAAATGTCTCAAAATGCAATTCGTTTAAGCTGGACACATGCTGAGGTCGATGAGCGTCTACATGCAATTATGAAAGACATTCATGCCAATTGCGTAAGATACGGTACCAAAGAAGACGGTACAGTTAACTATGTTGATGGTGCCAATATTGCAGGCTTTGTAAAAGTAGCTGATGCAATGCTTGCTCAAGGTATTTTCTAAGAATAGAAATAAAAAATCCGATGCATAAGCATCGGATTTTTTTAGTCTAAAAACTTATTTTTTAGGTTTTTTAACTAACTCTTGCTCTACAACCATATCCAACACATCTGCTAGGCTAGATTGGTCTGCTGCTGGGTTTTTCACTTCAAAACGTTTTACACGTAAAATTACGCGTTGGTCTGGATTATGTTCAAAACCTTCAATTTGACCATAATATAATGACCAGTTTTTGTCAGCGTAAGTTTTAACACCTTTGTCATCATATTTAATTTCACGAACTTGCATACATGTTTGTGGTGCTACACCAGTACATGATTTAGTTTGTGGAGCAACTTCTAGGAAAACAGTTTTCCCTTCAGATTGATATTTTGCTTCAGGTGTCATTTTACCTGTGAAAGTATATTTTTGACCTTGCGCATCAACAACAGTTAATGTTGGTTGATCAACATTTGTTGTATTGAGTTCAAATGGAATCGCACGTTTTTGGAAGAGGCTGCTAGAGAATTGTTCCTGTTTCATTAAAGCAGGTTCACAAGCCATCATAGTTGACATTACGTCAGCCGTTACAATCGTATTGTTTTCAACTTTCCAAGTTGTTCCTTGGCGGTTACAACCTGTTGCGATAGATAAACGGTCATTGGTAAAGTTAAGAACGATTGGTTTTTTTGTATTTTCAGGCTGATAAGACCAAGAATAATCTGTTAAAGCTTGAGTATTAACTGCTTTTTGACCTTGGAAAATGTGCTTTTGACCAGTTTTATCTGTCACGCTTAAAATCACCTGACCATTATTGTTGCTAATTTCGATTGGTAATTTTGCTTCACTAAAGAGGCTAGTAGAGAGTTGCTCTTGCTTCATCAAGTCATCTTGGCAAGCCATCATAGTTGAAACAAGACTAGAGGTAACAAGTTGGTTACCTTCAACCTTCCAAGTACCACCCTGACCGTTACAACCTGTATTAATATTTAGTTGACCGTTTGCATTAAAGTTAAGAATAAGGGGTTTAGAAGCTTTTACATTTTGATAAGTCCAAGCATATTCACCTAAAGTGGTTGCAAGGTTTTGTTGTTGCTCAGATACAATCGGAGCTGGAGTATTTGTAACTGTTTGACACGCCATCAAAGAAAAAGGTAATAACGCAAGAATTAAATATTTAATTTTCATTTAAAAACTTCAAGTAAAAAAACAACAGCAGTAAGCTTAAAACATTCTTAAAAAAAGAAAATGTAAACATTTGATTGTTTCGGTTTTTAAAATGTATAAGTTTGTAAGTTATTCTAATTTTCAACAAAAATAATGGTATACCCCGAAAAACGGGGTATTTGCTAATAATTAATCAAAACGATAGATATCCATGCCTAGTGAGCCCATTGTGAAGCTGCTGTGAACAATCGTAAAGCGATTACCTGTACCCATAGCAAAAAACAAAGGTGCAAAATGTTCAAGGGTTGGGTGATTACGTTTTACATAAGGCAATGACTGCCATTCGAGTACGCCATCATAATTTTGATGTGTAAGTTTATTAACGACAGCATTTCTAAAAGTTGAAGCCCATTCAGGAACTTTAGAGTTGTCTCCTTGCCAAGATAACTCTGCAAGATTATGGGTAATGCTACCTGAACCAATGAGTAAAATTTGTTTGTCGCGTAAAGGCGCGAGAGTCTGTCCTATACGATAAATTTCTTGTGCGCTTAAATTTGTTGGCAAAGAAATTTCGACCACAGGAATATCTGCGTCAGGATACATATGTAATAGAGGCATCCATACGCCATGGTCACGAGGACGAGTACTATTCGCATGTGCAACAAAATGAGCATCTGCCAATAGTTTTAAAATTTCTTCGGCGAGCTCTGGCTGCCCCGGTGCGCTGTAGCGAATTTCGTATAGCTCTTTAGGAAAACCGCGGAAGTCATGCCATGTTTCGGGACGAGTCGAAATACACACTTCAAGTGCTTTACTCTCCCAATGTGCAGACATCACAATGATTGCTTTTGGTGTGGGAAGATTTGTACCTAAACGATGTAGAGCAGGCCCTACCTGTTCTGGGTCAAGTGCAAGCATGGGTGAACCATGTGAAATAAACAGTCCAGGAAGGGTTTGTAGTTCCATTGCATTACACCTGAGTTGAAAAGCAGAATAATAGTCATTATGCCAAAATCAGAGCATGTTAAAAGTATCCTGATTTCAACGGATTGTTCCTAAAATGAAACGGTTGTTGTTTTTATGCACGGTGATAGGGGTGATTATGATTAATAGTCATCGCCCGATAAAGTTGCTCAATTAATAATACACGTACCAAAGGGTGAGGCATGGTTAGTTTTGAGAGTGACCAATGCCATGCAGCAGCTTTGCGTACTTGATCTGACAGGCCATCTGGGCCACCAATTGCGAGTACTACATCATTGCCTTCAAGCATCCATTGTTTCATGGTGTCAGCCAGCTTTTCTGTACTAAGTTCTCGACCACCTACTTCTAGAGCAATTAAAGTTTCATTCGGTTTTAACGCATTTAGAATACTTTCGCCTTCAATTTGGCAATATTTTAAAATATCTGCTTCTGAATCATTCTTACCACGTTTGGCCATAGGAAGTTCAATGACTTGAGTTTGCACAAAAGGTTGGATGCGTTTGAAATAATCTTCAAAACCAGTGAGAACCCAAGCAGGCATTTTTTGACCAATGGTCAGAATACGAATTTTCATATTATCTATTCATTCAAAACAGCTTGGGCATTATACCTGAGGAAAAGATAAGTTCGTGGTAGTAAATAGGCATAAAAAACGCAGTCCAAAAAACGATGTTGGACTGCGATCAAATGATCATCTGTCTGGAGTTCAGATGATCATAGAGAATAAAAGCAAGGCTATCTATAAAAGAATAGATAACGAAGAATACTTAATTTAATTAAATACTCTTAATACCTATTATGAGGATGGTTGGATATTTTTCAATCAAATTGTGTAACAAAAAAAAGAGAGCCGAAGCTCTCTTTTTTCACATTTTAATTAGTGACGTGCTGCTTTTGAACCTTCCACCGGTTTTACAATCGGTGTTTTTGGTAAAGGTTTTGGCATTGACACTAATGCTAAAGGCAAGATGTCATCAATACTTTTTACAGCTTTGATTTCTAAACCTTCTTTAACATTGGCTGGAATTTCTGCCAAATCACGAACGTTATCTTGTGGAATAAATACAAGTTTGATTCCACCGCGGTGTGCTGCAAGAAGTTTTTCTTTTAAGCCACCAATACGCATTGCACGACCACCTAAACTTGTTTCACCAGTCATTGCAATATCTGGACGAATCGCAATACCTGTAAATGCTGATACAAGGGCAGTGGTTAACGCTAAACCAGCAGATGGACCATCTTTTGGTGTTGCACCTTCTGGTAAATGAACGTGTACATCAGTTTCTTCAAAACGAGAAGCTTCAATACCTAGCTCATCGGCACGTGTACGTACTAAAGTCATTGCTGTAGTAATAGACTCTTTCATGACATCACCGAGTGAACCGGTAGTAATGAATTTACCTTTACCTTTTACAGCTGCAACTTCAATGGTAAGTAACTCACCACCTACAGATGTCCAAGCTAGACCATTTACGCGTCCTACTTGCGCTTCATCTTCTGCAATACCAAAGTCAAACTTATGTGGACCTAAGTATTCTGGAAGATTGGTAGAGGTAACATCAAGCTGTAAGTTTTTAGACTTTTTACTTACGGCTTCTTTTACCACTTTACGCGCAATTTTAGACACTTCACGTTCTAAACTACGTACACCAGCTTCACGTGTATAGCGCTGAACAATATCACGAATTGCTTCTTCATGAATTGTTAACTCTTTTGGACGTAGACCGTTGTTCTTAATCGCTTTTGGAACAAGGTAACGTTCAGCAATGTTCACTTTTTCATCTTCGGTATAACCTGGTAGACGAATAACTTCCATACGGTCAAGCAATGCTTCAGGAATATTCATACTGTTTGCAGTACAAATGAACATCACTTCAGACAGGTCAAGATCAAGATCTAAATAGTGATCGTTGAATTTACTGTTTTGTGATGGATCAAGCACTTCAAGCAATGCAGAAGCTGGATCACCACGGTAGTCTTGTGCCATCTTGTCAATTTCGTCGAGTAAGAACAGAGGGTTCTTCACACCAACTTTTGTTAAAGACTGTACGATTTTACCTGGCATCGCACCAATATAAGTACGACGGTGACCACGAATTTCAGCTTCGTCACGTACGCCACCGAGTGCCATACGAACAAACTCACGACCTGTTGCTTTTGCAACTGATTCACCAAGTGAAGTTTTACCTACACCAGGAGGACCTACTAAACATAGAATCGGGCCTTTGAGTTTTTTAACGCGTGACTGAACAGCTAAGTATTCAACAATACGATCTTTAACGTCATCTAAGCCGTAATGATCTGTATCAAGAATTTCCTGAGCTTTAGCAAGGTTAATGCTGACTTTGCTCGCTTTGTTCCATGGCGTATCTAAAATTACTTCTAGATAGTTACGTACAACAGCCGCTTCACTAGATGCAGGTTGCATTGCTTTAAGCTTACGGAACTCAGCTTCAGCTTTTTTACGTACGTGTTCAGGTAAATCAGCTTCAGCAAGACGTTTTTCTATTTCAGCAACGTCATCTTCTGCACCGCCATTCATGTCAGAAAGTTCACGTTGAATGACTTTCATTTTTTCATTTAGAAAGTATTCACGTTGGTTTTTTTCCATTTGGCGTTTTACGCTGTCATGCAAAGTTTGTTCAATTTGCTGTTCAGCAGATTGATTCACCAAGTAACTCATAAGCTCTTGCAAATGTGCTTCAAACTCATCGTACTCTAAAAACTTCTGTTTAATTTCAATATTTAGAGGCACACGTGTTGCCACGAAGAACATAAGTTGTAGTAAGTCTTCAATTTTATTAGCAGCTGCAACCAGTTCACGTGCATTACGTAATTTTGCTTCAGCATATTGAGCAAATAAAGTACGTAACTCTTGTAAACGAGTTTCTTGGGTAGCTTTATCTACGTCAATTGTCATTGGACTTAAGCTATGTTCAGCAGTCAAATGGCTATCTTCATCGATAATTTTTTCAAGCTTAGAGCGCTGTAACCCTTCAATCAGTACTTTGATACAGTTTTCATCATTTTCATGATTTACGACCTGAACAATCTTAGCGACAGTTCCGTACTGATAAAGGTTATCGTGATCAATATCTTCTGTAAGCGAATCTTTTTGCGCAACTACAAATACTAAATTGTCACTGTTACGAGCCACATCAACTGCATTGATCGATTTTTCACGACCCACGAATAACGCAATTTGCATGTGTGGATAGACCACTACATCGCGTAACGCTAAAAGTGGTAATACACTTGGAACCTGAGGCTCTAAGTCAGTTTTTTCATTCATAATAAGTTCAGACATGGGCACTCCTAATGAGTGACAACGAGGTTGCCATGTTTTTATAGTGATGTGTATTTCAAAAATTACAAGGGCCTTTCAATAGAAAATGTGGAAAAAATGACTAATTTGGTCAACTTTTTTATTAAAATATTATGAATCAATGGATTAATTCTTAAGAAGAATAAAATTTTGTAGAAAGGATAAGTAATTTAGCTTAATAATTATAAAATATTCATATAAGAAAAAAGGCGTTTGGGTAGAAAATAATCATTTTCTTATGCCATTTATAAGCAGTATATGGTTAACAATAATGCAAAACTTATTTAATGTTGAGCATTAAATAAGCGTGTTAACATTACTTGGTAAACGGTCTGTCACGTAAAAGCAACTATCCTTAGGGTGGTTGCTTTTATGCTTTTAATAGAGTGTAAAAATAAAATAACACTCATAATAAATTTTATTATTTTTATATAAAAGTCATCTTTTAAAATAATAAAAGTTTTGTGGAGTTAGTAAGCCATCTAAGGGTTGATCCCAACTTTGACGTTTTAAAGTATGCTCAATAAATTGAAATTGATGGGCTACACCCAAACGATAAGGCTTATGTTTTGCACTTGCCAATGTGCGGTCATAATAGCCGCCTCCCATACCAATACGCGTACCGTATTGATCACAAGCTAAAAGTGGCATCAACAGTAAATCAATTTTTGATACATGTTCTCCTCGAGTTGTCATGGGTTCTTTCATGCCCAATGGATGATGAGAAAAACGTCGATTTAAATATTGGTTTCTAGATATTTTTACCCAAACTAAACGTTGATTCATAGAGCAAATCATAGGTAAATAAACTTGTTTATTTTTTTGAAAACATAACTTTATGAGAAGGTCGGTATGGATTTCTCCAAAGGCATGTAAATATAAACCAATTTTTTTTGATGTATGAAAAATAGCAAGTGTATTTAAATGATGGAGAACATTAAGCTGAGCTTGTTTTTGCTCAAAGAGAGTTAAAGAGCGTCTTTTAGATCTTAAATTTTTTCTAATAAAACTAAGTTCATTCATATGTAAATTTAACAAAGATTTGAGATCAGTCGTGCAAAATTATACCTATTTTTTTATAGCTTTATGGAAATAGAAGAGTAATTGGAAGATAACATTAAATTTATTTGGTTAATTGCCTTAAACAGAGGTAATAGATCTTCTTTTAACGATAAAACATTCTATTTCTTTACGTATTACCAGTATTTATTTACATTTAATGAGTTAAGAATATTTAAAAAGATGAATATGAAATTGTTAAGCCTATGAAGTTAAAAATTTTAACCATTACAATAAGCGCCGTATTGCTACTTGGTGGGTGCACAAAACAAGCAGAGCCTGAAGCTGCTGAAGTTGACTATAAAGCTCAATTTGAAGAGTCTGACCGTAAAATCGGAGAATTTCTAGATCAATTAGATAATCCGAAAACACCACAAGAGGTTAAAGTCAAAATCTTGTGCCATGATTATCCGGAAGTTTATAAAACCCAATATATGCCCGCATTAATAAAAATTTCACCCAAACCTTATACCGAAGAAAAATTGTTGTCAGATTTGAAGAGTGCAACTGACTACTACAAAGAAGCCTTTGCGATTAGTTGTAATCAATAAGCCAATTGATGTTTTAAGTCTCAAAAAATCCGACAAATGTGAATTGATTGGCATTATTAAGTTGTGATAAATTTCATTTTGTCTTTATAGTCGCTAATTTAGGGGGTTCTAGATATGGAAATCTTGAAATTCTTACAGAGTTTTAATACAGTCGGTACATACTTAACAATTGCTTCAACCATATTAGGTGGGCTTATTATTTATTTTTACGTAATTAATCCAGCGTGATCTTTTAAAAAGAAATAGTTAGAAATTTCTATTTCTTTTTTAATAATTAAATTCTGTCATTAGTTTTAAACTATAAAAAATAAGGTAGGGTCATGAAGTTTAAATTGTTTCTTCTTGGTTTTTTGTCTTTAAGTTGTCACGCCAACGAAAACGTAAGTGATCCCGAGATTTGTAATGTGGTGAAAGAAGTTGCTTATACTGTGATGGAGGCACGTCAACAAAAAGTTCCATCTCAAGACTTACAACAGATAGCGAATGGTCTCGAAGATCCAAAAGCAAAACAACTTTATCAAGATTTAATTAATTCAGCTTACTCTGTCAAAGTATTTAGAACAGATTTCTTTAAAAGAAAAGCAATAGAAGATTTTCAAACAGGTTGGTATGAAGAGTGTCTTAATAAAAATAAAATTAGAGAGAGTTGAATAAATTAAATATATAAGCTGCAATTTAATGTTTAAAAAGAAAATTTTAGACTGAAAGGTCTGTATGAAAAGCTAAATTAAAATAAATATTTTGAATTTTTCTTAAAGTTAAAACTAAATGCTCCGAAGATGCCGCTGCATGTGTCGTTACCCTGAACCCGATGAGTTCAAGGTGGACGCGACGTATACTTGCTGGGTTTCCTACACGAAGGTAGGCATACACTCTAAATATACAGAACACATCCATAAGTTTAAGTATCGGCAGGGGAATAGACCCGCTGGCGAACATCCCAGAGACAAGTTAAGTATAACCGATCTGACCCTGTTGGCAATCACCTAAACCTCTGGAACTGTAAACTTAGTTTGCGTTTGATGAAGCTTTGTACACTCACAAGCATAAATTAAATTTCAATGTGCTAGATAGCCTCAATAAAAAACGCCTTGCATCTATTATTCATAGAGCAAGGCGTTTTCTTATGGATAGTTTATTAAACAATTTGTTCAACATCATCCAATATCGTTTGCAGTAAACGTTCACAGTGAGTGTATTCTTGCAAAGACTTATTAAGGCTTAGTACTTCTTGAGTCAATTGTAGAGCAACCATAATGACCAGTTTATTGTGCTCAACACGTGGAGCACTACGGCGCATTTCATTAAATTTCTCATTGAGAAGTTCTGCTGCACGTTCAAGTTCATCTTTTTTATCTAAAGTAGTCGCGAGTCTAAAGGTCTGCTCAATCAGCCTAAGCTCTACCATGACTTGTTCACTCATGATTGGGTCTCCTCACCAGTTTCAGCGTTTGGATGGGCAAGTTGCTGAATTTCTTGAGTATGCTGATCTTGGGCAGTACCTAAAATTCCTAAGCGTTGAATAATGGCTTCAACTTTTGATTTAGCAAGCTCATTTTTTTGTAACAAACGATCACGATCTTGTTGTAAATCATGAAGCTCCTGTTGGGTTTGACGCTGGTGGGCTTGTAACTTTTCTTTTGCAACACGTAATTCATTGCGTTCGGCAAGAATTTCTTGAAAACGATTTTTTAAATCAGTCGTGCTTTTTTCTAGTCGGCTATAACGTTCAGCAAGTGTGTTAGCATCCTGATTCAACTGCTGAAATTGACCTTTTAACTGAGATAGTTGCTCAGTTACCGACTCAATTTCCTCTTGTTTTTTAGTGATAATACTATTTTTTTGCACAACTTGTGCGTGATGCTCTGTTTCAGCCAGTTCTTTAGCTTCTGAGAGTGTCGCATGTTCACTCTCTAAATGATGTAAGCGTGTTTTTAATACGCTAATATGCGCTTGTAGCCGCTGTAATTGTTCTAACATAACGAGGTCGCACAGAATTGCAATCAAAGGTAATATATACAAAGTATAGAGATTGGATAAACGAATGCAAGACGATATTTCAGGCTGGACAGATTGGAACGCTCATTTTGAAGGAATTGAAGAAATTTCAAGCCCTAGTGAGTTACATGGTTTGTTAACAGGTATTGTTTGTGTGACAGAAGCGCCAACGCGTGAAGAATGGTCACAAATTTTAACAACCCTTAATGTGCCAGCGTTAAGTGAAGATGCTTTAGTACTTTTAACTGATGAAGCAGAAGATGTCGTTCACGCTATATCTGATGATGAATTAGATTACTTACCGATGCTTCCTGATGATGAGCACCCACTTCAAGAGCGTGTGCAAGCTTTATCAGATTGGTGTGCAGGTGTTGTATTAGGTTTTGGGTTGGCATCGGGTCATATTCGTGATGATGAACGTGAGTTGATTGAGAACCTTCAAGATATTGCAGCAGTTGAATTTGAAGACTCTGATAATGATGAGGAAGGTGAAAGCAGTTACGAAGAATTGTATGAATTTGTACGCTTAATACCTGTAAGCTTGTCTATTGGTAGAAAAAAAATCACTGTATCTGAAAGTTCTTTATTGAAAAACTTTCATGCAAAAATTAAATCTGCTGCTGTAGATACAGAACAAACTATTGTAGAAATGTTTACTCCACATCGCCCAAGTTAATTGAGGCGATGTGTTATTGGTTGTATTTTATTTTTTAACTTTAAAATTCTAAATCAAGTAGATCATTATGAAATTGCCTCAAGCTGATTTTCGACATCGTAGAGACCGTCTGGCAGAAAAAATGGGTCCAAACAGTATTGCAATTATTGCAACGCGTGAGGAAATGTACCGTAATCGTGATGCGGATTATAAATTCCGCGCCGATAGTAGTTTTTTCTATTTGACGGGCTTTGCTGAGCCTGAGGCGGTTGCTGTCATTGAAACTTTCGAGGACGATGATTATAGCTATAGTCTTTTTTGCCGTGAACGCAATCGTGAGATGGAAATCTGGAATGGTTTTCGTGCTGGAGTTGATGGTGTAGTTGAAGACTATGATGCTGATGAAGCATATGTAATTGATTTGCTTGATGAAGAGATTATTGAAAAATTATTAAATAAAGAGCGTCTTTATTATCGAATTGGGCACAATGCTGCGTTTGATGCGCGGGTGAGTCAGTGGATTAAAAAAGCAGATGACGAACACCGACATGAGAGTGCTCCAGCTCAATTGCTCCAGCTCGACCGTATTGTTGATGAAATGCGTTTGGTCAAGTCACCACAAGAACTTGAGCTAATGCAAATTGCTGCAAACATTAGTGCCGAGGCACATACTCGTGCGATGCAAACGGTACACCCAGAAATGATGGAATATGCTCTTGAAGCTGAACTCAATTATATTTTTGGGAAAAATGGTTGTGTCCCGTCTTATAACAGTATTGTAGGCGGTGGTGCGAATGCTTGTGTTTTGCACTATGTTGAAAATAATAAGCCATTAAAAAATGGTGATTTAGTCTTGATTGATGCTGCATGTGAATATGAATTCTATGCTTCGGATATTACCCGTACTTTTCCAGTAAATGGTAAATTTAGTGCTGAGCAAAAAGCATTATATGAAGTTGTATTGGCTTCCCAATATGCGGCCATTGACGCAGTTCGTATTGGTAATTCTTACCGTGAACCTCATGAAGTTGCAGTCAAAATTTTAACTGAAGGCTTAGTTAATTTAGGTTTGCTCAAAGGCGAAGTTAACGAACTTATCCAAACCGAAGCATACCGTCAGTTTTATATGCATGGCACAGGACATTGGTTAGGTATGGATGTACACGATGTTGGATCTTACAAAAAAGGTGAAGACTGGCGTCAATACGAAGAGGGTATGGTTATTACAGTGGAACCTGGTTTATACATTGCGCCAGATGATGAAACTGTAGATGAAAAATGGCGTGGTATCGGTATTCGTATTGAAGATGATGTGGTCGCAACATCGAAAGGGCCACGAGTTTTAACTGCTAATGTAGTTAAAGATATTGCAGATATTGAACATTTAATGGCGCAAGCTAAAGCATAATTAAACGTATTCGCCCAAGGAGCAAAACTCGATGCAACAACAAGTGATTATTGTAGGTGGGGGTATGGTTGGTTTGAGCCTTTCGCTCATGCTGGCGAAGGCCAATATTGCGGTAAAGCTATTAGAAGCTGTGAAATACCCAAACTATGATGATCAAAATGTTGCCCCTTACCATTCGAGTTTTGATGCACGTAATACGGCTTTATCACGTCGTAGCGTACAGATTTATCAGAAGCTAGGGTTGTGGGATGCATTACAGCAACATGCTACTCCAATTTTACAAGTTCACATTACTGAGCAAGGCAGTTTTGGTAAAGCACGTTTAATCGCAGAGCAAGAAAAAGTTGAAAGCTTTGGGCAAGTGATTGAAAATGCTTGGCTTGGTCGTGTTCTGTTAACTCAAGTGCGTCAACAACCTTTGATTGAGCTGATTGATGGCGTACAAGTTACGGCTTTAACTCAAGATGCTGAACAAGTGCATATTGAAGCTCAACGTGGTGAAGAAACCTTAAAACTTGAGTCAAAATTATTAATTGCGGCTGATGGACGCGATTCTTTTTGTCGTCAGGCAATTGGCGTTGGTGTGGATGTCCATGATTATGATCAGGTTGCAATTGTCACTACGGTTCAGACATCAAAACCGCATGAGCAGGTAGGTTTTGAACGGTTTAGTGCTTTAGGCCCTTTAGCCTTATTGCCTTTGCCTGGTGAGTACCGCCGCTCGGTCGTATGGCCTGTGAAAAAAGGTACCGAAAATGAATGGCTAGGTGAAGAAAATGACCAACACTTTTTAAGTGCTTTGCAACAAACCTACGGTGATCGAGCGGGTAAATTTGAAAAAACGGGTAAGCGTTTTAGTTATCCACTTTCACAAGTGCTTGCCCATAAACAAGCTGTTGGCCGCGTTATTTTAATGGGGAATGCAGCACATACAATTCATCCGGTTGCAGGACAAGGTTTTAATTTATGCCTACGTGATGCAGATGTTTTAGTGCGTTATTTAGTGAATCAGTTAACCAGTTCTGATGATCTAGGTGCCCCTGATAACTTACTTGCTTATGAACAAGCTCGATTATCAGATCAGCAGCGAGTAATTAAGTTCTGTGACACAGTCGTTCGTGGTTTTAGTAACCAAAATCCATTATTAAAATTAATTCGTAATACAGGATTAATTGCATTTGATGTCATTCCGGGTGTAAAACCATTGGTGGCTAACTATGCAATGGGGTTAAAAGCATGAGTGAAGTGTTGGATGTCGTCATTGTTGGTGGTGGATTGGTTGGTGGTTTAACTGCTTTATTACTTGCGCAAGGTGGCGTACAACCCACAGTGCTTGATGCGGCTCCTGTACTTGATGTTGAGAAAACATTAAGTGTGATGAATCCACGTGTTTTGGCGCTTAGCCAAGCGACCATTCATTTGCTTAAAACGGTAAATGTTTGGGATGATCTTGCGCGCCAAATGCCTTATACAGGCATGCAAGTCTGGAATCTTAATGGCTATGGTGAAATTAATTTTGGCCAAGAGTCGCAACAAAGACCGATGCCTGAGCAAGCCTTGGGTTCTATGGTAGAGCCGAGTGTATTAAATGTTGCCATTCAACAAAAAATGTTAGAGCAATTAACAGATTACCGTACCCAAGTTCGTGTTACTCGTATTGAGCAGGGTGTTGGATGTTGGCATATTCAATTGGCAGATGGTACTACGCTTAAAACTAAACTGCTTATTGGTGCAGATGGTGCTAATTCATTTGTTCGTGAACAGGCTTTTATTGACCTCGATGTACTGGATTACAAACAAGCAGCGATTAGCTGTGCCATTAGAACTGCAAAACCTCATCATTATGTTGCCCGTCAAATTTTCTTACCTACAGGACCTTTGGCATACTTACCTATGGCAAGTCTTGAAGAAACTGAAAACGGCTACTGGCAATCAATTGTCTGGACACTACCAGATGATTATGCCGATGAATATTCAGCTTTAAACGATACCGATTTTATGCAGCTTTTAACTCAAGAAAGTCAACACATGTTGGGTGAGGTGTTAGAAGTTCGTTCTAGAGCACAATTTCCGCTGAAAGCTCGTGCTGCAAAACAATATGTAAAAGCAGGCTTAGCTTTGATTGGTGATGCTGCACATGTGATTCACCCACTTGCTGGACAAGGGGTAAATATCGGCTGTCTGGATGCAGCAGTGCTGTGTGATGTGTTGCTTCACGATTTAAACCGTGGTGCATGGGCTCATGAACAAACTTTAATGCGTTATGAGCATCGCCGTAAAGGTCAGAATGATGCAATGATGCATAGCATGTCGGCAATTGGTTGGCTTGAAAGTAGTGAATTATTTCCAATAGTTTGGGCTCGCAATATGGGGCTTAAGCAGGTTGAGCAGACTCCTGCTTTAAAAGAGCGATTTATGCAACAAGCAAATGGTTTAGGGGCTTTACAAAGTACCCGCTATAGGCATTAAAATATTTACTGGGCCTATACTCTACTGAGCGAATTAAATGCCAGTAGATAATTTTTGAACAATCATTTATATATCATTACCAATTTGGTTATAAAAGATACGTAATTGACCAAATTGGCTCTTTGCTAAATGCAAAGAGGTTGCTAAATTTCTGAGGTCTTGGGACCATAGCAATGATGCAATAAAATCATTCTGGGGAGTGTGAAATGTCAGATATCAATGATTATGAAGATGCAGAAGATTCTGCTGTAGATGAAGATGAAGCGAAAGCAGCTGAAAGCGGTGCGGCTGATGAAGAAGCAGGCAGTATGAGTGATACTGATCTTGCTGAGGCAGAAACGCTGACTGTAACTGCTAAACAGAAACAGCGCCAAGCGCTGGAAGATGAAATCGCCGCATTTTTAGCTCGGGGTGGGAGAATTACCGAAGTTCCCCCAGATGAACATAGCGACCATTAATCTTAAAAAGCATCACATGAGTGGTGCTTTTTTATTTGTATGAATTTATCAAAATAGATTTAAAGAGAGCTTTGCAGTTCTTTTAAAATCCCACATTCATCTACTGTTCGATTGGTAGAGCAGTGCTGTTTTAAATCAATTAAAGATTCCTTTAAAAGCAATAATCGTTCAATTTTTTCTGATACTTCATTTAAGTATTTATCTACTAAGTTATCAATTTTTGTACATGCCTGTTTAGGCTGAGTTTTCATTTCTTTTAACGTTTTAATATCACTGAGTGAAATATCGAGTTCGCGGCAATGCTTAATAAACAATAGGTCACCCAGTGTTTGCTCAGTATAAACACGATAATTATTTTCTGAACGTTGGATACGATCAAGTACACCTACTTTTTCGTAATAACGGATCGTATCAATTGGAACATCCGCTTTTTTTGATAATTGACCAATAGAAAGATTCATAAGGCTTGACTCTGGAGCTACTCAAGGGTTTCTAATCACTATAAAAGAGTTCTTGAGGAAATAAAATGGCTGGATGTGGTTGTGCTTCGACATGTTCTCCTTCAAAGAAAGTGAGTCCACGATTTAGAAAAGCGTTATGGATTGCACTTGTCATTAATGCATTGATGTTTGTGGTAGAAATTTTTGGGGGTTATAAAGCCCAATCAGTTTCACTGTGGGCAGATGCATTAGATTTTGCCGGAGATGCAGCGAACTATGCGTTATCGTTAGTCGTTCTTTCGATGAGCTTATATTGGCGTGCAACGGCGGCATTAGTGAAAGGAATAACGATGGCAGCTTTTGGTATTTTTGTCATTGGAAAAGTGGTCTGGTCATATTTTCATGGTGTTCCACCCGAAGCTATGGTGATGGGCGCAATTGGCGTGATGGCTTTAGTTGCTAACGTTTCTGTCGCGCTTATGCTTTACGCATTCCGTGATGGAGATGCCAATATGCGTTCTGTCTGGTTGTGCAGCAGAAACGACTCTATTGCCAATGTTGCGGTAATTCTAGCGGCGGTTGGAGTATTTGGAACAGGTAGTGTATTTCCTGATTTATTTGTTGCCTTTGTCATTGCGTACTTGGGCGTATCTTCTGGCTATGCTGTTATAAAACAGTCACAGCAAGAAAGAAAACAGTCAAAACTGGTGTTGGGCTCAGAAGCATAGTTTTGAGTGCATAAAAGTACCATTCAAACATGGTACTTTTTGCTGTTTTAAATGAACTAGATGAGTAGTGATATTGCGATACTCCACATAACGCAACCAATAATAAAGTCTAAAACCTTCCAAGCTTTTGGATTGGTAAATAACGGTTTTAATAATCTTGCACCATAGCCCAAACTGAAAAAGAAAATCCACGAGGCTACAATGCTGCCCAAAGCAAAACTAATTTTGTCTTCTAGCTGGGTTGCCACTGAACCAATCAGAACAATGGTATCTAAATAGACATGTGGGTTGAGCCAAGTAAAGGCAAGACAGGTCACTAGTGCTTGAGTTAGAGTCTGTTTTTGACCGCTACCAAGCTCCATGCTTTGGGTGGACTTAAAGGCCGCGTAGAATGCTTTCGCGCCGTAAACCAATAAGAACGTTGCCCCTAAATATTTAGCGACCGTAATTAAGATCGGTGATGCGGTCATGATTTCGGCAAAACCTAATACACCAAAAGCGATTAGAATCGAGTCGGAGAGCGCACAGATTAAACATAACCAAAATACATATTGCTGTTTAAGGCCTTGTTTTAAAACAAAAGCATTTTGAGCTCCAATTGCTACAATAAGTCCGCTACCAATACCGAAACCTTTAAAAAATATACTAAGAGAGAACATAACAATAAGGTGAAAAAATCAGATGTAGGAATTATCTGACTTTTTATTAAGAAATAAGTAAAATTAAGAATATTTAGGTTTGGCTAAAAAATATTTAGGTTTGATATGTTAGATAGCAAACAATGTGAAGCCTTTCTTGCAGTAGCAGAAGCAGGAAGTTTTGATGCGGCAGGAGAGCATTTATATATTACGCCCTCGGCAGTATCCTTACGTGTGCAGGCCTTAGAAAAGTATTTAGGCCAAATTTTAATTATACGTGGTCGTCCATGTGTACTCACACAAGCTGGGCAAACGCTACTACAGCATTTACGTCATACACGATTAATGGAGCAAAACTTATTACAAGGTTTGATGGGTAAATCATCTGAATCGGAATTTTATAAAATTGCTCTGGCTTCAAATGCAGATTCGTTAGCCACTTGGCTTTTACCTAGCATCCAGCAAACGCTTTTTAAAGAAAAAATAGTCTTAGAACTAAAAATTGATGATCAATCTCATACTCATACTTTATTAGAAACTGGACAAGTCAACGCCTGTATCTCGGCAGAAGAGCAGGTCATGTCAGGCTGTTTAGCTCAACCGCTGGGGAAAATGCGTTATAAAATGTTGGCTTCGGCCGAATTTGCTGCCGACTGGTTTAAACATGGCGTAAACCGAGAAACTTTAAGAAATGCACCTGCAGTCATTTTTAACCATAAAGACCTTATGCATTCAGAGGTATTACTGAAATATTATGGATTGTCCTTGCAGAGTTATCCTTACAGTTTTATTCCTGCTACAGATGCCTTTGTAAAAGCGATTCAATTGGGTTTGGGATATGGCATGGTACCTGAGCTTCAGGTGCAATCTTTATTAACCAATGGAACTTTACTGGATGTTATACCCGAAGCTGAGCTCGACATCCCGTTATATTGGCACCATTGGAAAAGGCAGTCTAGACAGTTAGATGCACTGACGGAGACTATTGTGGAGTCAGCAAAACACATATTGAGATAGCGTTTAGGTATTTTTAAAAGCCATAAAGTTTATTCCAGTTTTGAAGTTGTTTTTATCTTTAATATTATTATGCAAAATTTTGGCATGGTGATGACACAGACTATTCGTCATCACCATGCTTAATTTTTAACTAAGCTTGAGTTAATTCAAGCGCGCGTTGATAAGCGATTTTTTTCTTAATGCCTGTTAAATCGGCAGCAAGTTGAGATGCTGCTTTAACAGATAAGTCTTGAAGTAAGCGCTTTAAAAGCTCATCTAGTTTTTCTTGCTCTAGATCTGTTTTTGCAGCTGCACCACCCACAACCACTACAATTTCACCTTTTTCTTGGTTATGGTCATTTTCAATGAAGCTGACCAAATCTTTTAACGTCATTTTTTTGATGGTTTCAAAGGTTTTAGTAATTTCACGTGCAAACCCTACAGGACGGTCTTCACCAAATACCTGAGCCATATCTTTAACAGACTCTAAAATACGATGGGGTGCTTCATAGAAAATTAAGGTTTGGGTTTCGTTTTTAAGTTTTTCTAATTGAGAAATACGTTGCGAAGCTCTAGATGGCAAAAAGCCTTCAAAGCTAAAACGATCACTCGGTAAACCTACCGCACTTAAAGCAGCAATCGCAGCACATGCACCTGGTACAGGAACGACTCTAATGCCATGCTCTTGAGCAGCACGGACTAATTTAAACCCTGGATCACTAATGAGCGGTGTACCTGCATCACTAATTAACGCAACGCTATCGCCGGCAAGTAGTTTTTGAACTAACTGCTCAATTTTATTACTTTCATTGTGATCATGACATGCAGTAAGTTGAGTCGATATATTATAGTGTTTAAATAATTGTGCAGATTGGCGAGTATCTTCGGCAGCTACAATAGAAACTGATTTTAAAATATCAATTGCACGGAAAGTCATATCATCTAAGTGCCCGATTGGGGTGGCTACAACAAATAACTGAGCACTCATTTGGTTTTACTCCGTACAGATAAACAATTTTAATGGGGTAGTTTACCCGAAATTATGATTTGGGCGTGAACAATGTCTGCCAGCTTGAGCTTTTCGAAGGTGATCTGATTTTCATTTGTTCAATTCAGATTTGATAGGGCGAATGAATTTAAGAAAATAAGTTACGTATAAAGACATGTAGAGATGCTTTTTAATTGGGGAAAATAAAAATGTTATTAGCACAGCAATTGGGGAAGTGGGCAGAGCAAACGGCTTTGAACCTTTTACAAGCACAAAACTATGTGTGGGTCACAAGTAATTACCATTCACGCCGTGGCGAAGTTGATTTAATCGTCAAAAGAGGGCAAGAGTTAGTTTTTGTTGAAGTAAAAGCACGCACTATAGGAAATTATGGGCAGGCTTGTGAAATGGTAACGTGGACAAAACAGAAGAAAATTATCAAAACTGCGATGCGTTTTTTACAGCGCTATCCATCTTATCAGGATTTTTATTGTCGTTTTGATGTGATTTGTTTTGATTTTCCACAGAAAATTGCAAAAACAGTACAGCATGACTTTTCAAAATTCCATTATGATCTGCAATGGATCGAAAATGCATTTACTTTGGATTAAGAGTTCATTACTCTTTTGAGCAAATTTAAGTCTGATGCTTTATGATCAAGCCAAGAAATTGATAGGAGTCTGGTGGAGTGTTAAAACGTATTGCTGTAACAATGCTTTGTGTCGCAAGTTTATCAGGTTGCGCAAGTTTTATTTCTGGTGGAACAGGCACAGCTCCAGTGGGCACAGATAGTGGTGTCCGTAGTCTAGGCCAAGTATTCATTGACTCTTCAATTAAACGTACAGCAAATATCAATATTTATAAACTTGATCAACGTTTCAAGCAGTCGCGTATTAATATCGAAAGCTTCCATAGTACAGTTTTATTAACTGGCCAAGTTCCAGACCCGTACTTAAAACAATTGGCAGAAGATAATCTTAAAGCCATGAGTGATGTGAAAGCTGTACATAACTATATTACGGTGGGTAACAAAGTCAGCTATAACACCATCATGCAAGATGCAGGTGTAACAGCAAATACGCGTGCCCTTTTAATGAAGGCACCTGTGGTTTCTGATAGTAAGGTTCTGGTACATACCGAAGACGGCGTGCTTTATGTAATGGGGCGTTTAAATACAGCTGAAATTAATGATTTAAATAGCGTCTTACAAAACGTCGGTAACGTCACCAAAATTGTCACTTTAATTGATAATATTGATTTGGCGCCTGCACCAGCAGCGAGTGCGGGTAGCACAACGACTACACCGATTATTAATAACGTCATTGCTCAGCCAACAGTTCAAACACCTGTTGCAATTGATCCTGACCAAACAGCTCCTGCTTCGACTGCACAGTAATATATGAATCTGATTGAACAACTGCAAAGCAGAATTGAACAGGCGCGAAGTCTTTATAAAGAGTTCCGCCTGTATGATTTGGGGAGTTTTGCTTTAAACCGTTTTACGCCAAAAGATGGTTTTGAACAGGTTCCAAATATTCGTTATGGTCTAAAGCCTCGCCACCGTTTGGATATTTACCGATCTGTTAAAAAGCTAACTCATCAACCTCTCATTGTTTTTGTGCATGGTGGAGCTTGGCAGCATGGTAACAAACGAGATTATCTTTTTATTGGTGAGACATTTGCCAAAGAAGGCTATGACGTTGCTGTTATTAACTACCAGTTAGCACCTAAAAATATTTTCCCAAGTTTTGTTGATGACCTGACTCAGGCATTGAATTATTTGCATCAAAACCAAGGAAAACTGGAAATTTCTACAGAAAATATTGTACTTATGGGACACTCAGCAGGGGCATTTAATGTGATGTCTGCTGTTTATCACCCAAAACCAAACACTATTCAATGTTTGGGCAATATTAAAGCGATTTTTGGTTTAGCTGGCCCATATCATTTTGACTATAAGGGCGATCCGATGGCCGAAGATGCTTTTGACCAAAGTATTTCTTATCAAGAAGTGATGCCATATTATTTCGTCAATCAAAATAGTATTAAACATTACTTACTCATGGCTGAAAATGATCAGCTTGTCGGTAAAGAAAATACTTTGGATTTGGATCGCGCTTTAAGGCAAAGTGGAAATCACAGCCATATTGCCGTGATTCCTAAAACTGGCCATATTACAATTTTGGCCAGCCTTTCTAGTTTCATTAGTCATTATTTCAGGACTAAAAGAACTATTTTGCATTTTCTTGAGGAAGTGTTTTAAACGAGAGTATCGCTTAAAACACAACAGATTACCCAGCTTGGGTAATCTGCATAATCATTGAATGAGCAATACTACCTTTAAATGGAATTTCAGGTAATTGATCAATTTTGAAGAATTGTGCATCTGCAATTTCTTCTTCTTGCAGCTTAATTTCACCAGACTCATATTCTGCTCTAAACGCAACCATAAGGTTACTTGGGAAAGGCCAAGGTTGACTTGACATATATTGAACATTTTTGAGTCGTAGGCCTACTTCTTCAAAAGCTTCGCGTTGTACTGCTTCCTCTAGAGTTTCACCCACTTCAACAAAGCCTGCAATCAAACCATACATGTTGGTTTTATTGTGGACTGACTTTGCCAGTAAGATTTCATCATCACCTCGAGTAATGACGGTAATAATGCACGGGTTTACGCGAGGATATTGGTGATAGCGACAAGAAGGGCATACCATTGCGTATTCAGTTGGATGAACTTCTGTCGGGTGTCCGCAGTGACTACAAAACTTATGATTGCGTCGCCATTCAAGTAACTGAACAGCTCGGCTTGCTTGCAAAAACTGTTCTTTCGACCAACTTGTAATGAGTTGGCGAATTGGAACTAATTGTAAGCCTTCAGGGATAGGTTCCTCAGCAAGTAAGTCACGTGCAATGACCTGCTCATCATGAGTGAAAAGTAAATCACTTGCTAACTTTTCGACTTTGGGTAGTTGAAGGTTTTGATCAACCAGTAATTGTTGATGATGGAAAATATAAGCAAGTGATAATTCAGACATTAAGCTGCCTTTTTTTGAAGTTGTTGACTACTCGACAATGCTACATTAAACATGGATTGTAGAACAGGTTGTTTATTTTTTAAATTGTCAACCAACATGTCAAGGCCTGCTAATACGTTAAAAATACAGTGAATTTGGTTTGTATTAAAAGGCTGGTTTTGTTCAAGTTGCTGTTGAACAAATTGAGCAGTTTGAAGTAAAGCCTCTTGTTGAATTGTACTTCCGAGAAATTCTGCTGCACCCGCCAGCTCTTTTAATGAACCTGCAATTGCTTCAATATTTTGTGTAGGATCATTTGCATACAACGTAAGGCTCTGACAAATAAAATCAATTAAATTTTTTGTCTCTGTGAGTAAGGCTTGATGTGCCTCATCAAGGCGATCTAAAGAAATATTTGTATTGTTCACATTAAGCTGTAAACGACTAGATGTATATTGGCGTACCAAAATACCAATTGAGTTCATGGCCGACAAAATGCTGTCCATAAGCTGCTGAGCATAGTTTTCATTACTTAATATATTGAGCTGACTTAAACTGCTCGCTTGTTGAGAAAGTTCAGATGCAGCTTCATCAAGATTAAGCAGTTTAAATGTATAGGCTAATTGCAAAAGACTCGTTTGTAATTGCTGTGCTTTTTCAGGCGACATATTTTGATAGTTATATTCAATATCATTACGCACTTTGTTCATTTCGCTCAATATTAATTGGCTGACTGTGTGCATGGTGTCAAAGTCAGGCCCATAAAGATGACGGCTTAAAACGAGCAATTGAGTGTCTGTAGGTATTTCTTTACCGATATGGAGTTGGCTGCGAATATGGTGCGCAACTTCATCTTCTTGAGCGATAACAATACTTAAAATATCTGCAAGTGCAGCCAAATCCGGCTTAAAAGTTTCAGGACTTGCTAAGAACTGACCAATATAACTTTCAATATTAATGAGTACACGTAGGCGTGAATCATTTAAAAGCAGGTTATCAATATGGTCGAAAGCATAATTTACGAGTTGCCAATATTGTTGGCTTAGCTGATGGTTTGCCATGCTAACCAAATAAGTACCAATCAGTTTAAAAGCTTGAAAATTATGATTAGCTTCTGTCTTGTTTAAAAATTGATGTAGAGATAGCTTATAAAGTTGATGAATAAACTGAGTTGTTTCATTAATGAATACTTCTGGTAAAGGAAGTTCAAGAGAAGTATTTGCAATTAATGGAACAATTGCTTGTCCTGAAGATGTCAGGGGCTTATTTAAAGCTAATTCTAAATTGTTTAAAGTATTAAGAAGAAACTGAGGGACTTGTAATTCACGCAGACAGATAAAATCAATATATCGTTTTACCATGGTCGTGCCTTCACTCAGCGCAACCACATCATTGGTGTTAATTTGCGTTGGCTTGGCAATAATCTTTTGCATCAGCTCAGTTGAATATTGAGTGATTTTTGCAAGATAGTGGATATCAATTAAACGGAGGACTTGAGTGCATTGCTTAAATTGTTCTAATGCATCATCAATGCCAAAAGGGAGTGTTTGTTCCTCAATTAAAGTACTTACTGCGCCTTCAACCAGTTTTATTGAACGATCAATTTCATGTTTAATGATGAGTAAAGCTGTTGGATCGAAATGAATCGAAGTATGCTCAGACATAAACGTTCCCCTTTGCAAAAAAATCAATTGTTATATTCGTAGTGCTCGGTAATTTGAGCTAAAAATCTATGTGACTAATATAACTTAACTTACAAAGGGGAAAAGCTAAAAACGCTAAAGAATCAAAAATTTATTTTGCAAAAAGGCAAGGTTCTCCATGTTTTTTCTCAAATTCTTTGACCCAAGTCTCATGTGTATTTAGCTCTTCTTCGGAAGGAAGAATAACGGGTAGTTCAATTTGAACTCTGGTTTTATTTGCTGTGTTCAGGCTATTTTCACTTTGAGATAAGGCATCTATATCAAAAGAAACCTGCCCACCTGTCATTGCTAGGTAAACATCTGAAAGAATTTCAGCATCGAGTAATGCACCGTGGAAAGTACGGTCACGTGCTGGAATTTCATAACGTCTGACAAGGGCGTCAAGCGAGTTTTTTTGTCCAGGATGTTTGCTTTTTGCTAAGGCTAACGTATCTGTTACCTCACATACTTCAGAAAGCGCGGGAAGGCCTGCGCGTCTAAACTCCATATCAAGGAAGTTCATATCGAAGGTTGCGTTATGGGCAATAATCTCTGCGCCTTTTAGATAATCAAAAAGCGTATCGGCAATCTCTGCATAGAGCGGTTTATCTTTTAAGAAATTATCACTAATACCATGGATATTTTCTGAGTCACCCACTGGTTTTTGCGGGTTAATATAAATATGAATCGAGCTACCGGTGAGCTTCCGGTTAATCATTTCAATGGCGCCCACTTCAATAATGCGGTCACCATCTTGAAAATAAAAACCAGTGGTTTCTGTATCAAGAATCAGTTGTCGAGGCCCTTGTAATTTTAGTTTGGCTTCGGTCACAACAACTTGAGGATGAATATTACTAATTGGTTGCTTACTTTCTGACTCAGTAGGTTCAACTTCAATAACTTTTTCGTCCACAATAATCATCTCAACTTCTTCAGGCTGTTCAAGATCAATATTATCTTCTTCGGTTACTTCTGTCATATCAAACCCAAAGGGGTCATCAAGTAACCAATCCTGTTCAGGCTTTTTTATATCTTGTAGGGCCGTCGCTTGAACTGTTTTTTTTTGCAGTGCAGTTTGATCAGCTCCGATATTTGCAAGCTCATCGGCCATTTCGTTGCCAGCATGTCCAGCATGGCCTTTAATCCAATGCCACTCAATATTTCGACCTGCACAGACAGCATCTAATTTTTGCCAAAGGTCAGGATTTTTTACATCCTTCCAGTTTTTCTTTTTCCAGCCATGAATCCATTCAGTAATCCCTTGCTTCACATAATTTGAATCTGTCCAGATAATTAAATGAGCATCGGTTGGGCAAAATGCAACGCCTTCAATCGCAGCAGTGAGCTCCATGCGGTTATTGGTTGTATCCGGTTCACCGCCAAATAATTTATGTTCACCCTGCTCGGTAATGACATATGCGCCCCAACCACCTAAACCCGGATTGCCGCGACATGCACCATCAACATACAGTGTGATTGTTTGAGACATAAATCGAAACCTAAACTAAAAGAAAAAGAACTGAATATGGTGTATTGTATACGCAAAAAGTTCGGTTCCATCGTAACAAAGCAAGGTTTTTTTAATTTCTTGTAACATTTCCATGCAAATGACATTAACTTATTGCCTTGTCTATCTTGCACGCTTTACTACAATGGCATCGAAGACCTAGGGTTTGTCGGCAGACCCCCAAAAAATATTACGCGAGTTGTTTGGAAGTTTTTATGTATAAACCAACCACATTTGTGTGGCAGCCATCTGCGGCATCATTGTTCAAAATTACCGTACTTAGCTCTGCTTTAGCTGCGTTGGGTATTACAACAGGCTGTTCATCGACTCCGCAATCTGCAAAAACCTCTAAATCGAAACAGGTCAGTGGTGCAGGTTATTTAGATGCAAGTAGTCTTGACTCTTTAGAAGACCTACTTTCAGCAACTGATATGCGTGCTGTAGAAGGTGATCGTCTGCTTATTTTAAAGCACGGTGATGTCTGGAAGCGTATGTCTGTTGGTTTCAAAATGGACTTGAATCATTGGGATTCACGTATTGAAGCTCAGCGTAGCTGGTTTATTTCTCGTCAGCCTTACCTCGATCGCTTGAGTGCTCGTGCCAGTCGTTATTTGTACCATACGGTGAAAGAAGCTGAGCGCCGTGGACTGCCAACTGAACTTGCGTTATTACCCGTAATTGAAAGTTCTTATGACCCAGCTGCAACAAGTAGTGCAGCAGCAGCAGGGCTATGGCAATTTATTCCAAGTACTGGTCGTATTTATGGCTTAAAGCAAACAGGTATGTATGATGGGCGCCGCGATGTGGTTGAGTCGACTCGTGCAGCTTATGAATTTTTAGGAAGCCTCTATAATCAATTCGGTTCTTGGGAACTTGCTTTGGCTGCCTATAATGCTGGCCCGGGACGTATTCAACAGGCGATTAACCGTAACCGAGCTGCGGGTTTACCAACTGACTATTGGTCACTAAAATTACCTCAAGAAACGATGAACTATGTTCCACGTTTCTTAGCTGTTGCTCAAATTATTAAAAATCCAAAAGCTTATGGTGTAGAACTACCGCCTATTGCAAATAGACCCCATTTCCGTGAAGTGACTTTATCTGCGCCTTTAACTTTAAATGAAATTGCTTCTGTAGCAGGATTAAGCCGTTCAGAACTTTATGCATTAAACCCAGGATATCGTGGTGAAGCAGTGGACCCTGCAAGTCCAATGCGTATTTTGCTTCCAGCAGATTTAAGTCCTTCAATTGATAATAAATTAAAAGGGAAAAAAACGGGTGGTGGCTCAGGTTGGTGGGCAAATGTAACTTCGCCGTCTACACCTACGGTTAGCCCTTCGACTACAGTAACAACAAAAACAACTCCTACAACGCAAGTTCAGCCAGTTAAACCGTCTTCACCTGTGAAGAATAGTTCAACGACTTCAAAATCTACACCACGTGGTTCAGATGCGTTGGCTGCCTTTGCCGCATCGGCAGATGTACCGAGTGCGCCGCGTATCCCTGTAGCTGTCACTAATGCAGCTAATATTAAGCAGCCTGTTAAAATGGAGCCACCAATTTCGGCTTCTGAACGTGAAAAGATTTTAGCTGCAGTTCGTGCTGAAGGCGCAAAAGAAACTGTAGATCAAGCTTTACAACCGCAAGCAACTCAAGCAGAGAAAGATCAAGTCGTTGCTGAATTAAAAGCAATTGCGCCGCAAGGAACTGAAATTGTCGATCCTTATGATGGCAAAATTAGGTTAACCGCAATTCAGACGAGCCAGTCAGTTGCAGAGCAACAAGGTAAAGAGGTAAGTAGAGGTTTTGCTTATCCAAAAACTTTAGCTGAAGATGCGACTGTAGCTAGCTCTGAAGATGGGCAACGTAATAAAGATAAGCCTTATATCAAAACTGATACTGATGTTGTAGTTGTACAGCCTAAAGGTAAGCGTAGTACTTATACAATTCAGCCAGGTGATACTTTAGCCGTGATTGCCATGAAGAATGGTGTGAACTGGCGTGATGTGGCTAAGTGGAACCAGATTGATCCAGAAAAGACTTTGTTTGTAGGAACTAGTCTTTATCTCTATGATGCGAAACCACAAGAAACTCAAAGTACTTCGAAAAGTACGGCTAAACCAGATGTATATGTAGTGGAGGCTAACGACAGCTTAAGTGGTGTTGCTAATCAGTTTAATTTGTCAGTCAAACAATTGGCTGAATATAACGATTTATCAGTGAGCGATGGCCTATTTGTTGGGCAAAAGCTACAGTTGAAAGAGCCGAAGAATAGCCGCTCAACTGCGAAAGCGGAGCCGAAAGCAGTTCAGGCTGCACGACGCATTGCAACTAAAAGCTATACTGTGAAGCGTGGTGAATACCTTAAATTGATTGCAGATCGTTATGCGCTCTCTAATCAGGAACTTGCTGAATTAACTCCAGGTTTAACTGCGGGCAGTAACTTGATGGTAGGCCAAAAAATTAATGTGCCTACACAAGATATTTCGGTAGATGAAGTTGCTGAAACTAAGACGTCTAATAAATCTGAGAAAGCGACGCTAAGTGTTTCTTATAAAACAGAAGGCTATAAAGTACAGCGTGGTGATACTTTATCGAGTATTGCAACTAAATCAAAAATTAGCCTAGCTGAGTTAGCCGAGTTAAATAACTTAAAAACGAGTAGTTATGTACAGCTTGGGCAAACTTTAAAAGTGCCTGCTGGTCTAAGGGTACCGGAACAATACGTTGTACAGTCTGGGGACAGCCTAAATGCGATTGCGAGTAAATATAACTTGCAAACAGGCTATTTGGCTGACTTAAATGGTTTGTCTCGTAGTGCTGGTTTACGTGCTGGTCAACGTTTAAAACTCACAGGTACGGTTGAAGAAGCATCAAGTAAACCTTCTAAAAATACGAAAGAAGAAATACCAGAGACCTATACAGTCAAATCTGGTGATAGCTTAGGTAATATTGCTAACCGTCACCACTTGCAGTTGGACTACCTTGCCGCATTAAATGGTCTTTCGCGTAACAGTAGTGTTCGTGTAGGGCAACGTTTAAAGCTAACAGGTGATTTGGCTACAGTTGAAACAGCGAAAGTTGATACTAAGTCGTCAACTAAAACAGTTGCGGCTGGTAAAAACACTGAAAGATATACTGTTAAATCTGGTGAGTCTTTAAATAGTATTGCGAGCCGTGCAGGCATTTCAGTGCGTGAACTTGCTGAAATGAATGCATTAAAGGCGAGTGCTAATTTACAGCGCGGTCAAAGTATTGTGATTCCAAAAACTGTTGTGGAATACAAAGTGAAGCGTGGTGATACGTTAATTGGCCTTGCCAGCAAATATGGTTTAGAAACCAATTTTTTGGCTGAGCTGAATGATTTGACACCTTCTACTCAGCTTCGCATTGGCGACGTCATTAAAGTGCCTAATTTATAAAATAATTAGCAACTTATGTATAAATCATACTTTCAACTGAGCCTGCTAGTCGGGCTCAGTGTCGTTTCTCATGCTGTTTTTTCTGCACAGCAAACCACCGCATATATAGCGATTCATTCCAAGCCTAAATATTTAAGAATGATGGCTATGCCTTATGCAAACCCCAATGCCCCTAAAGGTGGCCTGTTAAGTCAGGCAGCTCAAGGAACTTTTGATAACCTCAATAGTATGAATGGAAAGGGGAATGCGACAGAAGGCGTTAATTATCTTTTTGATACTTTAATGACCCAGTCGCTAGATGAGGTCGGGGTTTTATACCCTCTTTTGGCAGAGAAAGTTACTTATGATCCAGAAAAAACGCAGTCTGTTACTTTCTATTTAAATCCTAAGGCGCGTTTTAGTAATGGACAGCCAGTCACTGCGGCAGATGTTAAATTTAGCTTTGATGCATATCAGAGTAAGTCCAATTTAGGTTTGCAGATGTACCTTGCTGATTTGGCAAAAACAGAAGTAATAAATGCCCATCAAGTAAAGTTCAGTTTTAAGTCTACGCACAACTCTAAAATGCCATTCATTTTGGCAACCTTGCCGATTTATTCAAAAGCAGATTGGCAACAAAGAGATTTTAGCCGAATTACTCTACAACCAATTGTTGGCTCGGGACCTTATGTGGTTGAACGAGTTGATGCAGGTAGAAGTATTCTCTATAAAAGGAACCCAAATTATTGGGCAAAAGATTTGCCTATTAATAAAGGGCGTTATAATTTTGACCGATTAAAATATGTTTATTATCGAAATTGGGATATTGCTTTTGAAGGATTCAAATCTGGGCAATACACTTTGCATGAAGAAACTAACCCTAAAAAATGGGTAACAGATTATCGTTTTCCAGCCGTAAAAGCAGGACTGGTTGCTCAATATAAGTTTCGTCACCACAACCCGATTGCCACTGAAAGTTATGTTTTTAACACACGACGAAGACCTTTAAATGATATTCGTTTTAGACAAGCCTTAACTTACGCCTATGATTTTGAATGGCAGAATAAAGCTTTGTTTTATGGTCAATATCAACGCCTTCAAAGTTATTTTGCAAATAGTGAATTAGCAGCAACGGGTCGACCTTCAAAAACTGAATTAGAGTTGTTAAAACCGTTATTGCCTAAGTTATCTCCACTCATACAACAAGGTGTTTTAGCCGACTGGAAATATCCAGTGTCGGATGCGAGTGGGTTCAACCGTCAGAATTTGTTAACAGCACGGCAATTACTTATACAGGCTGGCTATAAAGTTAAAGAAGGGCAATTATTTACGCCAGAAGGAAAAAAAGTTCAGCTTGAGTTTTTAATTCAGCAAGATGGTAAACAACGAACACTTTTACCTTTTATTCGTAATCTTAAAAAACTCGGTGTTCAAGTTAATTTACGTCAAGTCGACGCTCCGCAATATTTAGAGCGCACCCGCCGTTATGATTTTGATATGACCACCATGAATCTGCCGCAATCTCTTAATCCGGGTAATGAACAAACTCAGTTTTGGGGGAGCATCGCCGCAGCTCAAGATGGAAATTACAATTATGCGGGTATTCGTAATCTGGTAATAGATCAAGTTATTTCTAAACTCGTTGCCAGTAAAAATCGTGAACAACAGATTATTTATACTCGTATTCTCGATCGATTGCTGAGGGCTGGTTATTATCAAATTCCGACCTATGGTAAAGGTGAAAACTGGTATGCTTATTGGAATATGTATCAACAACCTAAAACTAAACCAGCACTTTCGTCTGGAATAGATTATTGGTGGAGTGATGCAAACAAAGCCAAAAAAGTTGCTAAATATTTACATCAACAATAAAAAGCACCTGCCATAAAGGAAATCCTGTTATATGGGCTCATATATTCTCAAGCGACTTCTTTTAATTATTCCTACGTTATTTGTCATTTTATTGATTAACTTTGTGGTTGTGCAAATTGCACCGGGTGGACCAGTTGAGCAAGCAATATATCAGGCACAAAGCGATTTGGGAATCGGGCGTGCCTTAAGTACAGAGACCTATTATCAAGGTGCTCAAGGTTTAAGCCCTGAAATGGTTGAGCAAATTAAGGCGCAGTATGGCTTTGACCGTTCTGCTCCTGAACGGTTTTTTCTCATGTTAAAAGGCTATTTAACTTTAGATTTTGGACAAAGTTTTTTTAAAGATAAACCAGTCGTGCAATTGTTGTGGGACAAAATGCCTGTTTCTATTTCGCTGGGGCTGATAAGTACTTTTCTGATTTATTTAATTTCGATTCCGCTTGGTATTAAGAAGGCAAGACAACAAGGTTCATGGTTTGATCGCTCAACTTCTTTAGTTCTTGTGGTGGGATATGCTGTACCCAGTTTTGTATTTGCCATTTTGTTGATTGTTTTTTTTGCAGGCGGCTCTTATTTTCAATGGTTTCCATTACAAAATCTTGTTTCAGATAATTTTCATCAACTCAGTCTTTGGGGCAAAGTTACCGACTATTTATGGCATATGACTTTGCCACTTATTACGATGGTATTAGGTGGTTTTGCCAGTTTAACGTATTTAACTAAATATTCATTTTTAGAAGAATTAAATAAACCCTACGTTTTAGCTGCTTATGCAAAAGGGTTAAATGGTCAACAAGTCTTATATAGACACGTATTTCGTAATGCTATTTTAGTCGTGCTCGCAGGGTTACCAGAGGTGTTAGCGGGTATTTTCTTTGTGGGTAACCTGTTTGTAGAAATTATTTTTCATTTAGATGGTGTCGGATTATTAGGCTTTGAAGCAATTGTCCAGCGGGATTATCCTGTTATTTTTGGTGTCTTATTTTTCTTTACTTTATTTAGTCTAATTTTACGTCTCATTTGTGATGTGCTGTACCAATGGATTGATCCTCGAATTCACTTTGACGCACAAGGAGGCAAATAATGTCTTTGATTGTGCGCACACGGTTACAACGTTTTAGACAACATAAATTAGGTTGGGCCAGCTTTATTTTATTTAGTCTAATTCTGATTTTGTCATTAGCTGCGGAGCTGATTGCTAACGATAAGCCCTTACTTGTGAAGTATGAAGATTCCTATTATTTACCCGTGTTTAAGACATATCCAGAAACGACGTTTGGTGGCGTGTTTGAAACAGAGGCTGATTATAAAGATCCAGCTGTGCAAGAACTTATTCATGCTCAAGGATGGGCAGTCTGGCCACTTATTAAATTTTCATATCAAACTCCCAATTTAGACTTGGCAGTTCCTGTACCGTCACCACCTACCAAGCAAAACTGGTTAGGAACTGATGATCAGGGAAGAGATGTTTTTGCCCGTATTCTTTATGGTTTAAGGGTATCTTTGCTTTTTGGTTTGGCCTTAACTTTTTGTTCTGCTTTATTTGGCATTACTGTGGGTGCCATTCAAGGTTACTATGGCGGTTGGGTAGATTTATTGGGACAACGTTTGGTTGAAGTCTGGAATGGCTTACCCATGCTATTTATGGTCATGATTTTGGTCAGCATGTTTGTACCCAATGTATATTGGCTATTTTTCATTATGTTATTTTTTGGCTGGACAGTTTTAGTGGGGATTGTCAGAGCAGAGTTTTTGAAAGCTCGTCAGCTTGATTATGTTCGCGCCGCTCAAGTGTTAGGAGTGACTGACCGCGTTATTATTTTTAAGCATATTTTGCCGAATGCAATCAGTTCGAGCTTGTCCCAATTACCATTTATTTTAACCACTAATATTAGCGCTTTAACTGCTCTTGATTTTTTAGGCTATGGCTTACCACCCGATGCAGCATCGTTAGGGGAGTTGTTGCTCCAAGGTAAAAATAATTTAGATGCACCATGGCTAGCGATTTCAGGTTTTTTTAGTTTGGCTATTGTTCTTTCACTTTTAATTTATATTGGGGAGGCTGCCCGTGATGCTTTTGACCCAAGAAAATAATTTAAATACAGCTCCAACGTTATTAAAAGTAGAACATCTTTCTATTCAAACGCTAGATCAAAAGATTTTGTTAGAAGACCTTAATTTGCAGCTTAGTGAAGGGGAAACACTGGCTATTGTTGGGGAAAGTGGCTCAGGTAAATCACTTAGCTGTTTAGCAATCATGGGGCTACTACAAGAGAAATTAGAAATAACAGGTCACGTTTGGATTGGTTCCCAAAATATGCTTGAGCTAGATGAAAAAGCTCAATCTAATGTGCGTGGTCGACAAATCGCCATGATTTTTCAAGAGCCTGCTACTGCGTTAAATCCGCTACATCGGGTTGAAAAAATTGTAGGGGAAAACCTTTTTTTATTAGGTTTGACTAAAAAGAATGTTCGACAACAAGTCATTGAGTTACTCACAGATGTTGGAATAAGTGAGTCAGAACAGATTTTAAAACGCTATCCGCATGAGCTTTCTGGTGGTCAAAGGCAACGTGTCATGATTGCCATGACATTGGCACTGCAACCCAAAATTTTAATTGCTGATGAGCCGACTACAGCACTTGATGTCATTTTACAGATCCAGATTTTAGAATTATTAAAATCTTTACAAGCAAAATATGGAATGGCACTTATTTTAATTAGCCATGACCTAAATTTGGTACGTCAATATGCCGATGAACTGGTTGTATTGCAAAGTGGGTGTGTTGTAGAGCAAGGTGAGCTTAGCCAGATTTTTGCAAATCCTAAAACCGCTTATACACAGCAATTATTAGAACATGATTTTGGCAATGCAGAACTTCTTGAAATAGAAAAGAATGTTTTGTCTGTTCAACAGCTTAGCGTGCAATTTCCAATTAGAAAAGGTATTTTTAATCGCGTTCAGGGCTATGTGACTGCAATAGAAGGTTTGAGCTTCGATCTTGCTCAAGGTGAATCACTTGGAGTCGTTGGGGAAAGTGGCGCTGGAAAGTCATCTTTGGCTCTGGCTTTAGTGCGGCTCATTAAAAGTGAAGGGCGGATTAATTTTTTAGGACAAGATTTGAATCAGTTGGCTCCCAAAGCTTTACGTTTGGCGAGATCTGATTTTCAACTTGTATTCCAAGATCCGTTTGGTAGTTTGAACCCTCGAATGACGGTTGGGCAGATTATTGCTGAAGGTTTAAAAGTAAAAGAAGTATTAAACAGTCAAATTCAAGAACAAGTTAAATCTGTTCTCAAGAGGGTTGAACTGCCTGAAGATTTTCAACATCGTTACCCACACGAACTCTCTGGAGGACAACGTCAACGGGTTGCTTTGGCAAGAGCTTTAGTCGTTCAACCGAAACTTTTAATTTTGGATGAGCCCACTTCTGCATTAGATCGAACCACGCAAAAAGCCATCATTAAACTTTTACGACAATTACAGAAAACTGAACATTTGAGCTATATCTTTATTAGTCATGATCTAAATATAGTCAAATCGTTGTGCCATAAAGTTATGGTGTTGCGCCGTGCACAAGTTGTTGAATATCAGGAAACAGAACTGTTGTTTTCTAAGCCTAAGACTGAATATACAAGACAATTAATTAAAGCAAGCTTTTAAAATAAAATATTAAATTATTGTTTTTAAATGGAATATTTTATTTATGCATTTTATGCAAAAAGTTGCATATTTTTATGTTTTTTGAAATTGACATATGCTATTGTCAGCTATCAATTATAACTTGACATGCCCTATAACTCGTCTAAATTAGAGCAATTGCTCTAAAAAACTAAAAAAGAGGTTAACCATGAACCAGATTGCCCAACCCATCACAATTCGCAATACCACATTCAAAAACCGAATTATTAAAGGTGCAATGAGTGAGGCGCTTGCAAATTATGAAGGTCAACCAAATGACTTGCATTTAGGCTTATATGGGGCGTGGGCAAAAGGTGGGCTTGGCTGTGCAATCACAGGCAACGTCATGGTCAATGTAGCCGCAAAAAATGAACCCGGTGTTGTTGTTATTGAAACCGAACGTGATTTAGAGCGCTTAAAAGGGTGGGCAGCATTAGGTAAAAAATATGGAATGGTGCAATTGATTCAATTGTCCCACCCAGGGCGTCAGTGTCCAAAAGGATTAAATAAAGAAACTGTTGCGCCGTCAGCAGTACCATTTAGCCCAGCTTTAGCGACTATGTTTGGAACGCCACGTGAATTAACTCATGATGAAATTCTAGATATCATTAATCGATTTGCAACCGCTGCTCGTATTTGTGAAAAAGCAGGTTTTGAAGGAGTGCAATTACACGGTGCGCATGGTTATTTGATTAGCCAGTTCTTATCACCTTTAACGAATAAGCGTACCGACCAGTGGGGTGGTTCAGTTGAAAACCGTACCCGCTTTTTATTAGAAGTTTATAAGGCTGTTCGGGAAGCAACTTCCGAGAATTTTATCATTTCAGTCAAACTGAATTCTGCCGATTTCCAACGTGGTGGAATTAGCGAAGAAGATGTAATTTCAGTGTTTAAAGCAGTTGATGATGCTGGCATTGATTTAATTGAGATTTCAGGTGGCACCTATGAAGCACCTGCAATGGCAGGGGCTAAAGCTGACAAGCGCAAGACAAGTACGATTGCGCGTGAAGCTTATTTCTTAGATTTTGCTGAAAAGATCCGCCAACACGTTAAATGTAAACTCATGGTGACAGGTGGTTTTCGTACTGTAGAAGGAATGAATGCAGCACTTGCAAGTGGGGCTTGTGATTTTATTGGTATTGCGCGTCCGCTTGCAGTTGAGACTGATTTAACAGACCGTTTAATTGCAGGGCAGGACGTACGCTATGCAGTAAAACCTATTAAGACAGGTCTACCTTTTGTCGATAAAATGGCAATCATGGAAATTATTTGGTATGCCGCTCAATTTAAAACCATTGGTAAAGGCAAAAAGCCAAATCCGAAACTTTCACCACTAGTCGTCTTTTTAAATTATGCCAAAGGCAATATTACAGCTGTGGTAAAAGGTCGCGTGAATTCACGTAAATCTGCATAAATCTGATGCGCCATTTCAATAACTGAAATGGTGCATTTATTTTAGAACGTATAGCTCATACCAAACTGAACAGTACGTGGTTCGCCTGGGTATGCATATAAATTAAAGGCACTTTCATCATAAGTTCTATCGAAAATATTTTTCAGATCTAAGTTAAGACGAAGTTTTGGTGTTGCTTGATAGTAAGAAACTAAGTCGGTAACTGCATAACCTTTCATGGTGTAGGTACTATTTGCTGTTTGGCCTGCACGCTTATCAATATATTTTTGATTAACCCCTAGACCTAAACCTTGTAAAGGACCATCCTGAAACTCATAAATATTTAACAGGTTAAAACTGTTCTTTGGAATATTGGCTAAAGACGTTCCTTTTTGCAAAGTGTTGTCTTTAGTCACTTCAGCATCTGTATATGCATATCCACCAATAATTTTCCAAGCAGGCGTAATTTGCCCTGCAATATTTAATTCAATACCTTGGCTGCGAACTTCACCAGCAGCAACTTTTTTATTTTGATTTGGGTATAAAGGATCATCCGTTAAGACATTTTCTTTTTCTGCATAAAAAATAGCAGAGTCAATCGACAACATATTGTCGAGAGCTAGCCATTTAAACCCTAGCTCATAAGCCATGCCTTCTTCTGGATCAAAGCCTTCGCCACTATGACTAGCGCCAGTGTTTGGTTTAAAAGATTTTGCAGCATTACTGTAGATGGAAAGATCATCACGGGCTTTAAAAACTAACCCTAAACGAGGAATAAAGGCATTATGACTCATGTTCCAATTTGGTTTATCTGGTCGAAAATCTTTATAGTCATGTTCATAGTGTTCAAAACGTAAACCTAATAGCGCGCTTAAACGTTCATTTAAATCGATTTGGTCTTGTACAAAAAGGGCAGTTGTTTTTAAATTTTCACGGTCATGTGTAGCCACGCTATTAAGTTCAGGTAAAGGTTGTCCTAAAACTGGACTATAAATATTAATAGGGTAACTGCCGATATCTCCACTTGAACGAATAATATATGACTTGTAATCATAGTTTTCGTATTCGAGTCCACTCACCAAGGTATGTGCTAAACCTAAAAGCTGGAAATTACCTGTTAGGTTAATTTGTGCATCGGTATCTTGCCACTTTAATTCACGGTAATTGTAATTGCGGCCTATAGTTTCGCCGTCATTTTGAATGCCATTTGCTTCTACGGCATAGCCATGCAATTTGCCATTTAAATATTGCACACCCGCATTAAGCTTCCAGTCATTTCCAAGGTCATGTTCAACTCGTAATTGAGTCATATTGTTATCATTGTAGATTCGGTTGTTATATTTACCTGTTTCCCACAAATAGGTTTCTGGTGAACTATTAAAAGACTTCTGTGCAGGATAACGAGTATGCCCACGATCAAGCGGATGCTGATTCCGTAAAATATCGGCTTCAAAGGTTACTTTAGTTGCATCAGTCGCTTGCCATTGAATAACAGGTGCAATTCCGTATCGTTTAGATTCGACATGGTCACGATAACTATCGCCACCTTCTGCAATCACATTTAGGCGATAACCGATATTTTCTGCATTTGGAATGGTACCTGTAGTGTCTACAGTGGTGCGGTATAAACCTTCACTGTTAAGCTGAGCGCCTAAATTTGTTTGTTGCTCAGACTTTGGTGTTTTTGAAATTAAATTAAAAGTACCGCCTGGATCACCACGACCATATAAGCTAGAAGAGGGGCCACGTAAAACGTCTATACGTTCAACCGTATTGCTGTCTGGCGCATTTGGATAGCCACGGTTAATGGGGAAGCCGTTACGGTAAAACTCACCACTGGTGAAACCACGAAGGTTAAAACCAGTTAAGCCTTGACCACCAAAGTTATTCGCTCGTCCAACGCCACCAGCTAAATCAAGAGCTTCAATTAAGCGTGTCGCACCAATATCTTCAATTACTTTTTGGGTCACAACACTTACCGATTGCGGTGTGTCTTTTAATGCGACTTCACTACGTGTCGCGCTACTCGAGCTATCGACTTTGTAAGTTTGGTCAGAAGCCTGTTGAGCTTTAATTTTAATCGTAGCAAGAGTCGTTGAAGAACTATCTGTTTCTGCAAAAGCAGTTGAAATACAACAGAGTTGAGCAATGCTGAGGGAGAGGAGGCGAAGCTTAAGATCCATTTAAAACCTGTTTGATAATAAATATCAGTATAAAAATAGGAATTATTATATTGTAAATGTGTGTAAAAGGAATACTAAAGCAGTGATAAATCTAGACAAGTGTATTTTATTTAGGAATATAAAAATTAAAAGTATAAACAATGGACTTAAATAAATATAAATTACAGTTTAAAATAGAGCATCAAATATATAAACAATAGCTTTAAAATCAATTGAATATTTCATAGCTAATCGTTTTAAATTAGATTTTTTGAAAATTAAGATGTTTTTTACTTTTATCAAGGGGAAGTTTAATGTCTATGCTTATTGGCATGTTTTTGTTGGTCATAATTATATTGGCAATTTTAAGTGCTTTAAAGAAAGGGGAAAGCAAAGGTGGAAATGGAAAGCGTAATCCAATCAAAGGAAAACGTATCATTACCATGAATGAACAACCGACATTTATGAAGCTAAAAGAAGCTTTACCTGAACATATTATTTTGACACAAGTTGCTTTTAGCGCTTTTATGACAGCGCAAGGATACGCAACACGTAATCTATTTAATCGGAAAGTAGCTGATTTTGTCGTATTAGATAAATCATTCAATATTGTCGCTATTGTTGAACTAGATGATTCAAGTCATAAGGGAAAAGAGAAATTTGATGCAGAACGAGATGCTTTAATTCGTGAAGCTGGTTTTAAAGTTATACGTTATAAAAGAACACCAGAGCTTACACAGATACATGCTGATTTTAAAATTTCGTCCGTTTCATTACCACAAGTTTCAATAGAACCAAACTCAAGTGAAACAAGAACAAAGTTTGTCGCTGATGCAATAACTATTGAGAGAGATGATCCGACAGTACAACCTTTATCACATATTGATGAAATAAAGTTGAAATCTTAAATTTTAAAAAAGACTAAGTTATCTCATGGATAAAATTTGAAGTGAGATAATGTAATTTAAATGATCTGATTATGAAATGAATTTCTTATAAAAGAAATTGGCGTCCCTACGGGGATTCGAACCCCGGTTACCGCCGTGAAAGGGCGATGTCCTAGGCCTCTAGACGATAGGGACGTTGAGGATGGCGGTATCTTAAGAAGCCGCCACCAAACTGTCAAGTAGGTAAGGAGACAGTTTGTTCAAAATATAGCAAAACAGTTCAGCAGTCTTCTGAGTATCGTATAAAGCAGAGTGTGCTTCTTTACCATCGAACTCAATTCCAGCTTGAATACAGGCTTTGGCAAGGACAGTTTGTCCAAACATAACAGCACTTAAAGTAACCGTATCCATGACTGAAAAACTATGAAATGGGTTCTGGTTTTTTGTGCTTGTACGTGCAATTGCTGCTTGAACAAAACCAAGATCAAAATGGGCGTTATGACCAACCAACACTGCATGGGTACAATGTTGTTGTTTACGAACTTCATTTACTGATTTAAAAATACGGCGTAATGCAGTCCGTTCATCTTCAGCCATTGCCATACGCATTGGGTTGAACGGATCAATACCAATAAAGTCTAGCGAACGGCGGTCGAGGTTAGCTCCTTCGAACGGGTTAATATGCGCATGGAATGCTGGACCAGGGACAAATTGTCCCTGAGCATCATACACAATTGGAATGCACGCAATTTCTAGCAATGCATCTGTCTGGGCATTAAAACCTGCCGTTTCAACGTCAACAACAACAGGTAAGAAGCCACGAAAACGTTGGCCAATGACCGGGACAGAGGTTTCTTGTGTCACACTTTTCTCCATTGCAGCGTTTTCCCGGCATGCAGCGGGATAATTTTTTGATCATCTAAATAATCAAAAGATTCTGGTACAAGGTTATCTTCTTTTACCAAGGTAATGGTAGAAGTATTACGTGGTAGACCGTAGAAGTCCGCACCAAAATGGCTAGCGAAACCTTCTAGGCGTTCTAATTTACCTACTTGGTCAAATGCTTGAGCATAAAGTTCAATTGCATTAGGTGCACTATAACAGCCTGCACAGCCACACGCATTTTCTTTTGCATCTTGCGAATGGGGTGCACTGTCGGTACCCAAGAAAAATTTAGGGTTACCACTGGTTGCAACTTCAAGCAAAGTTGTTTGGTGTGTTTGGCGCTTTAAAATTGGTAAACAATAAAAATGCGGTTTAATACCACCGACCAGCATGTCATTACGGTTAAATAATAAATGTTGAGGCGTGATTGTTGCAGCAACATTACGGTCATGTTCTAAAACAAAATGAGCCGCATCGCTTGTTGTAATGTGCTCAAGTACCACTTTAAGTTTTGGAAACTGTTTTAAAAGCGGGTTGAGTACTTCGTCAAGGAAACGTTTTTCACGGTCAAAAATATCGACGTGGTTATGAGTCACTTCACCATGAAGTAATAACGGCACTTGATGCTCTTCTAATTGCTCAATAACCGCATAAACCTTACGGATATCACTCACACCATTATCAGAATTGGTGGTTGCGCCAGCTGGGTAAAGTTTAATAGCATTCACATGTCCAGATTCTTTAATTTTAAGAACTTCATCTGGTGAGGTGAAGTCAGTAAAATAAAGCACCATACGCGGGTCAAAATTGAGACCCTCTGGAACATGAGCAAGAATACGTTCACGATAAGCCAATGCTTCTTCCACAGTTTTTACTGGCGGAACAAGGTTTGGCATACAGATCGCGCGAGCAAATTGTTTGGCCAAATCGGGTACGGTACGTTTTAATGCTAAACCATCACGTAAATGTGCATGCCAGTCATCTGGCTGGAGCAGGGTAATAGAGTCCAAGGCAGTTCAAACTTCGAAATAAAACAAATGATAATCGATAAAGTGTGAAAATGGTAACGAGAATTACGGACAAATGGCAAAATAAAGCGCAAGAGGCCTTAAAAAATAATGTTATATTTTGTTAATGTGTAAGAGCTAGGAATTGAGTAGTGGTAAATAGGGGGAATGTACATGAATTACTCAAAGCAAAAGAAGAAATAGAATATCTGGTAACCCTACATACTCATCGTTATGCCAATACACCTTTGCCTCATCAATTAGAAAAAAAGTTCTGGCATTTAAATCTTGAAAGAACCAAACAAAATATCTCCAAGTTTTTAGCAAGTGGTGTTTTAACCTATCTCATTTTTATTTTGCTAGCGCTACCTACTGACTATTTGGTGATAGGTGTACCTTACATCACTTGGGATTTTATTTACTGCATATTAAGTGCAATTAATATTGCAGGTGCGCTACTGCTATTTTGGGTTTTTGCAAAGTTTAAGAAACTCACCGATTATTTTTATATTGCTGCGTGCGGGATTGTATTTTTTACCATTATTGTCAATGCAATGTTGCTTCTTAGTGTCGCAAATGCAGCCCTTAAAAATCAGTCGATGTTACTGCTTTCTTTTTTATATATGCTTGGTTTTATTTTGAGCGGTATAAAGCCTTTGCATATGCTTTATGTTGGTTTGATCGCAGCAATTTCCGTTTTTTGTCTATTGTTATTATTGCAAGCCAATTGTGATTATATTGCTTTGGGAAGGGCTTTATTTGGTAGCTGTATTTTGGGTTTTTCAATTAGCACGATGCTCACATCTAGAGAAAGAAGCCTTTTTTTAAATAATCAGCTTGCTGAGCTCAACGAACAGATTTTACGTATTGAGGCATCTGAATTGCTTCATTTAAGTCAGCAAGATGCGCTTACTAAAATTCCTAATCGACGTACCTTTGATGAGATGTTCGACTTCTTTTACTATCGTGCAAAGCAGGAACAGCGCCCATTGGCCGTTTTATTTATTGATATCGATTTTTTTAAAAATTATAACGACTTTTATGGACATCAGATGGGAGACAAGGTCATTTCATCTATTGCCTCTACAATTAAAAATTCGATTCGACATGTTGATTTTGTTGCTCGTTATGGCGGAGAAGAGTTTGTCGTTCTTTTACCGAAAACACCCGCTCAAGGTGCCTATGCTGTGGCTGCCAATATTTATAAAGCCATTGAGCGTCAAGCGATTCCTCATGCTGCATCTTTGGTTTCTAAGCAGGTTACCATTAGTTTAGGCTTTACTGTTTATACAGAAGGCTTAAAAGTCACTCAGGAAAATTTAATTCATGCTGCCGATCAAGCTTTATATCGAGCTAAGCAGCTTGGACGTAATCAGATTTATTATCAACCTTTGCAGTTACCAGAAATTGCTTAAGTAAAAGCATTCAAATAAAAAAGCCACCTTTGTAGGTGGCTTTTTTATGAGCTAAGAAAATTATTTTTTCTTGCTATCTAATTGTGGTATAGCAGAACCTTGACCGATTGAAAGCAAGCCAGCATCTGTATAGATACCAAGTTTTGCACGTGTATCGGTAATGTCGAGGTTACGCATAGTCAACTGACCAATACGGTCCATAGGCGAGAACATTGAATCGCCTTTTTCCATTGTTAAACGTTCAGCTTCGTATGTTAAGTTTGGAGACTCAGTGTTCATGATGGTGTAGTCATTACCACGACGAAGTTCAAGAGTAACTTCACCAGTAACAGCTTTAGCAACCCAACGCTGTGCAGTTTCACGCAACATAAGCGCTTGAGAGTCGAACCAACGACCTTGGTAAAGTAAACGACCTAAACGTAAACCGTTAATGCGGTATTGTTCGATCGTATCTTCGTTGTGAATACCAGTAACCAAACGCTCATAAGCAATATGAAGAAGGGCCATACCCGGTGCTTCATAAATACCACGAGATTTCGCTTCGATAATACGATTTTCGATTTGGTCAGACATACCTAGACCATGACGACCACCAATACGGTTTGCTTCAAGAATAAGCTCAACCGGATTGTCAAAAGTTTGACCGTTCAATGCAACAGGTACACCTTCTGCAAAACGTACGGTCACTTCTTCTGGTTTGATTTCAACGTCATCTTTCCAGAAAGCAACGCCCATAATTGGGTCAACGATTTTGATACCAGCATTTAAGTATTCAAGATCTTTTGCTTCGTGAGTTGCACCCAACATGTTCGAGTCAGTTGAATACGCTTTTTCTTTTGACATTTTGTAGTCAAAACCGTTGTCGATCAGGAACTGTGACATTTCTGCACGGCCACCGAGTTCATCGATGAAGTTTTGATCTAACCAAGGCTTATAAATTTTAAGATTCGGGTTGGTCAACAAACCATAACGATAGAAACGTTCAATATCGTTACCTTTATAAGTTGAACCGTCACCCCAGATGTTAACGTCATCTTCTTTCATTGCAGTAACTAACATTGTACCTGTTACTGCACGACCCAATGGAGTCGTATTGAAATAAGGAACACCACCTGTACTGATATGGAATGCACCACACTGAATTGCAGCAATACCTTCGAGCGCAAGTTGTAAGCGGCAGTCAATTAAGCGAGCTTTTACAGCGCCGTATTGTTCTGCTTTCTTTGGAATTGCATCGTAGTCATCTTCATCAGGCTGGCCTAAGTTTGCAGTGTATGCATAAGGCTCTGCACCTTTTTGTTTCATCCACAATAGGGCAGCTGAAGTGTCTAGGCCTCCGGAGAAGGCAATCCCAACTTTTTTGCCTACTGGTACATGCTGCAAGATAGTTGCATTATCAGTCATTGCTAATCCTAACATTTATAAAAAAGACCCCGTACAGGTGGTCTCGAGAATTCTGAATGGCGGCTATTGTAGCACTATTCATGGTGCTTTTTTTGGCAAAAAAAGCATTAATTCACTTGTTCTGGTTTGAAGTTTTAATTTGATAAAAAACTAAGCACACTTATGGAATGAGAAGAAGTAAATGAAGTATTGTTGTCCAAATAAGAAAAGACTTTTAATAACTTAAAAAGAAAATAGGATGAATATGAGGCGTCACCATTCTTGGCGTGATTATGCTGTTTCTATTATATAAATGGGAGAAAGAACCAGATTTCATTAGTGTCATTAAATAAAAGCAATACGTTGGGGGAGGATGGATTGACCATAAGCCTCAATAAAATTTTGCTCTTGGTCATCCAAAACCATAAAAAAAGTATTAAAGTACTATGCAACAAGTTGCAAAAACTATTGGGACGCAGCATGACAAGTTACGCCAATCTATTAAAACCATTACATTTAGGCTTTACCACTATTAAAAACCGTGTGGTGATGGGATCCATGCATACGGGCTTAGAAGACCGTTTCTATAATTATCCAAAACTGGCAGCTTATTTTGAAGAGCGCGCAAAAGGCGGGGTTGGCCTGATTGTGACTGGCGGTATTTCACCGAACCGTCAAGGATGGTTGGCACCTGCTGGCGGAACCATGAACAGTCTATTTGATGTTCCTCAGCACCGTCTGGTAACGCATGCTGTTCATAAACATGGCTCTAAAATCTTAATGCAGATTTTGCATGCGGGCAGATATGGTTACCAACCTTTCGTAGTGTCTTCTAGTCCGATCAAATCGCCAATTTCACCATTTAAACCACGTCAACTATCTGACAAAAATATTCTCAGCACAATTGATGACTATGCACAGTGTGCGGACATTGCCAAAAAAGCAGGCTATGACGGTGTCGAGATTATGGGCTCGGAAGGTTATTTAATTAACCAATTTTTGAGTAGCCACGTGAACCAGCGGACTGACCGCTGGGGTGGTGAAATTGAAAACCGTATGCGTTTTCCAGTCGAGATTGTTAAGGCGATTCGTGCCAAAGTCGGCGAAAAATTTATTATTTGTTTCCGTTTGTCTTTGCTCGATTTAGTTCATGACGGTAACACCATGCAAGAAGTGGTTACTGTTGCCAAAGCTCTAGAAAAGGCAGGTGTGACTTTATTAAATACAGGCATTGGTTGGCATGAAGCCCGTGTTCCGACCATTGTAACATCTGTACCTCGTGCTGCTTTTGTTGATTACACGGCCCATGTAAAACAACATATTTCTATTCCGATTATTGCATCAAACCGTATTAACATGCCTGAAACTGCCGAAGAAATTTTGGCAAGTGGCAAAGCGGATATGGTTCAAATGGCACGCCCTTTATTGGCCGATGCATTTTGGGTAAATAAAACGGCGACTAACCGTGTTGATGAAATTAATACCTGTATTGCCTGTAACCAAGCGTGTTTAGACCATGCTTTTAAAAATAAGCGTGTGTCATGTTTAGTTAACCCGCGGGCAGGTCATGAAACTGAACTGGTTTATTTAAAAACCAAGCAGCCTAAACGTATTGCGGTAGTAGGTGGCGGAGTTGCTGGTATGTCAGCAGCAACAGTTGCGGCGAGCCGTGGTCATGCAGTCACTTTGTTTGAAGCCACTTCAGATGTGGGCGGTCAGTTTAACTTTGCCAAGGTAGTGCCAGGTAAAGAAGAATTTCATGAAACGATCCGCTACTTTAAAGTCCAACTCGAAAAAACAGGCGTGGATGTACGTTTAAATACTCGTGTGAATCGTGAGCAGCTTGAACGCGAAGGTTTTGATGAAGTTATTGTTGCAACAGGTGTAATCCCTCGCGCATTAAAAATTGAAGGAAGCAATGCACCACAAGTTCTTTCTTATGCTCAAGTTTTAAAAGGTGCAGAAGTTGGACAAAAAGTAGCAGTGATTGGTGCGGGTGGTATTGGTTTTGATGTGTCGGAATTTTTACTTAAACCACCACATCAACCACAGCCTCAACCTTTAGCCGAATGGCAACGTGAATGGGGAATTGACCCTAACCCTGACTATATTTCTGAGGGAGGTATGCAACCTGCTCAGATTGAACCTCCAGTTCGTCAAATTTACTTACTGCAACGTAAAACTACGCCGTTAGGTGTTGGACTTGGGAAAACTTCTGGTTGGGTACACCGTGCACAGCTTAAAAAGCATGGCGTGCGTATGCTCCGTGGCGTGCAATATAAAGCAGTCACTGATGAAGGGCTTTGGATTGAACATAACGGTCAAGACCAACTTTTACGTGTAGACACGGTTGTGGTGTGTGCAGGTCAGGAGTCGGTAAAAGACTTGATGCCAAAAGAGGGTGAGTCGACCGTAGCAAACTACCATATTATTGGTGGTGCAAAGCTTGCAGCAGAGCTAGATGCGAAGCGTGCGATCAAAGATGGTGCAGAATTAGCTGCTCGATTGTAATATTTGATGAAACAATACGCACTTGAACACAAAGCAGTGATTTTTTTCTTGAATAAAATGAATAAGCTTTGTATTCTTACGCACATGGAAGCGTGGCAGAGCGGTTTAATGCACCGGTCTTGAAAACCGACGAGGGTGTGAGTCCTCCGTGAGTTCGAATCTCACCGCTTCCGCCAAAATTCTAAATAAGCCCTTGTTTTTACAAGGGCTTATTTTTTACCTATATCTCTGTCCCACATAAAAACCCACATAAAAATTTGGATTGAAATAGAAACAATAAGAATATTTTAGATGGCTTTGGATAATAGATAAATTGAGTTTAAGTTGTTTCTGACAAAACAAACTTATATGTAAATTTATTCATACCTACTTTTTGTCTCTGTTTTAATTACTCAGAGTTGTGAAAATCCTCTTTATTGATGTCATCTTGATCTGTCATTGATTGTGTGGTCGGTGATGCTGATTTTGTCCTATTGGGTGGGGGCATATAACGAATGGGTTTTGCTGGGATACTAATTTTTGCTAATGGAGCTTTATTCTTTTTGGGTCTATTTAGATTTAGCGATGGTTCTATGTCATCTTGGTTTGGTAATGTTTTATCAAGGAGAGCATTATCGTTTTGCTCAGTCATTTCATTGTAGTTGGATTCTGTAGAGTAAGGATCGCTTTCAGTCTTGTTTACCGATTTCGTTTCTTTATTGATGCTTTGGCATGACTCTAAAGGAGCCTGATTTTCACTTTCAGATTGCATTTGTTTTTGAGAATTTTCGTCCGTATCAACTCCATTATTTTCTAGGTCTGCTTGTATATTGCTTTCGACTATTGGTGAATAGAGGGTGGTGTTTGGGGGCAAATTCTGTCGATAGATTGCAAGTTCTGCAAGGTAGAACTTTTCACGTTCGTAAGCTAGGTCTAATTGTCTTTGTAGATTGAGATTTTGCAAAGTTAAGATGTTCAAAATCTGTTTAATATTGATTTCATGAGTATCGTTATTCTTTTCTAATGCCTTAGAGATGAATAATTGATGAGCATTCTCAAAATTTATTTTACCGTTATTTATCTTAAGTTTATTTATTTTTATTTGATAATAAATTTTAGATCTAGGTATACCTGTTTGTTTGCTAAATTGATTCACTGTTAATTCTTTCATGTTTAAAATTTGTCTAAAAATTGTTGAATTAAACATAACTATATCAAAAAAAGTACCTATTTTTTTCTAGAAAAATGTTAAATAGATTCATGATATATAAATTGTTACTTTTAATAGGTATTCATGCGTATAATGGATTGTATTTAATGTGATTAATATGCGGTATTTTATTTAGTTTTTATAGGTCTTAAGTATTGTAAAGCATAGGTTTGAGGTGGGAATTACTATAATGAATGCAGAATTTAATCAGTTAATTAGTACAGGTGATCTATTTAAACTTTTAATACATAAAGTTCCAAATTTTTATATGCAGGCAGATCGTTACATCGCGGCAGATGGTCAAGAAGAATATAAGCCAATCTGCTTATTCAAAGAGAGTGTTAGGGTACTTGAGTCTTTGGAGAAATTTGTTGTCGATTTAAATGAAGGGACTCTTCCTGCTGTAGATGAGGATATATTTAAAACAAAACATATTTGTTCTAATAACGAGTATTTAAAATATTTTGATGATCTAAAATTTCTAGAAAGTATGTTTGATACAACTTACCTTCAGTTGAGTCAGAACTGGTTAAGATATATCAATTTTTTAAAAGGTGATTGGGAGGGAATTGAAACCTATCAAAACACCGAATTTATAAAGAATGTGCGCTACATCAACTCTATTGGACAGCCAGAATATACCCAACAGTGGGATCCATGGAAGTTTTCAAGGGAAAAAGCAATTAGGCTTCAACACACATTTTTAAAAAAAACTGATAAATACTCAGAAAACCTAGAGTATAAGTTCAATCTTCGTAAAGCATATGAGCAGTTTGATGAGTTGCTACGTAGATATAATAAGTTATATACATTCACGATTGATTTAAGATTCGCACGTCCTATAGACTCGATAAATAGGGAGCCGCTTGGAACATTTCTAGAACAAATTTTGAGAGATAGGGACGTAATACAGCTTTTTTTAGCACAACAAGTCTCAGATGTATTTCAAATTTATACCAAGCTTGAACATGATTTCCAAAATGGCTTGAAGCTGTCATGTATTTTTATTTGTAAATCTAATGTGGAAAGTTATGAAAATACGTTGATCCCTGAATTGAAGGAGCGTTTGGCTCAGGCCTTTCAGCAGTATTGTATTGAAGTAATAGACGGCAATAAAGTAATTAAGAAACATGCGCATGAACAGGCTATTGGGTTAATAAAGCGAAAAGATAAAGAACAGATAAAGTTATTTAAATATTGGGTGCTCAGTTACTTCTACAGAATAGATTCGTTAGTCAAACTTATATATCCAAAGATTGCTTTTGAAGTAAACAATACTTTAGAACCTTCGATTCAAAGCTTTTCAGATAATCTACCTAAAATAGGAAATGCAAAGGAAAAGGGGAAAAAAGATAGTTTTACTGAAGTATTACAGAAGTGGAATTTGTCTACGAGTATTTGGAAACTGAATTATGTACCAAAACGGTTGAGTGTGAGTCAGATTTTCTACAAAGAACTTTGTGCTGAGTATGATTTACCACAATACGGCGAATTGCTATTCCAGATACAAATCCTTATAGAAACGATGCTGAAAAAAAATGACATAGCTTTTAATGCATACCACAAAGATAGTGATGCAATCATAAATAAAAAAGATTTGAAGGATATATCTACACAAGTCGGTCAGCAATTTCTTTTTATTATAAAATCCTTATCAAACTGTCCAAATGCTTTCAAAGAGTTGAATAATTTATTTGGACGAATGGGGAGGGGGCTTGGCCTAGCCGAGATAGAAATATTTATATCCAATGTTTTGTATATATTTCATCAATCCTATATTAGCCATCCTTTAAAAGTTAGTTCTTTAGAGCAGTTCAATCAAACTCTTTTAGTGATTAAGCAACAAATCATTTTGGATCGTGCAAGTCGTGAAATTCATAAAGATAAATATCAAGATGCTTACGATCTTTGTGCCCGAAGACAAAACGAAGCGACCAGATATATCAGTTCCGTATTAAAGCAAGATTGTTTAGCTTATCGAGTTACTATTCAGGCGCGCGTAGGTAGCCGTGATTTTAAACAGAAAGAGTTCTCTAAACTCTTTACAGATTTTATGCGCTCAGCAAAAAGAGCCCAACCTTGTAGTTGGTTGCAGGGGTATATGGGTATTTGGCAGGAGGTTGTGACGCTGTCAGAATTTGAAATTGATCTAGTCTTATTTTTTAGTGACAAATGTCAACCTGAAAAAGAAAGGGTGGTAGAGATGCTGAATATTAGATGGCAAAATTTTTTAAAAGAAAAAGCAAAAACGATTTTAGAATGGGAAAGTTTAGAAGATAAAACAGGACTTAAGTTTTACGGGTCCATAAGTTCAAAAAATCTGATGCATTCGGTAGGCGTGTTTAAGAAGCAACATCATACACAAGGTATCTATCTTGAAGCTTCGAATGTAAAGATGAAAAATTTATTTCTAGAGCAGGTAATTCCATTTTTTGCATATCGTGACTTTTTTAGACCAGCTTTAACCCAGAAAGTTCCTAAAGTTTTTATTAAAGGAGGGGGAAAAGAAAAATCTAGCTAGCTATTAAAAATGAATTTCCCCCTTAACTATCGTAAATCTGATTGACATTAATCTTTCAGTATTACGAGAAGATAATAACTTGCAAGCTATGGCTAGCCTTTAATTTCTGTATTAGGATGAAGTCGGTAAATATTATTATTAAGTTAATTAGTAACTAGTACTCATATGTACTTACTACTGATATCTACATTCTATCTCTCAATAGCCCACAGCTACTGAGAATGTCTTATTTCTATTCATATGATAGTACTACTCTCCAATACAATCATAAATTACTGATTACACCTTAGATATGTCTAATTCATATCTAAGGAAACGCTTCATGTTGTCATTTGATTTATCGCATCAAGCAGCAGCCTTCTCCGCTATTAATCAATTTATAGAACTCAGTCTGAATTTTGGGATAAGTGATCAACAGTTCGTTTCTTATCTTGAGCATCTGATTCCGGCCTTTAAGGCATTTGATCAGGATGGGGTTCAGTACAGCGCCTCAATTCAAGCCTTTATAGAAATTGTTCATTGGATAGATTACAAACGAGGTGAGTGCGGTTTAGGGGATTATCTAATTCAGCTTTCCTTAGAACAAATTAAAGAGGTTCGCCGAACTTTAAGAAAATATCGTTTCGCCATTCTTGCGGAAATACGGCAGTTTAGAGATCAGGAGAATGACAACCAGAAATTATTTCTTCAACAGCTAAAAACCATTATCTATGACCACAATCAGCTCTTGTTCGTTCGGGTTGACCTTGGATATTTAAAAGACTCCATGCCAACCATTAATATCAAAGATTTCTATGCTCATATTTCTTCTTTAATCAAACTCATGAAGGATAAGAACAACTGCTTTAAGCATTTATTAGGCTATGGGCTTGCATTAGAGCAAGGCATAACGAAGGGCTATCACGGGCACCTTTTACTTATCTACAACGGTTCTAAGCATGATCAAGATTGGGATCTTGGGGACAAGGTGACTAAGAAGTGGGAGTCTATAACTCATTATCTCGGTTATGGTCGACATTCAAATACGAAAGAAATTAAGGATGGATATAAGCGGCAAGGAATTCTCGGTATAGGAATGATTAAGCGGGAGCATCCATCTCAGGTTCATAATGCTTTAAAGGCTGCTCAGTATCTAGTAGAGCCAGAAAAGTATGGGCAGATGCTGTTGGTAAAACCTTTAGGACGTCGGAGCTTTTTTAAGGGGAGCTATAAGCCACATGGGCGTCAGTATCAAATAAAGTTTGTACCACCTCCGATAGATCCTTTGCACATCATAACGGAGAGTCGGAATGATATTGCATGGCTTGATGAGCTGTGGATATTTGATCAGTAAAAAAATATCAGGTTGTGCGTCCTATGAATTAATTTATTTCATAGGACAATTCAGATGACATTCCAATCACCAGATATCACTACAGCTCCTCGTTTAGAAAATGATGTATATGAGTTTTATAGAGAGGTCCATTTCAGTAAACCTACTGAAGGCGTTAAGTATGAGGAGCATTTAAAGCAAATAGTGAACAAATGGGAAAGTGTATTCTTAGCCTATATCAATGATTGGAACTTCTTGCTTCAATTACGTTTAAGGGATTATGAATTTAGTTTTTGGTTAAACTGCTTTCATAAGGCCTATTTGCATACTTTGGTACAAGCAAAACTTTCAGATGTTTTTTTCCAACCTTCTAAGTCTCATAACGAACAATGGTTAATCCAAAACATTTTGAGAAAGCTACGGAATCTCTTTGAAACTACGGGATTTCATGAGCATATGAACCAGCAAAATGAGCGCTATGAGAAGCGTATTGATGCTATTCGAGAAGCTTATTGTGCTACGAGTGAATTGAGTGTGGGGGCAATAGACCTCAAGTTCTACCTCAGTTATTTGGAAGGTTCTGAGCAAGTTTATAACATTAATGAATTGACGAAGGCATTTAGAGCCTTCGAGAAGAGCCTTAAACAACAGCTGTGGTATGGCAGTCAGGTCATGTTTACTTTCTATCATGTGGTTCGAAACACTAGAATCAATCGATATATGATCCGCTTCTATATGACGATTCATAAAACTTTTTATTCTGAGCAAATCAATTACGCAGCCTGGATTGCACAGCTTTGGTCTGAAGAAACAGCTCGTTTAGGCATACTTCTGGATACATTTCAGCTAGAAAACCAAGCTAATAGTGAATTCATCATTAATGATGTGAGTAACGATGAGATTTTTAACTGGGTTGAACCAAATGATCCACTAGAAAATCTAGATCACTTACCAAGAGCAGTAACAAGTACCAGTAAGCAAATGGATAAGCTGTGTGTTTATCCGATTGGCTTTAAGCCTTTTCATGGCAAAAAGGGATCATTCTTTAATTAAAGTTACTTTTATAGTAATGAAATTTCCTACTCCCCCATATTGGGAGTAGGAAACTTTATCCGTTTTAGTTGGGTGATTATTTTTTTATTGGGTTGCACATCTTATGTGCACAAACGCACGCATCATTTAAAAGGAACCCCCATGAATGCGTCTTTCACTCAAACTACTTTTGTGATGAATAAAATCATCAATATTAAACAAGTGATAGAATTTACTGGTCTCAGTCGTGCCACGATTTACAGTTTATTGGATCCTAAATCAGATTATTATGACCCTACTTTCCCCAAACAGGTTCGACTAACCACCAACCGTGTTGGTTGGTCAGCCTTTGAAATAAATGAATGGATTGAGTCTAAACTGGCCCTGCGTTAAAAGGGCCAGAAGATTACTTTTGAAGTGATTTAAAGATAAGCACAGTAAAAAATATTGATCAGTACTTCCTATGAACTTAAAAACAGGAAGTCAAAACATGCACCCAATTACTTTAACTCACTATGAACAACAGGTTGCTCCGCGTTTGGAACAGGATATTCATAAACTTTATTTGAGTATCTGCTTTAAACGCAATGGTGAGTATGATGCCTAGTTCTGGTACTCTCATTTATTAGATTATTTTTTAGACTGGTCGCAGATTTGCCTGATGCCTACAATAGAATGTGGACACTGAATAAATTATTTCAGAATGTACTTCGATGTGAGTCAAAGAGAATTAAATCTGGTTGGTTTAAATCTCACTCTTAATCAGCAAGAGGCTGAACAGTTAATCGATCTGATTTTAGTTAAATTACGAAAAATATTTTCTGCACCGTCCTTTCTAGAAATGATTGAAGATAAAAATGTAAAACATGCCAAGAGAGTGGAGCATTACCAAAAGGCATACCAACAAGCGACGAAGCATCATCATGCGTTAAACAAGATTAATCTATTTCTAGGGTACTTGCCGAGTTATACGTCTGTAACCTCTATTTTTAATGTCGCCAAAGATATACGCCAATTTGAACTATTGTTGGGTCAATATGGCTATTTCCCCTTTGATTATCTCTTTCAGTATCAGCGCGTTGTTCAGCTTGCTGAAAACGGAGAGTACGGGATGCTCTTCTCATTAACGCTAAATGGCTATATTTATCAGGATAATTCTACGCTATTGCTACATATCGCCCGCTTATGGAATTTTGTAACGAAGTACAGAGGGATGGTTCTGAACTTGAATGAAGCGATTACAGAGCACAGCCATCCGTTTACTGAGATGTTTGCAGCATTTAATGATGTGAGTGATTTTGAACGGCTCGTACAACAGGACTTTTTTAATGTAGATGCAGACTCGATGAATGTCAGAATCTGGCCGCATGGTTTCAGACGTTTCCATGGAAAGGCATCACGTCAACCTTATTAGGTTATTTAGTTTGGGAGAGGGGCTGCTTAACAGCCCTAACTAATCTTATTTGAGTAGCAAATCTAGCTATTTGTCCTTGACCGAAGTCTGCACATAGAAGATTTAGCTCTTAACATTAATTTGCTTTATAAAGCGTTGGATATAATTTTCACTTGGAAACACTAAAAAATTGGCAGATGTATTAATTCTATTATTTAGATAAGCTGGTAAAGGATACTGTATCATTTCAAAAGTCTTAAAGAAGTTCTTGATTGATGACATAGCTAAGGTTTGTTCGGTATGAGACTCTGACCATATTGTTAAGTCACTTGAGCCAAAACCATTATCCCAAATCAAGTGAATTCTTTTCTTTGTATCTGATCTTATGGTTCATTCAACCTCTAAAATGATTTCAATACGTTCTGAATGAGTCAGGTCTTTTGCTCGAAAAGTGAGAAAAAGATAGCTTTCAGAAGAGTTGGATAAAACAAAGAGAGGGTCGTTATTCATTATTAAGGCTGAAGTATCAAGTGAAGATCAATGTGAGGCTTAATTCTATTGAGTAATCTGATTTGATTAAAGTTAAATTTTTATAATTTAATTAAAAGATTCTAATAGTAACATCACACTTTACTATGTGCTAAGTTGAGTTGTCACTCATACTGGTATCAGACTAATTAATAGTAATACGTTACACTGATAAAAATAAAGCCTGACTTTGGGATTGTCAGGCTTTATTTAAGCTTGGTTACGGGCTAGTAACCAAAAAAGAATTTAGCAAAAAATTTAATGTGATGTAAATATGACTTAGAGCGATTTCAATGAAAATCGCATATTACTTTTTCTGTTTTTTTGTCAGGTAAACTATAGGGGAAGTCATTTCGTTATTAAGAATCAGCTAGGAAAATTTCCATGACTCACACAAAAAGCCCTTACTGGATCTTTATCCTATTTACAGTTTTCTATTTTTTCATTTTATATAAATTCTTTGGAATTACACCAGTTAAGGTCAAGGCTTTACCTGCAAATGAAATTGGTGATTTCTTAGCTGGAGCATTTTCCCCATTGGCCTTTTTATTTCTGATTTTAGGTTACTTACAAAATACTAAAGCCTTACAAATACAAAGCCAAGAGTTAAAAGCAAGCACAGATGCATTGCATCAACAGGCTCAAGAATTAGCAAATAATGTTGAAGAGCAAAGGAAGCTACTTAGTGTCACACAGCAAGAGTTAGAAATTAAACATTTTGAAGCACGGCCTCATTTAACTTTCTATAGTTATCCTTTCACCTTAACGGAGAAGGAATTTCCAGAATGCGATGATGATGGCTCTATTATCGATATGGAACGTCATGAGGTTGCAGAAATTAAGATTTTTATTGAAAATAGGGGAGAAGTGGCAAAGCATGTAACTATTGAAGAGTTGGACTCGAATTTTGATGATTTTAATATAGAGCTTTATGAGTTAGCAGCAAAGCAGAAAACTAGGCTTAATATTGAACTCATAGGAGAGCGACTTGAACTTTTAAAAAGCGAATTCCAACAAGATATCAAGTTAAGAATTATTTACCATGATAAATATGGACGACAATATTCTGACCTAATGGATGTTTATATTTTCGTATTGAGAGATGCTTCTGGTGGTTTTGGAGTCAATATCAAGCGAAATACCTCTTGCTCAAATGAGGCAACAATCGAATAGGATAATTAATCCATTAAATTAATAGTAGGTAATTGAATCTTTTAATACATTTATTGACACCTTAAATTTTGCACATTATCCTTTGCATGCTGGCCTACATTGCCAGTTGGTTTTGACAGACCATTTCATAGAGGCGTTAAAAGAATCTTCTTTTAATGCTAGCTCCTCGTTCCCTCCCGTAGCGGTAGGATGATCTGACCCCATAAAGTTGGACAGTTAATTAAGCAGTTTTTAAAAACTGATTTCTATATTGTACAGGGGATAAACCTTGTAGCTTCACTTTGATTCTCTCATGATTATAATAATGAATGTACTCTTGTATAGTTTTCTCTAATTCATCAATTGATTGAAACTTTTCACCATGAAAGCATTCCGATTTTAATATACCAAAGAAGCTTTCTATTACAGCATTATCCAAACAATTTCCCTTACGAGACATACTTTGAATTAAACCCTGTTGTTTTAATTGCTGTTGGTAATGAGCCATTTGATATTGCCATCCTTGATCGGAATGGAGAATTGGTTTTTCATGTCGCTTAAGTTTAGCCAAAGCATGAATGAGCATATCTTTTACCAACTCATAATTGAGTTTGCGTTGGATTCGGAATGTAATAATTTCCCCATTAAATAAATCTATAATCGGGGATAGGTAGAGTTTTTCACCGTTTACATTAAATTCCGTTACATCAGTTGCCCATTTCTGATTCGGTCGATTTGCTTTAAATTGCCGTTGTAAAACGTTATCAGCCACCATTCCTACACAACCACTTTTATATGAGCGATATTTTAGCGCTCTGATCCGTGATTTGAGTCCCATATTTTTCATTAGGCGATATACACATTTATGGTTAATCATTATTCCTGCATTTCTCAGAGCAAGAGTAATTCTACGATAGCCATAGCATCCTTTATGCTTATGATATATGGACTTAATTTTCTGTTTTAACTCAGTATATTTATCATTAGAGCGTATAGCTTTCATGTGATAGAAATAAGTACTACGGGCTATCTTTGCGATACCCAGTAGTAGCTTTAATAGATAAATTTGCCTTAATTCTGAAATAACTTGAACACTGTCTGCAGTAGAAATTGAATTTAAGTACGTTGCTTCAGTTTTAAGGCTTTTAGCTTTTTTAAAAAAGCGACCTCCGCGCGTAAAGATGTGACCTCATCAATGAGCTCTTGTTGAGACTTGTCCTTATCATCTCTTGTTGGTTTCACTGTTTTAGTTTTATCTTGCTTAGTCATATTGGTATAAGTCCGTTTAGTATTAAAACCAGCAATCCCTTCTTTATGGTACAGAGCTAGCCATCTTCTTAGAATTGACGTCCCGCTCAGATTTAATCGCCTTCTTACTTCTCTTACGGGTATCTTATCAAGAAGCATTTGTATCGCATTGATTTTAAATTCTGGAGAATAATAAGTCTTTTTAATTTTAACATTAAGCCCATCAGTACCATTTGCCTTATAGTTTTCAATCCATAACCGAATGGTTTGGAGATCTACATTAAACTCTTTGGAAAGAATTTTATAGCCTTTACTTCCATCTAAATAAGCCTGAATTACTTTGAGTTTTAACTCTTTTGAATGCTTTGGAACTGGCATAGGTCACACCTTATAAGTTTAAAAAGTCTAACTTATAGGGTGCAGTTCATCAGCCGATGTACCCGATTAATTCCACAGCCTTCACCGATATCCTTTAAGTCACAATGAATCTTGCGATAGCCATAAACTCCACCAGATTCGAGCCAGAACTGTTTAATGAGACCTGAAAGCTGTTGCCGTTTCTTAGCAGTCTCACTGATGGGCTGCTTTAACCATGCGTAATAGCCGCTGTGATGAACATCTAAAGTTGAACACAAACGACGAATCGGCCAGATACCCTGGTTGTCCTGAATAAAGGCATACCTCACTTGGACTGACTTGCGAAGTACACCGCGGCTTTTTTTAATATGTCTCTTTCTTCCGTGACTCTTTGGAGTTCTTTCTTTAGCTTTGCTAATTCCGAAAGTGGATCACCAGGTTCTGTGATCTTGGGTTGCTGTGGATCATAACGTTTAATCCAAGCATACAGACTATGTGTGGTGGTTCCTAAGCGTGCAGCAACTTCGGCCACACTATGACTTTTCTCAGTGACTTGTTTTAATGCTTCTATTTTGAATTCTTCAGGATATCGTTTGCTACTGCTCATAAACACCTCGTTAATTAGCCATTTTATCTAACTAAAGAGTGTCTACAAAATCGGTGGCTATTCATACAACGCCACCGTGAAATATCAATATAGATAGATTATCTAAATATAATTATCTTCATTAAAATGTTTTAATTGCACATTTTTTATGGTAAATTAAAATTTGACTCCTGTTGTTCAAGCTCAGATGGTCATAATTGCATGTATTAGGCGAGGCTCAATGCAAATGCATGAGCTTTTTTATATTTATATAAATAATTATTTATAAATTAACTTTATTTAAAATAAATATCTCTTTCTAAGTCATCCTCACTAATTAAATTAATAGATCTTTTAATTATCTATGCTTACAGATTAATTTTTTTTGAAATTAATTACAGACACTGTGGAACTAAATTAGGTCTTTATAAATCACTTCTTAATTCATACGTGAATAAATATTTATGAGCTTGTGAAATGACCACGTGAACAATGAAGTTTATTATTTTACAAAAAAAAGCCTACATTTTTTTAAAAAAAGCCTACAATTTAGAATACTGAAAAAGTATAATTTTATTAAATTAACTACTAATTTCTTTCTAATTATTGAATTGGGGAATTCTATTTTATCTAATCTTGGAGTGTACATGGGTAAAGAGACATCGACTTTGGTAACTTCTGAAGAGATGATGTTGTCACATGATATTGAAACGACATTAGAGCATGCTATTAGTATTATGCCTGAGTTGGTTCTTTGGCTAATAAAAGCAGGCATTGGCTACAATGAGTTTTCGACTGCACTCAAGATAGTATTTTACAATGAAGCTATTAAAGAGTTAGATTCTATTAAGCAAAAAAAGACAGACTCAGCTGTTAGCTTATTATCCGGTTTAGGGCGACGTGATGTTAGAAGTTTTTGTCAGACCTACGGTGAATATAAGTTAATTAATCAGTTTAGTCAGCAATTACCCATTAGTGTTCCTGCTCGTGTAGTAGGTTTGTGGATAGGTCAAAAGCTTCCATCTCAAATTCCATTTAATGGTAAGGAACCAAGTTTTGAGAGCTTGGTTAAGCAGATATCTTCTGAGAAACATCCTAAATCAATATTATTAGAACTTAAACGATTGGGTTTAGTTATAGAAGAAAATGATCAAATTATCTTGCAAAATTCCAGTTTTACACCAGATCCTAAGAAAGATGAGAGTAAACAATTGTTTACTCAAAATATATCAGATCATCTTGCAGCAGGAATTAGTAATCTAACACAAAAAACTAATCTTTTAGAACAAGCTATTTTTGCAGATGAGTTAAGTCCTGAATCAGTTGAAAAACTTAAAAGATTAAGCGTGGATATGTGGAATTTGATGTCTAAAGCCATTCTTTCTTCAGCAATAGAGTATTGTAAAGATGATGAGGGGACGCCTGATGCAAATAAACGCTTTCGTTTAGGTATTTATCAGTATGATAAATAATAGATTTATTTTTTTTTGGGGTGTTTATTTTTCCATCCAATTTTTTTTAAGCCTCTCCAAAGAATAGAATATGAGACTTTATAACCAAACCTTTGTTCAAATGGTTCTATTAATTCTCTGATCTTAGAGAAGGGTGTGGATTTTACAAAATCTTCAAAGCTTTTTAAGTCAGTAATAGAAAAGGGTCTGCCAGTTCTAGTCACTGGTAAGGGATTTAAGTTTTGTGTTTTTTCCTCGAGAGTAATCCATTCATCCAGTGTTGATCTGGCAATTTGAAACTGTTTACAGACTTTTGTCTTATGATACGTTTGTTTATAAACAGCCATCACATTCTGACGAAATTCTAAAGAATACGCACGCATAGAATTTAACTTATCTCCCTCTATCAAATGTTTAATAAAAAACTACTGTTTGAGCTAACGTAATTTTTTCTATTTAAATGTTACAGTCTTATCTCTTTTACCTAGAATGACCAAGGGAATGTACCATTATTTGAAAAATATGTACATGTTGCACATATTTTTTATTTTTATAAATTTTATTTGTTTTTATATTAATTTTTTTTGATAAAAAATGATTTAATTGCACATTTTATGTTTGTTAAATGGTATATTTTTTGTTAAATTTTTAATAAGGCATGATTTCTGGAGATAGTTCGATTCTAAAAAAGCACACTTATTTCTGTATGCCTAAATTCTTATTAGCTTCTGGAATTGTATAAAATTTTAACTTTAGAGTGATCTAATAATACCAACTATTTCAGTTTGTTATACAATGTTTTATGATAAAAACAGGACGTAAAGGAATCTTCTGTTTTTAGTTCTTACAATGTTTATTGAGATAACTCATATGCCTCATTCATGTCTTACATTGCCATTAGTATCTGTAGGTTTGTTTATACTCTCTGGTTGTACAGGAGAGGACGGCGGGTTTAATGTTGGAGTGACTTTAGGGGGGACTGGCACGGGTGAAATGACGGTTGGTACCGAAAACCCTGTTACCAATCCTCGACCAAATCCAGGTTCCAATCAAATGGAAGATGATGGTGAATATGCTGTTGCTTATCCAAATCCTATAACACAATATTGCGGTGGTGTAGAGCGAACAATTCAATTTGTTAGACACTATGCTCCATTTATCCCTATGAAAATGGGAGATAGAATGGATCTTTTAGGAATAAATAGTGGATTGAAGGTAAGATATAAATTACAAGTCATTGTAAAAAATACGACTTCAGAGCCGATGTATGAATACATCAACAGTTGTAAAGCGGCTATTCAATTAACAGGTTCTAAAACAGAAAAAAAATCAGAAACGAATTATTGTTTAAATGATGAAACTGTTAATACTTATCAACCGAATGAAGAAAAAACATATTACTATACTTTTAATTTACCTAATATCTTGCAGAATTGGACTGCAAGTTATACTTCACAATATTCTAAACAATTATATCCAACAATGTATGATGACGATAATGAGAGTTTAAGAACCCATTGTGCTGCGCTAAGTACAATATTATTAATGGATGATTATCCATCAAGTAAAGATGGAACTCCTCCACAAACATCTGAACAAGAAAATGGTTCTAACTCGTCGGAAGAAAACTCAAATAATGATGATAGTACGACAGAAGAACCCCCAATCTTCGGTGGGTTTGATTTATAAGTTTAAATTTAAAGTAGACTAAATTTAGCTTAATTTTTTTCTTTCAAACTGCTCCTCATCTAAGCCATCTACTTAAGTATGGCTTTTTTTATCTCTTATTGAAATTATTTTCTTTATCAGCATAAGACTGTACTGAGCTTAAAGTCACGCAGTCATAAATTTTTATGTTAAAAATGCACATAAATATTTATAGATAACAAATAACAATTTTTTATTAAAAAATAAATTAAAAAAAATTATTAAATATTAATTATTTAAATTTGGAAAAGAATTTTTTGGCAACTATTTTTATTTTTAATATGAAAAGCATAGTTTGAAATTAAATAAAAATGTGTAAAATGCACATAAATCATGATGTGAATTTGATAACTTCACCTAACACATATGAGAACTGCTTCACAAATATAGAGATAACAATGGTTTTTACTTTTAACGTTTAGGGAATGCTATATGTATAAATTGCGATTGTTAGTAATAGCTGTGTCAATTGGACTGTCTGCCTGTGCAGCAAACAATTATTCCCAGCCTACAGGTCTACGGTTTCAAGAAGGGAGCAACGATAAGGCTCAAATAATAAACGTAAAACGAGATGATAAATTATGTGCAGAAGACGCTCCAGAAAAGCAAAACTGTCCTATTAATTTCTATATAGACAACATTCAATCGGGTAGCTTCTATATTAATAATGCAGCTCAGTACCGTTTGAAGCCTGAAATTTACAATTTCAAAGTTAAAAATTGTACTTCTCAAGAGTGCCAATCATGTGATGTAGACCTTCAAACGAATCAATTATCCGACAATAATTTGACCCTTTCCGTAGATAAGAATGGCAAACCTTATATTTTAAATAATGGAAAAGAACTTGTTTGTTCAAAAAAAGAAGAAACGCCAATTGTTGAACACACTTCAGTAATCCAATTATCAGCAGATACTTTATTTAAATTTGATGGTTCTACACTTAATGACTTGCTGCCGAAAGGGCGCCAAGAAGTAATGGATTTAGCTTCTAAAATTTCGCAGGGATATGTTTCTGTAAGTGCAATTAAATTGATTGGCCATACAGACCGATTGGGCAATGACAATTATAACCAAAAGCTAGGGCAAAGCCGTGCAGACACTGTGCGTAATCTTCTAATCCAAAATGGGGTATCTGATAGCGTTATCAGTACAACAAGCATGGGAGAAACTCAACCTGTAACTGATGGATGTCCTAGCCCTAAATCACAAGAAGCCTTAAAAGCCTGCTTACAACTAGATCGTCGTGTAACTGTCGAAATTACTGGGATTTCTAAGTAATTACCAATTTATGGAATAAGAATTTTAGGTGAAATATGACTAATTTTATTGTAATAGAAAAAGATTCTTTAGAGAAATCAATAGTTAATTCGAATCAGATTATTTTAACAGAAGCATCAATCGTTCATACGAAAATGCATCGTGATGATGTTGAAGAATTTATCCGTGACGGTAATAACTTATTGCTTAAATTGAAAAATGGAGAAGTAATAGTTATTGAAAATTTCTTTACTGCTTATGATGAAGTAATTTCTGATTTAGTATTTGAAGAAGATGGATGTGTTCTTTATTGGTTCGATGGGGTTTCTGACTTTAAAGGTATTCCTGGGTTAGAAGTATTACTACCAGAAGCAGGGAGTCAACTTGTTAGCCTTTTACCTTGGTTAGCGGGCCTGGGTGCTGTTGGGGGGATAATTGCTGCAACCCATAATGATGATGATTCCCCAAGTATACCTAATGGTGCGAATAGTATCCAAGTTTCAAGTGATGGGCTTATAACGGGTAACACTGAAAATATTCCTGATGGCAGTAAAGTGAATGTTACCATTACGGGTAAAGATAAAGATGGCAATTTAATTAGCCGGGAAATTGAAACTACAGTTAATCCTGATGGTAGCTATACAGTAGAAGTACCAAATGACTTTGCTGATGGGGATTTGAAAGTAGAGTCTGAGGTTGTAGATCAAAATGGTAATATTGTAAAAGCTGAAGACAGTCTTGTGAAGACTGATCATGACAATGACCCATCTACATCAGATCAAGGCGGTTTAGACCGAGTTGACGGATCAATTACAGTTGATATCGACCCTGCGACGAATAAGTTAACAGGTACCACCACAGATGTTCCTGTAGGTAGTCCGGTAACGATTACAGTGACAGGTACAGATCCACAAGGTAATCCTGTAACAGAAGAAGTTCAGGCGACTGTTCAACCGGACGGTACTTATACTGCTGATCTTCCTGCCACAATTAACCCGAATGCACCGATTGAAGCAGAAGCGAAAGCGACTGATAACAATGGTAAACCTGTGACTGACACTGACAATAGTGCAGGCGTTGCAGACGGTAGCATTATTGTTGATATTGCAGATGCAGGTACTGGTCTGATCAGTGGTACTACAACTGATGTGGCACCGAACAGTAACGTTGTATTAACTATTAAAGGTAAAGATGCAACAGGTGCAGATGTAGAGATTACCCGTACTGTTCAAACAGATGTTGATGGCAAATATAATTACCAGCTAGTAGCAGGTGATGGTATTGCAGATGGTTCATCGGTTGATGTACAGGCAGTTACGAAGGGACTGAATGGCAAAGATGTAAGTGCGACCGATACATTGGCACCGCAAGGTGACAATGACAACGATCCGAATACACCAGCAGATCCAGGTCTTGACCTTGTACCAGGTGCGATCACAGTTGATATCGACCCTGCGACGAATAAGTTAACAGGTACCACCACAGATGTTCCTGTAGGTAGTCCGGTAACGAT
>NZ_JAHPRP010000004.1:0-256226 GCF_025513915.1 Acinetobacter sp. WU_MDCI_Abxb74
CAAGGTGACAATGACAACGATCCGAATACACCAGCAGATCCAGGTCTTGACCTTGTACCAGGTGCGATCACAGTTGATATCGACCCTAATGGATATATTTCAGGAACAACAACGGATGTAGCACCAAATACAGAAGTAGTATTAACTATTGCTGGCTATAATGAAAATGGTGAAGCTGTCCATATTCAACGACCTGTCCAAACAGACGCAGATGGTCATTATCAATATGATTTGACGCCTACAGATGGAATTATACCTGCATCAGACGGATCACAAATTTCTGTAGTTGCGGAAACTAATGATCGTAATGGTCATGTGCTTAATGCTCAAGATTCTGAAATAGTTGAGCCAGTTGTTAAAGGTGATTCATCTACTGGAGTAACCAATGGTGGAGATTCTGTAACAGGTACATCTGGAGATGATTTATTAGCGGGTGATATTGGCGGATTAAAAACTAATTTCGTTGCTGGTCAAGACTATAATATTTCTATCGTTTTAGATTTATCAGGCAGTATGTTATATGCAATGAATGGTACGGGTAATCCACCTGCTGGCGAGTCGCGACTTGCTATTGCTATTAAGGGCCTTAAAGCCTTTATTCAGCAAATGACTGATCATGATGGCGTGATTAATTTACAAATAGCTTCATTCTCAGCAAATGGTAGCGTTGGAAATGGTTATAACCAAGTTTTCTTAAATGTAAGTAGTGATAATATAAATGAAATATTCACTTATCTTGATAGTCTGCAAGCAGGTGGTGGTACCTATCCAGAAGGAGGATTTAATAAGGCTGTAGATTGGTTTGACGATATCTCTACTGCTGATTTTGAAAATCAGACTTATTATCTTACAGATGGAGAACCAAACAGTTCTCAATCAACTTTGGACAATGCATTTGCCCCATTAGCTGAGCAGAGTAAAGTTTTTGCAGTAGGTGTGAGTAGTTCAATTAGTGATACTACAGTCTCTCGTTATGACAATACTGATGTCAATGGAAATAAACTTCCTGGTGATTGGAGTGGTACTAATCATGGTGAAGCTAAAGCTATTGCTGATGCTGATAAGCTGATAGCTTACTTAATAGGTGGCTCCGAAAACTTTATACCTGCTGATGTTGGAGGCGATACAGTTAAAGGAGGTGCTGGAGATGATGTTCTGTTCGGTGATGCTATAAATACGGATCATTTAACATGGACAGGATATGATCCTCTTCAGTATCCTAAATATTCAGGTTATTCAAAATTAATCGCATATTTAAAAGCTGAAGTTACTAATGGTGCTGAACCAAGCCAGCAAGATATCTATGACTATATAAAAGAGAATTTCCGCGATTTTGTTGCCGCTGATGCTGCTGATCCTGCGACTAAAGGAGGGAATGACACGATTTACGGTGGAGCTGGAAATGACATTATCATTGCTGGTGCAGGTAATGACATTATTTATGGTGGTTCAGGAAATGACATTATTTCGACTGGTCGAGGTGATGATACCATTGTCTATGATGTGTTAAATGCAACAGATGCTACTGGAGGTAATGGTACTGATACTTGGATAGATTACGAAACTAATGACAAAATTGAATTTGGAGAAGATTTCTTCGAAGGCTTATTAGCAGATCAGAGTAATTTAGGTGATTATATTACTGTTGTTGATGATGGTAATGGTAATGCTGTAATTCAGGTGGATCGTGATGGTGGTTCTGGGACTTATACTGCGTCTGATTTATTAATTATTGAAAATCAAGCTGGTTTAAGTTTGCAGGATTTACTCAATAATAATCAGATTATTATTGGTTGATTACATTAAACGGTTATAGATCATAGATCTATAACCGTTTTTTATCTACTTCAGGTCGGTTAAAAGAAATGTTGATTCATTTAAATAGCTTTTAATTTGATGATTAATAACTGATCGATTTAATTCAGATATTTTAAAATGCCTCTCATTACATCAAGATTAGGATGGATTTTATTTTCTCCTTTCTTTTTATTTATATCGCAAGTTCAAGCAGATACATTTAAGAGTTATTTAAATACTGCAAAAAATCACTTGAGCCAATATTTAGGAAAAGAAACAGAAGATGATTTTCAAAAAGTAAGTATTCAAAAGTTGAGTAATTTTAGCTTAGACGAGCGCTTAAATTATGAGACTCTACCTTTAGTGACTTCTTCAAAAATACAAGAGAAGAATTCAAAGATACAAACTCCAAATAAAAATTTAAGATGGGAACAGCGACCTCTAGATTTTACTGAGGCCATACATCAAGCTTTACAACGTCGTCCAGAAATTACTCAGAGTATTGCAACTATTGCTGGACAAAGCGCGAGTATTGATGTGGCTAAAGCTGCATACTATCCTCAAATATCAGGTGGAATGACTACAGCTGATTTAACCTCAGGAGAACGTGGAAGACAACTTTTTACAATTACAGCATCTCAAATGTTATATGACTTTGGAAAAGTTAAAAGCTCTGTTGATATTGAAAAAGCTAAATTATTTCAAGAGCAAGCAAATACTTTGGCAAATATTGATGATATTGCTTATCAAACAGCAAATGCTATTGTTAATATTAAACGCTATCAAGAAATTTTACGTATAGCCGATCAACAGATTAATGGCATAGCGCATATTGCTGAAATTTCAAATTTACGTGCAGATGCAGGTATTAGTAGTCAAGCTGATCCAGTACAAGCACAGTCGAACTTAGAAGCTGCTCAATCAAATAAAATTGTTCAAGAAACTCAACTTAAACAGTATCAACAAAAATTACGTAATTTACTGGGATATAATGTTTCAAATCTAGAAATAAATATTCCCGAATATATAGTTAAAAATGCAGGCCTTTATGAAGAAACCCAATTTACATTAATTCCACAAATGATGGCTGCTCAAGCTGCAATACAAGTTGCTAAATATCAAAAGGAACAAACGAAATTAAGTAATTATCCAACTGTAAGTATTAAAGGAAATTTAAGTCAGGCATTAAATGGTAAAAATCCGAATAATAATAAAGATGATGGTTTTTACAATTCAATAATGCTCGAAACAACAAGTGATTTTTTTCAAGGTGGGGCAATCCGTTCTAAGGAACGTGCAGCAAGTTATGCGGAAGAAGCAGCAAAGGCAGAGTTAGACTCCGTATATTTAGATGTATCAGATCAAGTACAGCTTATTCGTCAAGAAATAGAAAATAAACAGAAACAAATCCAAGTTCTTAGAGAACGCCAAAAGTCTACGATTCGTACAAAAGAGCTATATAAAGAACAATATAAGTTAGGTACACGATCGGTTGTTGATCTTTTAAATGCTGAACAAGCCATTCATAGCGCTGCTCAAGAAATAGAGACTGCTAGGTATGATATTTATTCGAACTTAGTACAATTTATCAAAATAACTGGCCGTTCTCGAGATTTATATCATTTAAATAATACTTCTATTCAAGGATTCCAAATTCAGCCATGAGCAATGTAATTAATTATCAGCCATGGCTTCAAGCCATTTTAGTTGTTGCTAAGCATTATCTTATTGATCCATCTGAAGAGAAGCTGAGACTTGAATTTGATTGGAGTAAAGAGCAAACAATAGAGGATGTTTTAACATTGGCTACACGCCAAATTGGAATGAATTATCGTAAAGCCCAGTTAAACTTAGACGAAATTAGTCCTTGGCATTTGCCTGTTATTATTGAGATGAAAGATGATCAAGTAGGTGTAATAGATAAAATTGATGCTAATCAAAATTTAAGTGTTCAATTAAGTGGAGATCAAGGTTTAGCACAAATATTTACATTCGATATTCTTAAATCGCATGTAATTAATATTTATATTTTACGTCCCGAAAAATCTGTGCCAGATGCTCGTATCGATGAATATGTAAAACCATATGAAGCTAGTTGGTTCTGGGAAATCATTTTACGTGACTGGAAGCGATATATAGATATTATGTTTGCTTCATTAGTTGCAAATATATTGGCATTAGCAACCATAGTTTTTTCTATGAATGTTTATGACCGAGTTATTCCCGCTCAGTCTGTACCAACCCTATGGGTGTTAGCAGGAGGAGTATTGATAGCAGCTATATTTGAATTTTGTTTGCGTGTAGCTCGTGTTTTCTTATCTGATATTTTAGGTAAGCGTGCTGATTTAAGTATTTCAGATTTAGTATTTGGTCATGCTTTAAGAATTAAAAATAAAGAGCGCTCTAAATCAACAGGGACTTTCATTTCCCAAATTAGAGAACTGGAAGGTGTTAGAGATTTAGTAACATCAACAACAATATCCGCGATTGCTGATTTACCATTTTTCTTCTTATTTCTTATCATTTTTTGGTTGATTGGCGGGAACTTGTTTTGGGTAATGATAGTCGTAGTGCCACTTATGATTATTCCAGGTATTTTAATTCAAAAACCATTGGCGAAATTAGCTTCTGAAGGAATGCGAGAAAGTGCGATTCGTAATGCGATGTTGGTTGAATCTGTTCAGGGAATTGAAGATATCAAATTGTTAAGGGCTGAATCGCGTTTCCAAAATCAATGGAATCATATGAATGAAGTATCAGCTGATATTTCAATGCGTCAACGTAAATTAGTTGGTGTAATGATGGCGTGGACTCAAAAAATACAAGGTTTGGCTTTTGCTATTGTGGTCCTAGTTGGTTGTTTTGCAGTTATGAAAGGAGAAATGACAACTGGTGCTTTAGTGGCTTGTTCAATTCTTTCATCAAGAATGTTGGGGCCTATTGCACAAATTTCAGGAGTATTAGGGCGGTTACAGCAAGCTAAAGTTGCTAAAACAGGTTTAGATGAACTTATGAAAAAACCAGTTGATCAACCTCCTCATGCACATCTCATTCATAGACCTGTATTGTCCGGAAATTATGAGTTAAATCAGGTTGAATTTAGATATAACGAAACTGAAGGTAAACCCATATTGCTAATTCCGAAGCTTAATATTAAAGCTGGAGAGAGAATCGCGATTTTAGGACGTAATGGGGCCGGTAAATCTAGTCTGCTGCAATTATTGGCGGGTATGCAAGAACCTATAAAAGGTCAAATTAAATTGGATGATATTGCTTTAGGATTAATTGACCCATTGGATATTCGTCGAGATATAGGGCTCTTAAACCAAAATGCACATCTTTTTTTTGGATCAATTCGAGAGAATTTAAAATTAGGAGCACCATTAGCTACTGATTCAGATGTTTTAAAAGCATTGGATCTCTCAGGCGCTTTAGAGTTTTTACAAGAAAAAAAAGAAGGTTTGGATTATCAAATTTTAGAAGGTGGAGCAGGTCTTTCTGGAGGACAAAAACAAGCCTTATTAGTGGCTCGTTTATTAATCAGAAAACCTAATGTTTTATTACTAGATGAACCCACAGCAGCTTTTGATGATGTTTCTGAAAAAAAATTTATTGAACAACTTCAGAGCCGGTTAGGTAATAAAACCTTAATTGTTGCAACTCATCGACGAGCAATATTAGAGTTAGTTGATCGTGTAATTGTTGTTAACAATGGAAAAATTGTAATGGATGGTCCTAAGGAGCAGGTTTTGAAAATATCACAGCCTAAGCAACAAATAGGAGCTGAATGATGAATTATGATCAGTTGAATTGGACCAGTTTAAACAAAAATAAAAAATTTGGGCAACCTTTACCAAAAGTTAGCATATTTTTATGGATTATCTGTTTGGGGCTTCTTGTCTTACTAATTTGGGCTTGGGTATTTAAATTAGAAGAAGTTTCAACAGGAACTGGAAAAATTATCCCTTCATCAAAAGAACAAACTATTCAATCCTTAGAAGGTGGGATTTTAACTAGACTCAATGTAAAAGAAGGTGAAATTGTTGAAAAGGGGCAAATCCTTGCACAACTTGATCCAACTCGATTTGCATCAAATGTGGGTGAGACAAAATCATTGCTGCTTTCTGCTAAGGCAACGGCTGCTCGTTTAAGCGCTGAAGTAAATGGAACAGCTTTAATATTTCCAAAAGAGGTATTAGAAGAACAAGCTCTTGTGAATGAAGAAACAGCTCTTTACCGGTCTCGACGTTCAAATTTGGAAGTGTCCTTAGAAGGTTTAAAAAAAGCTTTAGTTTTAGTACAACAAGAGTTGGCAATGACGGAGCCACTTGTTGCTAAAGGTGCCGCTAGTGATGTTGAGGTATTACGTTTGAAACGACAAGCAACAGATTTGGTAAATCAAATGAATGATGTTCGAAATCAATATTTGGTTAAATCTCGTGAGGAGTTAGCAAAAGCAAATACTGATATTGAAACCCAATCCCAAGTCGTAAAAGGTAAATCTGACACACTTAAACGAGCTATTTTTAAGTCGCCAGTTCGTGGAATCGTTAAAGAAATTGATGTTATGACTATTGGAGGTGTTATTTCTCAAAATGGGAAATTAATGACAATAGTCCCCTTGGATGAAAAGCTTCTAGTTGAAGCACGTATATCCCCAAGAGACATTGCCTTTATTAGACCGGGTCAAGAAGCTTTGGTTAAAATTACTGCCTATGACTATTCTATTTATGGTGGTTTAAAGGGAAAAGTTACAGTTATTTCTCCAGATACATTACGTGATGAAGTTAAACAAGATCAATTTTACTATAGAGTTTATATCCGTACAGATTCTGATAAATTAACTAATAAAAATGGAAAATATTATAATATTACACCAGGTATGGTAGCTACTGTAGATATTAAAACAGGGGAAAAAACTATATTAGATTATTTAATTAAACCTTTTAATAAAGCAAAAGAAGCTTTAAGGGAAAGATAATAGATTTTTAACTTTCTTTGGAGGGAGGGCTAGTTTGATGCTGTAGTTGGATTTTTTTATTAATATTAACCTTCTTGGTCAGCGCAAAGAACAGAGGTTATAACAGCCCATGTTAAAGTGGGCTCTTTATTAAATTTAATGTGTATGTTTTATTGCAATTTGATAGTTTTTATAAAATTTATTTCTAAGGATTGATTGATAATTATATGGCGTATTAGTTCTACCTTTGTAAATGATCTTTTAAACGGTCATTGCAATAAATCCAAGTAGACTCCTGCCTTATTAGGCAGAAGTCTGAATTATAGTAATTAATCTGCTATGTATTACAGAAATTAGCCCAGTCCTCCATTAATCTCTTACGTTTTTCAGGATAAGCTCCACGCAAATAAGCCGCTTCCACTTCATCTGGTAGCTTGTGTGCTAATACCTGTTCACATACTTCACGAAGATAATCCATTTTATCGGCTGACCAGTCACGGAAAGTTGAACGGAAAACATGTGTTGTGATTACTCGATTTTGTTTAAGATCAATATAAACAATTCCATTTTTATTTTAATTTTTTGTCATACATCCCTTTAATTACAATGGTTAAAGAGATATCAGATATCATACCATCACACGGAATATAGAAAATGAAGTCATCTGGTTAAAGATAAATTTCTTGGTAAAGTTTTTTAATTAATCTAATTGCTTTTCGGGATTACATAATTGGCAAAATAGTAGGAATTCATTTTGAATAAATAAAATTAATAGTTTTTTCTTTAATCTTGAATTTATTAGTTTTATTGTATTAAATATATACTTGTTACATTTAAAATACCAAAATATTACTTTTATGATGATGTTTTAAACAAAAGGAAAGAGGAAGTGAAGACGTTTTTTATGTGGGTTGGGCTTGCAGTCATTGTTCTTATTCTTGTTGCAATTTTTGTAAGAGGTGTTAATCAAAATACTACCGTTACTACAACTTCAAATATTAAAACTGCTGCAACAGACGAAGAAGTACGTCAAATGGCTATTGAAGCTGCCAATGAAGCTATTGCAAAAGAAGAAGTAGAGAAAGAAACTATAACTGCAAATGCTTCTGAAGTGCTTGCTCAGGAGACTTCAATATTTACGGCACCACAACTTAATGCTATACGTTCGGCAAAAGCATATTTAGATTACACTTTTTTTTCACGTAAAGGTTTGATTGATCAGCTATCTTCAAGACATGGTGACAATTATAATGTTAATGATGCAACAATAGCTGTAGATAGTTTAAATATAGATTGGAATCAACAAGCTGTAGGATCAGCAAAAGACTATCTTGATTTTCAAGGTTTCTCTTGTAAGGGGCTTATTGATCAGCTTTCATCAAAACACGGTAGTAAATATACTGTTGAACAAGCAACATATGGGGCTCAACAGGCAGGAGCTTGTTCTTAACACATTTTCAATTTCTCAAGAGACTGCTATATGCAGCCTCTGGGTTTATGTAAATTTAAATTTATTTTTCATTATATTTGGGGGGAAATTAATAAGCTAATATTTTATAAAAAATATATAATTTATAAAGTGTTACGGGTGTTAATATTTTTTCTTCTATAATACAACTTATTTATTGAACGTAGAGATTATTGGGTTAAAAGTCATGGTGAAAAGTTTAAAAGCTCATGAACGTTTAGCAGAACGACTTGCAAATATTATAACCCGTTTAAATAGAGGCGAGTATTTAGATCCTAATGAATTGACTTTAGATTTTGGAGTAACTAAAAAAACTATACAACGAGATATAGAAAGGCTATCAATCGCAGGTTTACCTTTAGTTATAGATGAAAAAACAAAGAAGTTTCATTTAGGAACAAACTATGTTGGTAAAATCAGCCCTCAGGATATCCAAAATTTTGCTCAGCTTTCTGGAGTTACAGGTTTATATCCTAATTTGGATCTATCATTTCTCAGAGAGTTACTCGATAGTCGTTCATCTGAAGTCTATGCGGCAAAAGGTTATTTTTTTGAAAATACAACTCATTTTTCAGATCTATTTAAATTAATCCGCGAAGCAATACAAGATAGAAAACAGATAACTTATCAATACAACAGTAAGTTACGTACGGTACAGCCGTATAAGCTTATACATCATCACGGTAGTTGGTACTTAGCAGCAGTAAGAAATGATCAGTTGCAACTACGAGCATATCGTTTGAGTAGAATTGGTAAAGATTGCCAAATACAACATTATTTAGGTCAGTTTGAACCGGATATAGAAATACTAAAACAATTAAAAAATGAAGAGAGTATTTGGTTTGGTAAGGAAAAAAAGAAATAGTATTGTCCGTTCACCATCTGGCGGCAGAGCATTTCGAACAAAGAAAACTTTTTCCTGAGCAACAAATTATGAAAAAAAACGATGATGGAAGTTTGATTATTTCAAGTCGTATTGCGCATCAAGATCAGATTAAATCCTTAATTAGATTCTGGATACCTCATGTTAAGGTAATTTCCCCTGTAGAGCTCCAACAGAGTGTAGAGAACGATCTAAAGTCATATCTAGAGATAAGTTTCTAGCTTACTTTTAGAAAATTTGAATCAGGTGAGTTCTTAGAGGGACATATCCTGTCTAACCGCTCATTTATGATTATTTATAGTCTATCAATTTAAAGTACGAGAAATAGTGTGAACGTTGAGTTATTAAAGGAATTATATAAAGAATTGATAAATATTGATCAATTAGAAGGATGGTATAAGAGTTACAAATCTCGAGTTTCCGAAGTTGAAGAAATGAGAGAAAAGATGACTAAAGGCTATAAATTAAATCCTCAAAGTGATGAGAAGTTCTTATTATCTTTATTAAAAATTCAAAAAAATGGAATAGCTTCAAGAGGACAGTCTAATATTAGTGATGTAGCTTATAACGAATTAATAAATAATAAGGAATTTCTTGAGATTTTAGAAAATGTAATCAAAGAACCAACCTATGAAAATTATATTAATTTTAGAAGAGTTAGTAAGCGTATATTAACTTTAGTGGGTAGCAATAATTTTCCTTTAATTTTTAATAGAGCGGTCGCAGCCTGTAATCTAGATTTGTCCACTGTTGTAGATGAAAGTAAATTTCATCAATTATTTAAATATCTTGATAAAGAGAAAATTCTTGATATTCCTCAAGAGGTAAAAGATAAAAATTGGTATGCCCAGAATATTTTCTTAGTAAGTAAATTTCGTGAAATACTAAGTGATCTTAAAGGTATAGTTGAGATTGATAAGTATTGGATAAATATATTTATATGGGAAATATATGTAAAAAAAGTCGAGCTTTCAAAGCAGAAAATTTCAATACTAAATAAAGTCGAAGCCGATGAGGTAGTAACAGAGATCAATAGATATGATGAGAAAAAAATGCAAAAGATAGTTCAGCCATTAAATCGTATTTTATTTGGTGCAGCAGGGACAGGGAAAACATATCATACAATTAATCATGCACTTAGTATTCTAGATAATGAAACATTAGAAGAGTTGGAAAAAGTAGATCGTATAGAATTGAAAAATAGGTTCGATAAATATAAGGAGAATGGCAACATTAAGTTTGTTACCTTCCATCAAAGCTTTAGCTATGAAGATTTTATTGAAGGGATTCGTGCAGAAGTAAGCAATGGTGGTCTTAGCTATAGTATAAAGTCAGGTATTTTTAAAGAGCTGTGTGAAAAAGCGACTATTAATAAAAAAGCGACTGATGAAAGTATAAAAAGTGCTATTTCAGAATTAACTGAAAAGGCAAAAAATGAGGAAATTATTTTTTATACAAAAAAGGGAGCTGAATTTAAAGTTAAAAGTAATTCAAGTGGTACCTTAATTGCGACTACCTCTAAAGATACAGAGGTAATATTGGCAAAAAGCTATATTACTAACTATTTATTAAAACAGTCTGACGAAATAATTGATCAACGAAGTTATGAATGGGCAATCGCTAAATCTTTACGTACCGAAGTTGATTATAAAACTATTGCAAGTAAAGAAAGTAATGAACGTTTTGTTCTTATCATTGATGAAATTAATAGGGGGAATATATCTCGTATTTTTGGGGAATTGATTACTCTAATTGAGGATTCTAAACGTCAAGGCAATGATGAAGAGTTGAGTACAGTTTTACCTTACTCAAAAGAAGAATTTAGTATTCCAAGCAATCTTTATATTATCGGAACAATGAATAGTTCAGACCGTTCCTTGACTGGGTTGGATGTTGCGCTGCGCCGACGTTTCGAGTTTATTGAAATGCCGCCAAGGCCTGAGCTCTTAAAAGATGATGAAGGAGAAGACTTAGAGATCGATGGTCTTAATATTGTGAAATTATTAACTGTAATGAATCAACGTATCGAAATACTATTAGATAGAGATCACTGTATCGGACATGCTAATCTCATACCTTTAATAGTAGAACCAAAAATCGAAAAATTAGCTAAAATTTTCCAGCAAAAAATCATCCCACAATTACAGGAATATTTCTTTGATGATTGGGAAAAGATCGATGCAGTTTTAAATGGAAATGGAATGCTTCACAAAAAGTATGACCCAATTTCAAAAAATAAATTATTTAAAGATCAAAGTTTGATTAATCGCAGTATTTGGGAAATTAATACTGAAGCATTTGGTGATGTGAAGAAATATATTGCAATTTATGATGAGACATCTGACGTTGGAAATGAGTTAAGTGGATATTGATTATGTCGAATATCACTATCCGTGAATACGCATATTTAAGAGTTTCACAGAATCCTCCTCTGCAGAATCGAAAGTTGGATTTTGCGGAAATTTCACAGAGTGGATTTGATTACTTATTTCAACTGAATCAGGAGTTGCTCAGAAATGGGCAGCGAATTCTGAAGTTAGGTAGAACGGCAACAGAAATACAAGTACAGAATTTTGTTGGAGTTATTGAAACCCCATGCGGCACTGAAATTGAGATCTTACCAAAACATGCTGATTCAGTAGAGGATAATGGTGATGCTAGGGCTATCTTGATTAAAATCTTGAAACAGGTTTTACAGTTGCCACAGCGTGATACAGGTCTTGCCTCGATCGAAAAATTTAAAGTACCTCTAACAGACTGGTTCTACGCACAATTTTTAGATGCTTTGCAGAAACTTTATCGTACAGGGGTGCGATTTGATTATCAGCGAGTAGAGGCTGAAGAAAACTTCTTACGAGGACAGTTAGATACAGCACAACAAATGCGAAAACCTTTAACAAGGCAACATCAATTAAGTATAAAACATGATATTTTTACGTCAAATCGGGCAGAGAATCGGTTGATTCGGTCATGTATTGATGTGGTCTGTAAGAGAGCTAAGACTGCTGATTTGTGGCGAACATCACATGAGTTTCACTTACTGTTCTCAGAAGTGCCTCAATCTACGAATTACAGGGAAGATTTTAAAAAATGGAAAAATGATCGTCTAATGTCACATTATTCCAATATAAAGTATTGGTGTGAATTGATTTTAGGCAATGAAATTCCATTCGCTGTAAAAGGTATTAATCAGGCAAGAAGTATTCTATTTCCTATGGAAAAGTTATTTGAAAAATATGTAGAAATACAATTATCAAAGCAACTTGTAAAAGGGGCAAAGCTTGAGACTCAGAAATCTAGCAAATATTTAGCTCAATATTGTTCAAAAGATATATTCAATTTAATACCAGATTTAGCTATCCAATATTATTGTGAACAATCAAAGTCTAAAAAATATTTGATACTTGATACTAAATGGAAGCTGATTAATAGCAATAATATTGAGGAAAAGTTTGGAGTAAAACAAAGTGATATGTATCAGATGTTTGCCTACAATCATATGTATCAGGGCCACACATCAGATATCGTATTAATTTATCCAAAACATAAAAATTTCCAGATAGCACTGGAACCTTTTGAGTTTAAACTTCATTACTTATTGAAGACTGGACTGCAACCAAAAATTTGGGTAGTTCCATTTGACTTAGAACGTAGCGAGCTTATTTTAGATAATTTGACGATTGCTGGGTTGCATTCTAAATGAAGTAAAAGCTACTTAGCGTAGCTTTTACTTCTGAATAATATCTATTAACACTGATTATTTTTGACAATCGCCATTACTTCTTTTTTATAGCTATCAGGAATGTAAATGTCATCAATTTGACAATTTTTCCCATCACACTGAACTTTAAAATCTACTTGAAAGCTTTCACCAAAGTTCTTTCCTTGAGCCCGAACTAATCCGTTGTTAAGGATGGAGAATTTCATCTGGTTTACACGTACATCATAATCATTGCCAGGTATAAGCACATTACGGACCCACTCGCACATTTCCCCTTTATGACGAAGAGCAATCGTATCTCTTCGAGAAAGCAATTGTTTAAGTTCAGAAGAACTATTCTGCTTAAGAATATCTACTCCCATATATTTATCACTTACAGCCATCATATATACTTTTTTCACGAAATTTATTTGTTCAAGAGGCTGTTTATCTGTAGCGGCAATAGAAGTAGTAGAAATTAAAATTAAGGTTATAGCTGAGGTTAATAATCGATTCATGAAGTACTTTTCCTAATAAATTTACTTTTAAGCAGGTCTGTAGTTCATACAGAAGTTAGATGAACTTTCTAAGCCACAATCCTGCATATATTTGAGTTCATTAATTCTTCTGTTATTCATATTAATCATACATTGAGCATGTAATTGTCCAGCGATAGTTCCGTAGGAAGCAACTTCAAAATTACATTGTTTCATTTTATAACTTATCCAAGAACGTTGGACTTCTAATAAATTTTTTTGTTCATTAGCGCTGAGAGTATTTTTATAGTTTGTATAAACCTGCATTATTTTTTTATCTGATTTTTGAACTTCTTTTTTATAACATTCATTAATTGAGATAGTAGTTCCATTGTTGCGTTCATTTTCGCACATTGCATAGGTTGCAAATGGAATAGTAGTTAAAATTAGGGCAATAAGTATTTTCATGACGATATCCAATTAATAAAGTTAATTTAATGTCCACATTTTGAGCAGATCCATCTATTTGCTAGAGCTGTCATAGATTTAGCAAAAGTATGCCAAAGTAACATTAATAGCCAAATCCATATCAAAATAGTGAATGTACAAATTGTTAAGAATAAGTGCATTAACCAACTCATCTGTTTTGAGTTTTTTTGATGTAAAGTTTTATAACCACATTCTTTACACATCTTCATTTTTTGAGAAACTACTCTAGCCATAAAGTACCTATTAATGGTGAAGCTGATTGTTCACTCCTGGATAAGAAATTTTAATATTTTCTGTGGGTTATTGCTATAGGTAACCAATTTTTGTATTAAAGTATATATAATTGAGAAGTTATATCTTCAAAAAATCAATTTATTTTGAAATTGAGAAATTCTTTATATAGCAAGTGCTAATTTTTCTGAATCTCTTAAGTTTTGGGGGTAGTTCTTATCCAGATATTTTTATATAAAGCTTGTTCGTGTAGAGGCATATCGCTACTGTGCTCTTTGTAAACGTGGTTCTAACTTTAGCTATAAATTTATATTTTGGACAATAAGCAATTAAGGAGTTGCGACAATGAGCATCGTTCTTTAGTTAATAATTAATTTAGTTTTTATGAGTAGAATATACAAAAGAATGGAAAAGTTACTAACAGCTATGCTGAGATTAATAATTTAAATAAAGATATTTGAGAGTCTATTTTTTTAATTGTAATACAAGATAATAGGCCACAGTTTTAGAAATTGACTCTGCTACAAAAAACTCTTGTGGTGGTGTGAAGTCTAAAGTCTGTTTACGATACCGCGTCTGTTTTCCTGTCTGTTTGTCTTTAAAAATAAACTCATTATGTGCATGAGAATATTCCTGTCCATACAAGGGACCACCAAGACACTTTAACCGTTTCACTGAATCATCCTTAAATTTACTTAATGGTTAGTTTAATGGGCTAATCTAATGAAAAACAATAACAATCACTTTACGACTTAGTCGATAGATCATTGACACCTTAAATTTTGCAGATTATCCTTTGCGTGCTGGCCTACATTGCCAGTTGGTTTTGACAGACCATTTCTCAGAGATATTAAAAGATCTTCTTTTAATGTCTAGCTTCTCGTTCCCTCCCGTAGCGGTAGGACGGGAGAGGGACACTTTCGAGTGTGCTGGCCTCTGAGACCAGTCTGTCAACCCTTTCTCGTTCTGCCACCATAATTCTAAATTGATGCTTTGGCAGAACTCCAAATATAAGGAGTTGGCTATGCATATTCTTTTTACACCTTCCGACTAGTTTTAATCGGGTTTGATGAACCTCTGGTTTCTCAAGCTTTAGGTCTTTTCGTCTAAAAATTTAACTTTAAAAATGTCATGTGAGCTATACCGTGGCAGGGCTTTGTGTTGCCTAAAAAAGCCTGACCTCCATGACGATGTCACTGGATATAACGATGAAAAATAAAATTTTGATGGGTTTGGTGGGTGTCAGTGTTCTGATGATTACTGGTTGTTCTTCCGATTTCGAAAAGGGTATGAAGCAAGGATGCATGAATACTGGTGGTAGTCGCAGTTTCTGTTCCTGCTTCTACGACAAGATGGAAGAACATTATGGCGAAGAGAAGCTGGAGGCGATTGGCATGATGCAAGTCAGGATGCCAGAGGATTTCGAAGAAGTGTCCTTTAAGTCTGGTCAGCAATGTGCACATAAACTTTAGAGCTCCTATTCACATTAAATCTTAGTTTGTCTTTTGATCTCACCTGCTGCCATAGAACAGCGGGTTGGATGGGCTTACCTAAAAAAATGAGGAATTTACAATGAAACATCCATTGATTGGCCTTTATTTCACCATTGTGATTGGTTATTGGCTATATTTGATTTGGCAGTACCCTATTTATTCTGGTTCATATTCTTTGGGGCGAGCACTTGTTTGGCCTGCTGATTTTCTACGTTGGTTGTTTTAATGCCTAAATCTAGGAATTTGCCATGACAATCATATCGAGAGAATCACTTCAGAAAAGCCGTTGGATGTTGATGTTAAGAGCGAGTGACAATATTTATTTTGTACCTGCTATTCCTTATAAAAAACTGCAAGGGGCCATGAGTTATTTCCCTCAAGGTGTTCATCCAGATGAAATCCTCATGCTGATTGACGATACGGTATTTGGCAGTGCTAAAGCTGGACTTTGTATAACGGCGATTGGACTCTTTTATAAAGAAAGCTTTGGAGATGAAGCAGTTTATCTCTTTAAAAATATTCATCATGTCGAGGCAGATATTGGAGTCATTAATCATGGCATTGTACTGAATCGAATGGAAACATTAACTTTTACCCAATTGGATAAGGGAACAGTACGAACATTGGCTTCATTCTTAAATGAAGTTTGTCAGGGACAAACAGAAACCTACCAGACTCCACCACAGATTGATGCAGAACTGAAGATGATTGTTGATCTGTTTGCTTATTTTATTACATTTACTGTGGGTCAATGGAATGCTCAGTCGAAAGAAGCGCTATCCAGTCATTTTTCCAAATTGAATAATCAAGCAGTACATCAGTATGTTGAACAACTAGTGAATCAACAACCAAACTTCGATTATGAAGAATTATTGCATCGCTTTGCAGAACTGAAAGATGTGCTGGCTTATAAACTTCGTACGGAGATGATCGAACAACTGGTTTATGCCATGGCACTGGGTAAAGTTGAGCAGAATCAGGCAGATCTTTTCATGACTCATTTGTGTCGTGTATCCAATGTTTCTAAAGCCGTATTTCCTGACCTTGTCAAAATTATTTATCAATGTCTGGCTGATGAAAAGCGGGCTAATGCTCCAGCGTTGAACAGTGAACAGCTTCAAGCATGCAAACTTCTTGATTTACAGCCCAAAGTACTGAGTGAGCAAATCCTCCAATCTGCTTATAGAAAAAAGATGGCTGAGTTCCATCCGGATAAATACCAGAACCTCCCAGATTCTGTTCGCCAGTTGATTGAGAATCAGGCACAGCAACTGAATGAAGCGAGAGCAGTATTAAAGAGCTATCTGGAAAATAACTGAAAATAAAGAATTTTTAATTACATATTACCCCAATGAAGGCAGCCCTAAAGCGCCGTATATCCTCTATTTCAAGGTAATGATATGAATATGATAAACAACAACACCCACTCAACTAAAAAGATACCACCGTTATATTGGTTGTTAACTGTAGTCATGATGGTTGTACTGATTGCCGGTGGGATTTTATTTAATCAACATCAAAAACGACAAACTGAACTTCAGTTAGCACAATTAGCTTTGGAACAATCTAAAGTACAGAAACAAGCTACTGCAACACAAGCAGCTTCTGAACCCGCTGAATCAGGTTTTACTGGTATTGAAAGCATGGTGGAAAACCCAGAATCAGAATCTGCTGATTCACAAGAGGAAGACGAAGTGGTTGCAGGCGCAATAGCAGCCGTTGATAACGCAAAAGCACAAGATGCGAGTATTGGGAAGCTCAGTTCAGAAGTTGATGGTGAGTACCATGAAGGAAAAACTTTAAGTTCCAATGCTTCTCGTTACGGGCTAAAACCAATCAAAACTGCTCCTAATGATTTAAAGTCAACCATCCCGAATATTGATCAAATGCTAGCGTCGCATCTAATGAATGTATGGGGCCGTTCAAGTCCAGATCAGGTGAGTAAACGAGTAGAAGGATGGAGCCAGCAAGGCAATACCATGACTTACCGTGCTGCTTGGGACTCTGACCGTTATCAATGTACTTGGTATGTCGTGAGCTGGGATAAGAACAGCAATCAAGTCCTGAATGAAGGATACCAGTCATGTTTTGGTCACTAACTTAAATAGCCTTTTAGCATTTATTGAATGATTACTTTTATTTACATCAGAGAAAATATTATGAATTTTATCAAACTTATCACTTGCGGAATCTTAAGCCTTTCAATCAGTTCTATTGCCTTTGCTAAAACTGAGCAGGTTACTTTAAAAGCCAATGTCTACTATGGTGAAGAATCAGTTGTATTTCCAACCACTAAAGGTGAAGTCGTTTTAAATAGCTACGCCATACCAGCCAAAGTTGTTCCCCAAGTTAAACCTTTTAAGAAAGGGCAATGTTTAGAAATCAAATCGAAACATGGTTTCTTTAAAGACACAGGGGATGGGCAATATATCGAAAGTATTCGACCTTGTACCAAGAAAGGTTTAGCCACTCCAAAAGTAAGTCACTAATTTGATATTCATCTAAAACGACATAAGTCTAATCAAACCACAAGCAATTGCTTGTGGTTTTTTTATGCCTTTTATTTAAGGAGGAAGACCATGCATCAGTGTCCTTACTGTCATTCATTACACATCACATTACTGCGCCAGACTGAGCCCACTTCAGGCGTATTTGCCAAGCTTTCCTCGTTCTCACCCATGTCTCTGGCAGCTGCTTGTATACAGTTGTCAAAACGCAGTCCTGTTCATCCTTTGGTGGGTGGCTTTGTGGGCTTGGTCATTGGAGGCATGTTTCTGCTCTATGTGCAGCATCAAGACAATATGGTGACGTTGCATTATCAGTGTGAGCAGTGTCTGGAACACTTTGAAAGCAAGCAATCGGGTTTTTAGTAACTCTCTTTTTCACAAAATTCAAATTAATTAAATCAATTAAAGGAAATCAATAATGGCACATCAAATAGAAACTATGGCATTCGTTGGTCAAACCCCGTGGCATGGTCTGGGCAATCAACTCTCTCAAAATCAGCCGATAGAAATCTGGGCACAGCAGGCGGGTATGGACTGGCGGATCGAATCATCCAATGTCAGTTATATGGCAAAGAATGAACGAGGGCAAAATATCCTGATGCCTTATGAAGAACAACGAGTGCTTTATCGTTCAGATACTCATGCACCGCTCTCGGTAGTGAGTCAGCGTTATCAGGAAGTCCAGCCCAAAGAAATTTTAGAATTTTACCGCGACCTTACTGAACAATCGGGTCTTGAACTGGAAACCGCAGGGGTACTGAAAGGTGGTAAGAAATTCTGGGCTTTAGCTAGAACAGGGCAGACTTCTGCTTTAAAAGGCAAAGATGTCAGTAATGGCTATATTCTCTTAGCCACGGCGTGTGATGGAACCTTAGCAACCACCGCACAGTTCACCTCGATCCGCGTGGTGTGTAATAACACCTTAGCCATTGCATTAAAAGGTCAGAACGCAAGTACAGGTGTGGTGAAAGTCCCACACAGTACTAAGTTTGATGCAGACAAGATTAAACGGCAACTGGGGATTTCAGTGCGAGCATGGGAGGATCACATGTACGAAATGAAACAGCTCAGTCAACGTAAAGTCACGCAGACTGAAGCGGCAGCCTATTTCGATGCAGTGTTTAACAATACCAGTCTCAGCGCTATGGAACAGGATGAAGGCATTATTCAGTTCTATCGTAATGTTGCCATACAAGCTAACTCAGCCACTAAAGCTGATAATAAGACTGAACCGAATGGCCGTGCCATGTCGAAAGTCATGACTATGTTTAACGGGCATGGCCGTGGGGCAGAGCTCAGTTCAGCCAAAGACACCGCGTATGGCTTGCTCTGTTCAATAACTGAATTTTGTGATCATGAGCGTCGCGCCATGAGTCAGGATCACCGTCTTGATTCCGCATGGTTCGGTGCAGGCGCAGGTCTCAAGCAACGTGGACTTGAACAAGCACTCCGTTTAGTTGTTTAAGTTTAGATTCAGATTCCAGATTTAACATGAGGATATGAGATCAATATGATCCTGTAAAACCTTCTCAATCCAGACCCCTCTTTGCCACATCCCCAGATGTGGCTTTTTTTATGCCCAAAATTTAACAATGACAGGAAATGATTATGAACTCAGTTGTAATTCAACCAAACAATATCAAACCAAATATCCATGCCAACCGTCCGAAACTATTTACAGTAAAACGCTTCGTAGAAACTAAAAATATGACTCAAGCCGAATGGCTGGAAGTCAGACGCAAGGGCATTGGTAGCAGTGACTGTGCCGCAGCCTGCGGTCTCAATCCGTATATGTCGATGTTGGAACTATGGATGATTAAAACAGGACGGATTCAACAAAATATAGAAGATGAAAGTGAGGGCCATGCACCCTTGTATTGGGGCAAACGACTGGAACCTTTAGTGGCTGAATACTACAGCATGCACACTAACCATAAAGTCCGACGTGTCAATGCAGTGCTGCAACACCGCGATCCAGATAAGCATTTCATGTTGGCAAACTTGGATTACTCCGTTGTGGGTAGCGATGAAGTACAAATCCTAGAATGCAAAACCGCAGGAGAATATGGCGCCAAGCTGTGGCGAGATGGGGTACCTTTATATGTACTTTGCCAAGTGCAACATCAATTGGCCGTGACAGGCAAAAACGCAGCGCATATTTGTGTGTTGCTGTGTGGACATGAAACCCGAATCTTTAAAGTGACACGTTCTGAATCCGTGATTCAGCATATCTTCAATGCGGAACGTTACTTCTGGGACTGTGTCGAGAAAGATACACCGCCTGAAGCGGATGCCAGTGAGTCGGCAGCTAAAGCTTTACAACTCTTATATCCAGAGCATATCCCATTCTCTACCACAGACTTATCTAGAGATGAGCAAGCCAATCAGCAGTTTGAGCAACTGATCCGAGTACGCAATCAAGTTGAAAAGCACCAAGAGCAATTTGACTTACTCAAACATCAGCTGCAAGCCAAGATGCAAGAATCAGAACGCGCCACCTTTAAAGCAGGTTCAGTGACGTGGAAAAAGGCTAAAGACTCGGTCAGTTTAGACAGTAAAGCTTTGCTCAAATCACACCCTGAATTTCTGAACCAATTTCCACAAGCTAAACAGGGCACACGGCGTTTTCAGATTTATATCAATGGTGGATAAGTCAGATTTTATCGATACAAGCATCAAGCAGTAATTCAATCACACAAGCTTATATCAGAGTCCATGCCTACAGCATGGGCTTTTTTATACCTATTCAATTTACAAAAAAGAGGAAATCCATATGATTAAAGGTTTAGCCATTACACCACCGATCTTAGGTCGTATCAGCATCGGTAAGATGGTGGAGAAGAATGGTAAACGTGTCCCTGAAAAAGATGATCAGTTCACCATTACCAGCCAAATCCAAAACAAAGAGGGTTGGGTGAAACATCCACTGGATGAACAGCTTCGAGCCAAGGCATCGAATCAAAAACTCAGAAGCATTCCAGTCCGTATGATTTTTAATGATCCCGAACTCAATCTACGTGCAGAGTACAGTTTATTTGATCGTCAAACAGGGCGACCAGTGTGTATGGGTAATGGTGAAACTTGCCAGCGCATGACCAATCAAGGTGTGGAACAACATCCATGCCCATCTCCTGATTTATGTCCTTTGGCACAAGGCGGTAACTGTAGGCCTTATGGACGGTTACACGTCAATTTAGATGAATCGGATGAACTTGGTACATTTATCTTTAGAACCACAGGTTTCAATAGTATTCGAACTTTGGCTGCACGTTTGGCTTATTACCATGCAGCATCCAATGGTTTACTTTCATGTTTGCCACTGCAATTGATACTTAGAGGTAAGTCGACGACACAAAGCTATCGTCAGCCTGTGTATTACGTGGATTTAACCTTAAGAGAAGGAGTCAGTCTAAAGGAAGCGATTCAAACGGCTCAAGAAATTGATCAACAGGCTAAAGCGAAAGGGTTTAATCAACAGGCCTTAGATCAGATGGCACGGCAGGGTTATGGCAATGCACGGTTTGAGGTGAATTCGGAGGAGGGTGTGGATGTGATGGAGGAATTTTATACGGATGAATCAAATGTAGAGCAACGTCAGCAGAATCATGACTTGACTCATGTGCAGGATATTCAGACAGGGTTGCAGCAGTCAGTACAGGCTTTGAATTAAGCTTAGTGTATCAATAGATTCCATATTTTATACTAAAGAAGGTATGATTTTATTTAGTATGGCTGATTTAAGTAAAGGAAATAGACTTAAATCAGTTTTTTTTATTTTTTGGTTTAAAAAGCATTTATTTTACTCCCCCTCTAAAAAATCATCTTAGCAATTCTCCTAATGTAAAAAGAGCTTATCCTAAATCATCTAAAGTCTTTAAAATTAAACCTATTCATTTTTATACATAAGAGCTTAAATACGTTATGAATCGAAATAAACTTGTTCCTGAATTAATTGTCATGAACTTAGAAAAAAGTAAGGCCTTTTGGATTGATCTAATTGGTTTTAAAATAATGTATCAACGAGAAGAAGAACATTTTGTTTATTTAGATCTTAATGGTGTCCAATTTATGTTAGAGCAATTTCAAGAGGATCAGTGGATTACTGCTGAACTAAATTATCCATTTGGTAGAGGAATTAACTTTCAGGTAGAGGTTGATCAAATTGATGCTATTTTAGAGAGACTAATTAACATTAATTGGCCTTTATATCAACTACCTGAAGAGAAATGGTACAGAGTAGATCAAGCTGAATATGGCCAGAAGCAGTTTTTGGTTAAAGATCCTGATGGATACTTATTGAGATTAGTTCAAGTATTAGGTGAAAGATAAAAATATATTTTATCTCTTTGTTACACATAGTAATGAAAAAATATCAGATATTTATACTTTGGAGAAAATTTACATTGCTACTTTTGAATAACAAAAAAGCGTGGATCGATATCCACGCTTCGTACATTTAAAGGTAAATAGCTACAGTTTGACGGCTAACAGCAACTAGTTTACCTGTTTCATCCCAAAGCTGAGCTTTTTCATATACGTAGCCATTAGTAGCATAATCAGCATTAACTTCGTACTTCCACCATGAATCACCATTATAAGTAGATTCAGCATCTATCAGATCAAAGTCCCATGTTAATGAGCTTGCTGGCGCTGGGCGATTAAACATTGGTAATACTGAGGCAGGCCACATATCCATTAATAAAAATAAATGTGGCAGTTTAATTTCGGCTATTTCTTCAGATGACTTTAATTTCATCCACCCAGTAAAACCAGTTTTTTTACTGTTCGAAAAAGGAATATCACCTTCAACGAGGATAACATCAAAGTGGTTTAAGAATTCCGGCATGATGCCTTCCATGTAAGGCAATAGCGTATAATCTTTTGGAAAACTTAATTGAGCTTCTGAAGCAGAATGTGTGATTGCAATACTTGATTCTCTTGGTAGTGCAAAACTAGCGATGATAATGGATACTACTTCTGTATTCTGGATAACCTCTACTTGAATCGTGGTTACAGACTTACTAGAACGTAGAATTCTAGAAACTAACTCAGCTTTTTCACCTGAAGTTACAGGCCCAACAAAAGTGATGGATGCTGATTTTAGTGTTTTATTTTCATCATTAAGTAAGAGCTGTGCATGGGATACCATAAGGGCTGTAATAAGTCCGCCATAAACTGTGCGGCCTTGCCCCCAGTTAAGAGGAATTTCTACTATAGAACTCTGTTTTAAATTTTCAATTAACTGATCTACATGCATGGATTGGAAAATTCCTAAAATTTATAATGTGAAATATTGCATAAAAACTACAATATAATCAATGAATAAACTGAACTTTTTGGTTTAATTATTTTTACTATAGTGAGGTGGATGTATCTCACTTATTCTTAAAATGAATACAAAGTCTATTAAAAAATATTAGATACTACTGCCACCTTGTTCTATAAGGATAGAATTGCAAATACAGGAATAAATATAATTTCAGAGAGATTTACCATCATGAAGATGATCCGTCAGCTTGTGTATATCAATACATTTTATACATAAAGTGTGAGTGAAAAATTACTGCAAATAATTGTTCATTCTATTCAGATATTTTTTACATAATAAAAACCAGCAATACCTAAAACAGGACCGATAAGTAAAATCCATGCAGAATTGAGCCCTATATAATCAAATGCATATGTTGTTAAACCAATTGAAATAATTGTAATTGCAAATCCTATCGAGTTTTGAATAGCTAAAGCTGCACCTAGTTTTTCTGGTGGACACGCTTCGGCTGAGAGTGCAGAAAATTGTGGGGAATCTGCAATGACTGATGTTCCCCAAATAACCAAAATAATAAAAAGCAACCATTCAGGCAAAAGTCGCCAGCCTAAAACAAAAATCAAACAGCATATGCCAGAAATTAAAAGTGCTCCTATTGCAACTTTAGTACTTCCAATTTTTGTTGAAAGAAATCCACTAAATATGCATCCAGCAGCACCACACGCCATCACAAAAAAAGTCAGTAATGCAACACTATTAAATCCTAAACTTTCTGGAATACCTGATTTAACGATGTAGAGTGGAATAACAGTCCAGAAAGCATATAGTTCCCACATGTGCCCGAAATATCCAACTGCCGCTGCTCTAAATTTGGGTATTTTGAAAACTTCTAAAGCACGACTATTATGTTTAGTCCTAATTGCTGAAACATAATTTTCACGATCTCCTAACTTAAAAACTAGAGATGCGGCTATAAGTGCTAATACAGAAGAAAAGGTAATCACATATTGCCAATTTAAATTTGCAGATAAACCATTTAACCCATAAGGAAGTGCTGTACCTAAAGTTAACATGGCAACAAGTTTCGCTAAAACTTGCCCAGTTTTATCAGGGGCCCATTGAATTACAAGTTTCATCCCAATTGGGTATATCCCTGCCAAGCATACACCAACTAAAAAACGATATATCATGGCTTCTATTAAACCATTAGCAATCCAAGCAAAACAGAGATTAAAGAAAGCCCCAAACAAGCCAGCGATTGCAAAAATTGAACTTGCTTTGAATCGGTCAGCAATCCCAGTAAATGCAATAAAAAAAGTTCCAAGAATAAATCCGATTTGTAAAGCATTCGTTAGCCAACCTATATCAGCAACAGAAATATTCCATTCACGAATTAAGTCTAAAACAACGCTATTCGCACTGAACCATAAAGATGTTCCAAATAACTGAGCAAATGAAATAATTGCGATAGCGTGGATTGAAAAAAAATTATTTTTAACAAGATTACTTTCAATATTCATTCAACTTCCTTTTGATACTTTTTATTTATCATCCTTATGGCCCAATCTTGACTCCATTCAGCATTGCAACCTCAATTACACCAGAAAAAAGCCCTGAATAATTTGGCTAAAACCTATGTACAGCAGCTATTAATCAATTTTTCATTCTAAGGTTTGATATGCTTTTAAAAGCATTGGCGTCAATCTTTCTATGATTTAATTTTCATACGTTGCTACCAAACTACTTCTAACTCTATCTTTTATATATCCATAGCGTATGGGTAAGCCAAATTTCTAAATCAACTTGACTCATTTTAAGAATACTTTAGGCAAAGAAGTTCGCTGTTATTGGTTAGATATTAAGATTAGTAATTACGTTAAAAATTGATCACTAAAATAAGTCAACTTTAAATAAAGCATTTCTTAATGAAGAAATGCTTTAAGGTATCGCTAAGAATTAACGCATGGTGACAAATTCTTCAGATGAAGTGGGGTGAATAGCAATCGTATTATCAAAATCTTTCTTTGTTGCTCCCATTTTTAAAGCAACAGCAAAACCTTGAAGAATCTCATCCATTCCATATCCAATCCCATGTATTCCTAAGATTTTTTCTTCAGAACCTACACAGATTAGTTTCATTTTAGTTAGCTGTTTATGCTCTGTCACAGCTGTATACATACTAGTAAAAGATGAGCTATATACTTTGACGTTATCTTTGCCAAACTGTTCTATGGCTTTTTCTTCAGTAAGACCGACTGTACCAATAGGTGGATGACTAAATACCACTGTTGGGACATTGTTATAGTCTAAATGTTCATTTGGTTTATTATTAAAAAGTCTTTCTGATAGTCTACGGCCTGCTGCAACTGCGACTGGAGTTAACTCCACTTTGCCAGTAATATCACCAATCGCATAAACACCTGTTTCAGTTGTATTTTGGAATGAATCAACTTGAATAAATCCTTGATCATTTAATTGAATATTTGTCAGATTTAAGTCAAGAGGTTGTGTATTTGGTTTTCTACCTACTGCCCAAATGAGACAGTCAACAATATGTTTATTTCCATCTTCTAAATATAAAACAATGGAGTTATCTTCAAGTTTGGAAACCTTTTTAATTTGAGTATGAGTATAAACTTGAATATTCTCACTACGCATATGTTCAATTAAGGTTTGACCTAAAAAACTGTCGAGGTTACGTAGAGGCTGATTTTTACGGATAAAAAGCTGTACATTTGAACCTAAAGAATTGAGAACTCCTGCAAGTTCTACTGCTATATAGCCAGAACCGATAATTGCAGTACGTTTAGGCAAATCTTGTAATTCAAAAAAACCGTTAGAGTCAATTCCAAATTCTACACCTTCAATATCAGGTAAACTTGCTTGTGTTCCAGTTGCAATAAGAATATGGTCAGCTGTAATTTTTTCACCATTGACTTCAATCGTTTTCTTATCAATAAATTTAGCAAAACCATGAATTACATCAATATTATTTTTACTCAGTACAGAATCATAAGAGGCACGAATTCTTTTAATATAATCCTGCCGATTATTAATGAGCTTTTTCCATTCGAAAGATTTTAATTCCGTATCGAATCCATAATCTGGACCATACTTTTTAATTGCATCGGCAATTTGAGCTGAATACCACATGACTTTTTTAGGAACGCAACCAACATTTACACAGGTTCCTCCTATGTCACCCATTTCAATCAGGGCACATTTTTTGCCATAAAGTGCTGCACGATTAACGGACGCAATACCACCACTGCCACCGCCGATCGCTATATAATCATAATGTTTAGGCATTAAAAATTCCTTTAATATTAACTAAATATTAATCGTCAAAGATTGTCAGTAGCTATAGTAATAAACGAAAACCGTTTAATTAGGTTTATGTTTACTTAAAATTAATGTGATTTAGAGCACGTTAACAATATTGCCAATAATAGCTGGATCTAACTCTGTACCGTCATTCATAGCCCATCGAACAAAACTACTGCCTTCCAATAAACTTAAAATCTGAAAAGCTTTTTGGTGTGTGTCGCCTTTAGAAGATAATTCACTGCATGAAATTCCTTCATCAATAATTTTTTTAATCCACTTTAATTGGATCTCAAAATATTGGCGAGTCAGCACTTGTAACTTATCTGGTAATGCGGCCATTTCAGCTGCAAGCGCACCACATAAGGGCAGCATTCCGTCTGACATTGCTGCTCTAAAAAGAGAAGCGAATGCACATAGACGACCAAAGGCATTAGGAAAATCTTGCTCGATACTCTCGAAATCTAGAATAGACTGCTGTATATATGACTCGATAATGACTGCACCAAGATCTTCTTTTTTTGGAAAATGGTGATGAATACTCGCTTTTTTGATTCCGACCACTTTTTCCAAATCAGCATAACTAAATGCGGCATAGCCTTTAGACCGTAACATATACTCAGCCGATTTAATTAATGATGCTCTGGTATCAATAGACATAATGGCTTTTACCTGTACGAAAATATGAGGGGGAGCATACTATGATATCACTGATAGTAAAGAAACCTCAGCTAGTACGTATGCTCCCTTATTACTTTACTTTTGAACGACTACAAGTTTAGGTTTCATGCGAATTGCACGTGATAAATTCGCAAAATTCGGAGATGTTTGAATCACTGCATTGTGAATCTCTTCTAGCTGCTCAGGCGTAGCATCCGCATCAATAAAAACGCTATATTCTATTTCATCATATCCTGGGTTAACTGTTTCATCTAGACCGAGAAAACCACGTAAATCAAGTTCACCAGTCGTGTTGATTTCTAATTTATTAACAGTGATTCCTTTTGATGCCGCAATTGCAACATATCCAACAGTCATACAAGCATTAAGAGCTGCCATTAACAGTTCTTGTGGATTCGGTGCTGTATCAGTTCCTAATATATCAGTTGGTTCATCTGCGGCAATATGGAAATTACGCTCGTATGTTTTTCCACAAAGTTCATAGGACTTAATCGTTGAAACAGAACGTGTTTGACCTGCCCAGCGAGTTTCTACATTAAAGCTAGCTTTTGATGTATTAGGGTTTTGGCTAACGCCCTCCGCAAACTGTTGGAAAGCATCTACATCAATACCGTTGATTGTATTTTTCATATGAAAATATCTCTATATTTGAATTTAGATAACTTGGGTAAATGAATAACCCAAGTGAGTACAGTTGTATAAAAATCAAGCCCTATGATTTATAACTCGTCATAAGCATCTAAGGTTCTTGCCGAGTAGACATAGGCTGCTCCAGCATTCAAAGCAATTGCAGTTCCCAATGCAGCAGCGACTTCTTCTTTTGTTGCCCCAGCTTTTTTTGCAGCAGCAGCATGAGCCGTTAAACAACCATCACAGCGAGTCGTTACTGCGACTGCTAAAGAAATCAACTCATGTGTTTTTGCATCCAACACTTTGTTTTCTCGTGTCGCAACTTCTAAGTTGTGAAACGCATTAGCGACAGGTTTATTTGTTTTTGCAAAGTTACCTACGCTTTTAACAAGTGCAGATAATTTGTTAGTCCATTCACCATTCATTTTCAGTACCTCTTCAATTTTTAAGCGTTATTTACCAAGTTTTCGTGATGCCATGACACCACCATCTACATCCCAAATTGAACCAGTCACCCAAGATGTTTTATCCGAAAGGAGAAATACAATAGTTTCTGCAACATCACGTGGAGTTCCATTTCTTCCTAATGGATGAAAACTATTGAAATCCTGCAAAGCACTATCTAGTTGATCACTAGGGATAAATCTTTCAAAAATACGAGTTTCTACCATGCCAGGGCTAACAGCGTTTACTCGAATGCCATGTTCAGCAAGTTCTGCTGCAACATGCCGAGTCATAGCCTCTAATCCTATTTTTGCCATTGAATAAGCCGATGCCGTAACAGTTTCAATAGCCTGACGTGCAGCAACGGCAGTTACATTTACAATCGATCCAGTTTTATTCTGCGCAACTATTGATGCTGCAACTTGTTGAGTAATAAAGAAGAAAGCGCGATTCAAATCGAGGAAATTGTTATAGTCACTCAATGAGTGATCTAGGAAACTTTTAGGGTAAAAAATTCCAGCTGAGTTAACTAATAAGTTAATGTCTTTATGTTCACTATTTAATTTGCTAATTAGATTTTGAACGCTATCAAAATTTGATAAATCAGCTGTTAGTGCAAAAACTTGATCTTCACTTGTTATAGCAACTAATTGTTTACGCGCTGCTTCGGCTTTATCTACACGATTCCCGACGATGATGACTGTACCGCCTTGTTCAGCGACTTTCTGTGCTGTTTCTAAACCAATGCCACTCGTACCACCAATGACAAGAAGTTTCTGACCTTTAAATTGTTGTTCACTCATGGGACACCTCAATAATTGATTATTTAATTTAATCTACCTACTAGTTGGTTTGTAGATTATATAGACTAATTCCAAATGTCAAGCACCACTTGAAATTAATCTGAATAAATCATTCGGGATGGCTGTTGGAATTTGTTAGACAAAGTGAGCCTATTGTTTCTTGATCAATATCTTCAAAACCGTTTGAATCTAATTTCATTAGCTCTTCTAACGCATTTTGATAATCCGTTAAGGGCTTTACGCCTACGATACGTTGAATTAATTGTCCATCTTTGAACATGAGTACAGAAGGTAAACCCCATATTTCATAACGATTTGCTAAAACTGGTGATTGATCAACATTGACCACTCCAACAGTTACATTACTCTCTATATGTTCTGCAAATTCATTAAATAAATTTTCACTACTATGGCAAGGCGGGCACCAAGGTGCGTGAAAACGTACCACAGCCAAACCTTCTTTCCATCCAATGTTGTGAAAGTTATCTTCATTAAAGGTAAGTAATTTACGCATTTTAGGGTTTCCTTTTTTCGCAGTTAGATATCGAACACTAAATAAGTTAAATAATATTTAATCGATTTTGAGTATGAATAAGTAAAACTCAGGAATAAAATATTAAAAATACTATTGCCTACCTATTAGTTGGTTGATATAGTGTCACTATCTTATCTGTTGCGCAATAGGGATAACAAAATACGAATTTTTGTATCTTTTAGAAACAGGTTATCGACCTGTGTCATTCATTGTCAGATTGATGAGTGTGGTCAAAGAAATTGCTTAAATTATTTGTAAATCTTTCTTGAGGTATATGATGAATAAATTATTCACTCCCCATAATTTGGCGGATATTCAATTAAAAAACCGTGTAGTAATGGCACCAATGACCCGTACTCGGACATTAAATGATGTGGCAGATGAGCTAGTTGCACTTTATTACTCTCAACGAGCTTCAGCGGGTCTAATCATTACTGAGGGTTTACCTGTATCAGAAGAAGGGCGTGGTTATTTATATACCCCAGGTTTATATAATGAAGCGCAAATGCATGGATGGCGCAAAGTTACAGATGCAGTGCATGCAAAAGGTGGACGTATTTTTGCTCAACTTTGGCATGTGGGACGAATGTCACATGTTTCAGTGCTACCTGAAAATCAAGCACCAGTATCATCTGGAACTATTCCAGCAACTAACACTACAGTATTTGCGTATTCTGATTCTGGAGAACCTAGTGCGGTTACACCAAGCATTCCTAGAGCACTAGAAACTGAAGAAGTTAAACGTGTCACTAATGATTTTGTTAAATCTGCACGACTGGCTATAGAGGCTGGTTTTGATGGCGTAGAAATTATGGCCGCAAATGGATTTATCTTTGATCAGTTCCTCAGTACTGAATTAAATAACCGTACCGATGAATATGGTGGCTCTGTTGAAAATCGCCAACGTTTCCTTTTTGAAACGATCGATGCTATCTCGCAAGAAATTGGTAATGATAAAGTTGCTGTACGTCTTTCACCATTTGGACGTATTTATGACCTTGCAGCTTATGAAGGGGAAGCTGATACGTGGAAAAATATTGCATTGGCTCTTGGGCAACGTGAATTAGCATATGTTCATTTGTACTATCAACCTACTTATGAAACAGCACCGATTGAAGCTGAGAGTTTTAAAACTTTATTCCGTAAAGTTTTTCAGGGCACCATTATTGCCGCAGGAGGTTTTAATCGACAAAGTGCCGAAGCTGCTTTGGCAAAAGGTGACGTTGATTTAATTGCTTTCGGTGTTCCTTATATTGCTAACCCAGATTTGGTAGAGCGGATGCAGAATAATTGGCCTTTGGCAGAAAGTGATCGCACAACGTATTACGGTGTGAGTGGTTCTCCAGAAAAAGGATATACAGATTATCCGAATTATGAAGTGAAGTAAGCAGATGATTGCCTAGCTATTTTTATGGCTAGGCTTAAAAGATTTCTGCTCATACAACATCTAATCAAGATTACTGAGGTATTTATGAAAACACTACACCCACAAATAACCATTGATGTATGGTCAGATTTTATCTGTCCATGGTGCTGGATTGCTAAAAAAAGATTTGAAAAAGGATTAGATGCTTTCGAACATAAGGATCATGTGATCGTTAGATATCATAGCTACCGCCTTGCTAATAAGTATGTGCCTGAATCCTTTAAAGCGGCATTGTATAAAAAGTTTGGAGGAAAAAATGGTGCAGAAGCGATGATGAGCCAAGTAAAGAGTGCAGGTGAGTCGGAAGGGCTAATCTATAACTTTGATACTATGCTTTTTGGCGATACTTTAGATGCACATGCCGTAGTAAAGCTAGCACAGCAAAAAGGTTTAGGTGAGGTACTTGCTGAAAAGTTATTCATGGCAAGTGTAACAGAAGGTCGGTCTATATTTGATCGTAAGGAGTTGGTTGAACTTGCTACTGAAGTGGGTTTATCCCGTGAGGAAACGGAAAGTGTCTTTAGCAATGATTTGTTTAAACAAGGTGTTCTACAAGATGAAGCAAACGCACATGCAATAGGTGCTAGTGGCGTTCCACTTTTTGTTATAAACAATAAATATTCAATCAGTGGTGCTCAATCTGTAGAAACCTTTCTGAATGTTTTAGAACAGGTATGGGCAGAAAAGCAGAGTGAAATAACGGCTACTGAAGGTCAAAGCTGCGGTATTGATGGTTGTAGCATTTAGTTTTTATGATTAATAAGCGTTGATAGGAATGTAATTAAGTTATCTACCATCAACGCATTTTTACTTAATCATAAAATGAAGTTAAAGATGACCAACTGTTTGACTAAATCCTTGCTAGTATTTAGATGAAAATTTAATTTAATGAATGGTTTATACTAATTCTTTGTTTAATAAATTTTTTAATTGATGTTAACGTTATGCCGAATCGGCTTTTGAGTCTGTGAGTTTATTTTGCTTGGAATTACTGATCTAACAACTTTTATTATTGGCACGACTTTAATTGTATTATTACCTGGGCCAAACTCACTTTATGTCATGTCTATTGCATCACGTTACGGTATTAAAACTGGTTATTTAGCAGCCTTTGGGGTTTTTAGTGGTGATTTAATTTTAATTATTCTTACCATTTTAGGTGCAGCGTCGTTATTGCATGCTTTTCCGTGGTTATTTACTGCTTTAAAGCTTATAGGAGCGCTATATTTAGGTTACCTTGGCATGAAACTCTTGATAGCTGCTTATCGAACTTGGCATCCACAACCTCAAATTTCTAAATTGATAGCCCATCAATCAACTAAAAATGAAAGTATCAAGCCATATCAAACGGCCTTGTTAATTAGCCTAATTAATCCAAAAGCAATTTTATTTTACTTATCCTTTTTTCTACAATTTGTGGATCCAAATTATCCTTATCCTTCACTCAGTTTCACTATTCTTGCGATTGTCTTACAAATCATAAGTATGAGCTATTTATCTCTATTAATTTTTTCAGGTGTAAAATTAGCCAGCTACTTTAATCATCGTTATAAAATTACTGCAATCAGTGTGGCATCTATTGGTTTGTTATTTTGTGGATTTGGAGTAAAACTTGCAACTACAGGTCTCTAAAAATGTGCCGTATTACTTCGGTATGATTTTTAGTGATTGGCTTTAAATATTGTGTTTGCTTTTAAGCTATATTGTACTTGTACAGTAGGTAGTTGAGTTTGCCCAAAAAGTCACTGTACATAAATTTATGAATTTTTTGCATACAACAATAATTCAAATTAATGAGAAAAATATGAGTTCAGAAGCCAGTTCAATCAGTTTATTAGCCCCCGTAATATTATTGACGGCCGCAGTGATTGCGGTACCCATATTTAAACGAATTGGACTAGGCTCTGTACTTGGGTATTTAGTTGCGGGGTTGATTATCGGCCCATTTGGTCTAGCTTTTTTTTACGACTCAATATCAATATTACACATTGCCGAGTTAGGCATTGTCATGTATTTATTTATTATTGGTTTAGAAATGCAACCCTCCCATTTATGGAGCCTAAGGCGAGAAATATTCGGATTGGGTTCGTTGCAGATTGTTCTCTGTATTATTGGGTTGATGGGTGTTGGACTGGCTTTTGGATTCAATTGGCAGATAGCCTTTATTGCAGCGTCAGGTTTTGTTTTAACTTCAACCGCTATTGTAATGCAGTTGCTTGGGGATCGAGGCGATATTACCCAACCACGAGGACAAAAGATTGTTGCCATACTTTTGTTCGAAGATTTACTGATAGTGCCATTATTGGCATTAGTTGCTTTTATAGCGCCAAATCATGTTGTTGAAAGTACCTCAGTAAGGTTTCAGAATATAGGTCTTGGTTTAATTGCAGTTGCTGGTTTAATTGCTGCTGGTTACTGGTTACTTAACCCATTATTTAGATTATTAGCTGCCGCCAAGGCTCGTGAGGTTATGACTGCCGCAGCACTACTTGTCGTTTTGGGAGCTGCACTACTGATGCAAGTAAGTGGCCTTTCAATGGCTATGGGTGCATTTTTGGCTGGTGTATTACTTTCGGAGTCTACATTTAGACATCAAATCGAGGCGGACATTGAACCATTCAGAGGAATCTTGCTGGGATTATTTTTTCTAGGCGTAGGAATGTCACTGGACTTGTCAGTTGTAGCAAAAAGCTGGCCATTAATTATTAGTGGTGTATTGTCGCTAATGTTGATGAAAGCAGTGGTGATTTATATTGTAGCGCGTTTAACCAAAAGCTCACATGGAGAAGCGTTAGATAGAGCATTGTTAATGGCTCAAGGTGGAGAGTTTGCATTTGTACTTTTTGCAGCAGCTACTTCTGCTCAAGTTATCGATACTACAATCAAATCAAACTTGACTGCTATAGTGGTACTCTCGATGGTTTTGACTCCAATCATTGGAGTTTTATTTAAAAAATTTGTCAGCGCAAATAAACCAGCTTCCTTAGAAAACATTGATATTGCAGAGGGCTTAACGGGGAGCGTATTAATGATTGGTTTTGGACGCTTTGGGCAAGTCACGAGTCAGTTATTGTTAGCTCGAGGAGTTGATGTAACGATTATTGATAATGACATTGACATGATTCAAAATGCTGAAAGATTTGGTTTTAAAATTTATTATGGCGATGCAGCTCGTTTAGATATTTTACATGCTTCGGGCGCTGGAACTGCACAAGCTATCGTAGTTTGCGTAGATAATAAAGAAATCACTAATAAAATCGTAAATTTAGCTCAGCATGAATTTCCTTTATCTAAGTTGCTAGTTCGTTCTTTTGATAGAGAGCACTCACTTTATCTAGTTAAACAAAATGTGGATTACATGATTCGTGAAACATTCGAGTCTGCAATTAAGTTGGGTGAGGCAGTTTTGGGAGAACTTGGAGTTGAGCCAGAAGATGTTCAACAAATTAGCGATGAAATCAGGGAGCGGGACAATGAACGTTTTGTTACTGAAATAGCCGCTGATGATGTTTATGCTGGCGTTGATATGCAATACTCACATCGGAAGCCTCGACCTACTGCACCGCTCATACAGCCAAAACAAAATTCACGTATTTTGAATAATGATGAAGAAAAATCTAATTTATAAAAAACTATTCAAATATGATGAAATGCACTTAGAAGCATTTGATGTAGTCTCAAATGAGCCCGTCTTGTGTTTAGGTTAATAAGCTGTAATTAGGAATTTTACTCTGCTAGCTTGAATCTGTTAGATACTTACTAATAGGCTTTATGCTGAAATCTAATGTAGTTTGTTCAATAGAGTAAACCATGCTTTACGCATGGTATGGTGGGCAGGATCTAATTTTAATCAAGAGTAAAGGGTGTTAGATGTAATAACTTATTCATTATCATTTGGTTGTATTTATTAGTGAAATAGCTTCTTTAATATAGCTAAATTTAATAATTGAGCTTTGAAAACTATATATCCCTGTATTTGTGCCACTAAGGAGAAAAATAGATGGTTCTCTCAGACTCGAATTACTTTGTTTTTTGTGATATTGTTCAATAAATCAATTGTATATTTATAGTTATGATCAGAACTAACCAATTAAACTCATAGAAGAATTAAGAAATTTTCTAATAATTAATATTAGTGCATACACGTTTATTGATGGCTATACATTAAATAAGGTTTATGAATCAATTTTCTATTCAAGTTTTAATAGGAAATATTAGGGGTGAACATGAGTGGTGGTCAAACTAAAAATGCCGCATTAACAACCGCCTTAGCCTTTCATTACCAAGTACTGATTGGCTTGGATAAATGCTTTTCACTAGAAGAAGGCCAATCAGTTTGGTTTGAAAAAGACGGTGATGTCAGCCTTGTGTCATCAGATGCTTTGGCTTCGACTCAAACTGAAGTCAAAGACTATGCTAATCGGCTTACTGACCACCACGAAAATCTCTGGAAAACACTCAAGAATTGGTTGGCATCAGAGTTTGACCATTCCCAATATGGAGCTTTGGTGCTGCATACCACTCAGGCTTTTGGTGCAACTACCCAGTTAAAGGATTGGAATACACAAACTGCTGACCAACGCCTCACTGTGCTACAGGCTATATTTGCCGAGCGCACTGATGAGCAACTTAATGCTGAAAAGCCATCTGACATCATCAGATTACAAAAAGCTGTTATGACTTTTGATGAAGCTTTGATTAAAAGCGTTCTTGGCAAAGTGACTTTGTTTACCGAGGCTGATAACGCGCAAGAATTAGAAAAACAGATTCTAGCTAAACCTGTTGGTATACCGAAGAATAACTTAAACAGTTACCTTCATGGTTTAGTTGGCTTTGTATATGCGCAGGCAACGCAACAATCATGGAATATTAGCAAAGAGATTTTTGTAGCGAAGTGCGAAGAGTTAACAGCACTTCTTTGTAAAAAAGAATTCACTTTTCCGGTTTTTTTAGGATACGAAGCGTCTGAGTTAGAAGTTGAACTATATCAAGACCGACCGTTCGTCCAAAAAATAGCTGAAATAGAACATCATGAGATGATCCCCGATGCTGTAGGCAACTGGCTAGAACTACAAAACTCTCTTTTAGAGCAGCTTGACGAATATCCGTTGTACAAAGATAAAACGGTAAATTATCAAAATCAACTGGTTAAAAAATACAAGCTGGCGCATTCAAGTGCACAACTTGAAGCAATTGATGCCATTAAGAGTTCAAAGTTGTTGTACAACAAAATCATGCAAGAATAGCCGTTAAACATGGGTAATGATATCCCGCCGATTGAATACAAAAATGGTTTGATCCACGACGCTATGGATGATGACGAGCGAGATTTGAAATGGTTCAGACTGATACTGTAAGTATTGATCGAAGTCGGATCATACTCAAACCAAATGTTATTGTTAAGTATGATGGGCAACCGTATAAGATTGCTAATGTACTGAATGCCAATGATATTGTGATTTCAAGTTTAGATTCTACACGTTGCTTACAGGTAAGTGCAGATTCTCTACAAGTATTTGAACCTGAAAATAACCAAACTAAAGATATAAATAAAGGTGATTGGGATATTACACATGAAGCATGGAAAATAGCTTTACATCGTTATGAAATTATCAAACCGTTAATTGGGTATTCAACAACTGAATTGGTAGAGCAACGGGCAAGCGAATATGACATTAACCGTTCCACTTTATGGAAGTGGTTAAAAGATTTTAGAGAAAATAATTCTATCTTAGTGTTAGTTCCTAAAAAGAGAGGTTGGACGAGAAAGAAGTCTAGGTTGTCTCCTCAAATTATGAATATTATTAATCAAGGTATTCAAGAGGAATATCTCAATGCCAGAAAGCCCAGTATTGCAAAGACCATAGATTTTATTAAGGCAGAATGTTCTCGTCTTAAACTAGAAGCTCCCCATGACAATTCAATTCGTAGAAAAATAGAAGCCTTAAATGATTATATGGTGATTAAGGCTCGTCATGGTTCTAAAGCAGCACAAGATAAATATGCATCTGCTGCTGGTGAGTTTCCTAATGCCGATTATCCCTTGGCATATGTACAGGTAGACCACACTCCACTAGATATTGAAATTGTTGATGATGAATTTAGAGAGGCGATTGGACGACCATTTCTAACATTAGCTATTGATGTAAATACTCGAATGGTGGTCGGTTATTACCTGTCCTTAGAAGCCCCCAGTGCAACATCTGTTGCCATGTGTATTGCTTCCAGTATTTTGTCAAAAAAACGGAAGCTTATTGAATTGGATATAGACGCTGATTGGCAAGTTGAAGGTCTTATGGATTCTGTGCATACAGATAATGGCCCAGACTTTAGAACTAACCATATCAGTCGAGCTTGTTTGAAATATGGGATTCATTGGGAGTTTCGTCCGATTGGTGGGGCAAGGTTTGGTGGACATATCGAACGTTTAATTGGCGTTGTTAACCTTGAAATGCACATCTTGGATGGTACAACTTTCTCAAATATTCAAGAACGTGGAAGCTATGATTCAGCAGGTCATGCTTGTATGACACTGAAAGAACTAGAATATTATATTGTTTATTGGATCACTAAAGTTTATCACCAAAAGAAACACTCCAAGCTCGGTATGTCACCTTTACAGAAATGGCAAGATGGTGTTTGGGGAACTAAAACTACAGTCGGAACAGGTTTAAAAGAGCGAGTTTCGGATGAAGACACGTTATTTATTGATTTTCTTCCTGAATTTGAATCAACAATTCAACGTGTAGGTGTACAGAAAGACAATCTATTTTATTTTGCTGATTGTTTACGACAATGGGTGAATTGTATTGACTCCGCAGATATAAATAAAAAGAGAAAAAAGAAATTTCTGTTTAAACGTGATCCAAGGGATATTTCTCTTATTTGGTTTTATGAACCTCTGTCCAATACATATTTTAAAGTACCTACTGCTAAACGAGAAATGCCACCAATTAGCTTATTTGAATACAAACAAGTACAGAAATATCTTCGTGGTGAACAACAGGATAATCAAAATCAGGATGAGATTTATAAAGCAATTCTTCATTTACGTGAGCAATTGAAACAATCCCGTAGTTTGACTAGGAAGCAACGGAGGGTAAATCAACGTAAAAAAGAAAATGCAAAAGCAACACATCATTTGTCTGAAAAAAATGAACTTGAATTACCGTCTGTTGTCGAAAATAGTGTTCAGCCAACTAATGATTTATGGGGTATTCCATTGACTGCATTTGAGGATTTAAGGGGATGACAACGCAAAAATATGAACATCTTGCAGATGATGTGCTTGAAGTAATGACTTTAAGTGACAGTGATCGTATCAATACTTTATTTTCTGATCGTTGGATTGGTTATAAAAAAGCAGTCACTATTTTGGATACTTTAACTGACATTTTGAATCGCCCTAGGAAGCTTCGCCCAGAATGTTTATTGATTGTGGGTGATTCTAATATGGGTAAAACGACCATTATCCATGAATTTACAAAGCAGTATTACACCAAAACAGTGAATGACATAGATATGGAGCTGCTGTCTGTAAAAAAACCTGTTTTAACCATATTAGCCCCTGCTAAAGCAAATGTGAAAGAACTCTATATCAATATATTGAATCATTTCTTTGTCCCATTTCGTCCTACTGATCCCGAAGCAAAGTTACGGAATCAGGCTGTCCACCTAATGCGGAAGTATGAGACAAAAATGTTGATTATTGATGAAATCCATAATTGTTTAACAGGTTCTACCAAACTTCTTTCCGAAGTGATGAACACCTTAAAGAATCTAAGTAATGATCTAAGTCTGAATATTGTTGGCGTTGGTACTCGTGAAGCAGTCACGATCCTACATACTGATGCCCAATATGCAAGTCGTTTTGATGTAGCAATGTTACCTAAATGGGAACTGAATCAGGATTTTCTAAGATTATTATTAAGTTATGTACGGTTATTGCCTTTAAAGAAACGTTCTGATCTAGCATCTCAAAGACTTGCCACCCTTATATTTGAAATTTCAGGTGGGAATTTTGGTGACTTAAACAGATTGCTAATTGAATGCGCTAAAGAGGCAATTGTACAAGGTAATGAAGAAATTACCGAAGAAATTGTTCATAAATTTAAATGGCTTAAACCAACCGAGGGTATGAGGAATATAAATCTTAACGTGGTTTAGGTATTCTGCTTTTCATAGGAAAATAGCCATGCATCAAATAGAACAATGTTGGTATATTCGTACTCCTATTCAAGAGGATGAAGTATTTTCCTCTTGGCTCATACGTTCTGCTTTGGATTTAGGCTGCTCACCATTAACTTTAGTGAATCTTTTGTGGGAAAAATGGAGAGGATTAACGATAGATATTGATCGGGGATTAAATGAAGAAAAATTAGACATATTGTTAAATCATTGTTTTGTGGAACAGTATGAAGTTCAGAAAACTATGTTAAGCAGCTATTTCCCTGCTTTGATTCCAATAAATTATAACAAAAATCAGCGTATTCCTTGGATACTGGCTCTAGGTATTCGGAATCGTTCAAATGTGTCGGGTCGTCAAGTTTGTACGCAATGTCTAAATTCTGCCAATTCACCACCATATTTGCGTATCAAGTGGCGCATGGGTTGGCATAGTGGTTGTGATATTCATAAAACCATATTAATAGATCATTGCCCGCAATGCGGAATCACACTACAACCTACAAAAATTGATGTAGAACATGGCTCATTAGCGATTTGCACTTCATGCTATGCTGATTTAAGTACATTCATTCAACGTTCAATAGAAGCGGATGCATTAAGATTTCAACATCAAGCCGATCAAGTCTTAGAATCACAGCTTGGGCGATATAATCAAAAGGATATTTCATCAATAGAGTGGTTTGAGATTGCTCGTACATGGTTGAGCTTTATTCGTTCCCCTATTAATATGAAAAGTCCTAACCTGTTGCAAATGTTTGAAAGTTTTAATATTGATTTAAATATAGATTATCCCATTACACCTGTAGCCTTCGAATTTTTAACGGTTCAGGAGCGTGAAAAACTATTATCAATTTTAAATAAAATCATGGCATTACCTTGTGATTTGATTGTGGAACGTTCTTTAGAATATCGTGTAAGTCGTTCTTATTTTTGGGATAAAAGAAAAAAAGTAGCTCTACAGCTTCAATTAATGAAACATAAAATGTTGAAGCCAAGTAAGATTGTTTTGCCTAAAGATAATGCTATTGTAATGCGTAAACCCAAATCCAAAAAAAGTGTACAACGGAAGTGGTTAAGGCTTTTAAGAAAGCTACAGAAAGGTGGAACAAGTGACTTTAGCTCAATTGCCCCATGAACAAAGCTGTAGTGGTTGTGAGAGGGCAGATATAGATAAATTTAAAAAAAGATATAAGGGCAACAAGTATTGTTCAACTTGTTATGCTCGACTTTTTAAAAAAAGAGCATGTCCAAAATGTGGTGAATATGCCCGATTGCCAAAAAACGATGATCAGGCAATTTGTAATGAGTGCATTAAAAAACAGCCTTGTATTCGCTGTAATCAAGCCAATAAGTCGATAGGGACACTCACCGAATATGGTGTGGTTTGTAATAGCTGTTCTGTTTATTTTCGCCCAATTGAGCGTTGTGAGAGGTGTAATACGCCATCGCAAAAATTGACGCATATTTCACGATTTGGTGATGATTTAAGGGTATGTCCAAAATGTTCTACTAGAGATTATGAAACATGCCCCTCTTGTCATAAATATCGCTTATTAGAGCAAGATGATACAGGGACTAAGATTTGTAAAAAATGTAGGAATAACGCCAAAAAGAAATGCAAACAGTGTGAGGTCATGATACCAGCAGGCTGTCCTGATCTATGTGATAATTGTTACTGGCATAAGAATCTATGGGAGAAAGCTAGACGGAATATTAAAGTATTCCAATCCCCACGTTTACAGGTTCAATATGAGCAATATTTACTTTGGTTAGAAGATAAAGTGGGTGCAAATAAAGCAGCTTTGTATGTCAATAAACATACCCACTTTTTTATCAAGACCGAAGAATTATGGATTGATGCAATTCCTACAGCAGAGCAGTTATTGGCTGTTTTAAGAACCAGTGGACTTAGAAAATTCGAGTTGGTTACATATTGGCTAGATGAAGCCCATCACATTAAGGCAGCATTAGAGGATAAAGATTTTTGTTCTCAACAGGATCAGATAGAAAAACTGATTTTAAGTCTTCCTCAGCCCTCTACTGCTTATGATGTGGTTATGTCTTATAAAGGTGAGCTTGATATAAAAATGAAAGATGGAAAGACCAGTATCCGTTCAATAAAACTGGCAATAAAGCCTGCGGTTGCTATTATGCACTATGTTTGTGCATCGGGAGCTGCATTACCTAACTTAGATCATGTAAAAGCTTATCTTATCGACTTTTCTGGTCAGGCTGCTGCACTAACAGGGTTCATTAATTTTTTGAATAAAAATTTTGATACATCCATAGATTACTTGGCTTTTAAAAAATCAAAAAATTTCAATGAGAAACGAAAGCAAAAAGTAGAGAAAGAAATAATTGAGCTGATAGATAAGCCTTTGGATAAAAAAGAAGATGTATTGAGTTGGGTAAAAATAGCTTAAGGTATTTTCATAATTTACCTTATGTGGAATCTCTAAAGGTCAAATTTGAGATGATTACAGAAACTGATGATGGATATACTATTTTATTGCAGAAACATTCTTATTGGTTGCCAAAAAACACATTAGACTCAAAAAGATAGATTTTTTGTGATTATACTGTGTTATTCCAAGCTAATTTATTGTAGAAGTTGGTTGGTTTATCTAATTCTTCTAAAAGAAGTATCCATAACAATAATCCTAGACAGTATTGTGGACGGCCGATCCCTCTAAATTCTTAAAATATTTCTGTTCAAATGCTTCAGGACTTAATCAGCCATTTGCAGAATGCCTTCTAATTCGGTTGTAATAAATCTCAATATAATCAAACAAAACCGCATTCACCTCTTTTCGAGTGGTAAATACACTGCCATGTATCACATGACCTTTCAATGTAAGAAAGAGGCTTTCAGTCACTGCATTATCCCAACAATTCCCCCTACGTGACATACTTTGAATATAGTTATTCGTTAATAATAGCGTCCTAAAATCACGACTACAGTACTGTGAGCCTTGGTCCGAATGCACCATGACACCTGTTGGATACCCCTGACGTGCCATTGCATAATTAAATGCATCACATACCAATTGACGATCTATCCGATGGCTGGTTTGCCAACCTAGTGTATCGGGAAGAATGTCAGAATATGCCGAAACTTCAAGTTTTTCGGAGTTGGTTAGTTGACCAAGCTCAAACTGGATATTGAAGTAATAGAAACTTTCAATCCACGAGGTGAATGATGTGAGAATTGTATGGAAAACCCATGTTTTTCTAGTAGCAATTTAACCAAAGACAAGCCCAAACCATACCCATCATTTTGTGAAGACTTACGCCAGAATCGCTGTGTCAGTAAACCAAGTTCAGCATCGGTCAAACCATGACCTGTATCCGCAACTATTAAATCCTCCTTATCCATATAGACTTGAATTGGGGCTATAGATTGTGAGTGTAAGTAAGCATTCTCAATCAGGTTTTTAAGTACAATCGCTAAAGTAGCGTGAGGTAGATTGATTAAAGATAAACTTTTCCAGTCAATATTAAGATGTTTGGATATATCAGGATATTTTTGTTCAAGTTCAACAATGATGTGTTGCAGAGTTTGGGCAACGTCTGTGGATTCCATTGAAGCATGTTGCGGTTTTATTTCAGTTTTGCTGAGTAATAATAGTTGTTCCAGTAACTGCTCATAACGCTGGATACTTGCTTCTGCCTGTTTGAGATTGATGTCAATTTTGCCTTGTGTTGGTTCAGTCGGTTTTAGCATGAGTTGGCTAAGCTGTACATGGGTTTTAATTGCGGTGAGTGGACTGCGTAACTCATGGGCAGCAAAGGCACTAAAACTTTTTTCATTTTCCAGACTTTGGTGTAGGTCATGTATCAGTTGCAGTAAACCATCGACAAAGGGCTGAATTTCTTTAGGAATATTTTGGGTTTTTAATTCTAGTAAGTAGGTCGCTGCATCAGATAGATGCTGTTTCTTGTGGCTTAGGTGCTGCGCAATCTGGTCTAAAGGTTGAAACTCGACCCGAATAATCCATAAAATTAAAAAAACACATAAAATCAGGGTAATGATTAAAGGGATTAATACTGATTGTAAAATCTGTTTAAGTAAGGAATAGCGTAACTGCAACCTTTCCGCAGCAACCACCTGTATTTGTCCTTTTTGTAAGACATAACTACGCCATTCCACCCCATTTTCTGACCATGTACTCAGCCCTATTTTTCGTGTACTTAAACTTTCAGGTGAACCTTGTGTCTTGGCAATCACCTGATGGTTGGCTGAAACATTAGAACTGAACAATGAAACCTGACAGGCAATCAGATTTGGGGTGCTATGGTCTTGTTGTACTGCATTAACAGTATTGGCAATTTCATCAACAGGGAGTTGCTGAATTAAACGGGCAACCATATGGGCAGAAGCAGAAAGACGTTCATCCAGTGTATTTTGCAGGTGTTTTTCCAGTTCAAAATAAAGCCAGCAAAATACCAAAGACCACAAGATAACAAAGACTGCTAGAATGGTAGAAACTAGTCGCCATTTTAAACTATAACTTTTCATGCACTTTGCTCTGGCACTTTGAACATATAGCCTACGCCCCGAACCGTCTGAATCATATCAGGATGAATCTTTTGTCTAAGGTGATGGATATGTACATTCAGTGCATTGCTTTCAATACTGTCCTGATAGCCATAAACTTTATCAATCAGTTGTTCTGTTTTTAACACTTGATTAGGATAAAGCATAAAGACTTCCAGCAAACTGTATTCCCGTCTGGATAAAGTGAGGAGATGTCCTTGATAATGTGCCTGTTGAGTGTCCTGATGGATCTCTAATTCACCAATATGCAGCACATTTGAGGAATATCCCCGATTCCGCCTAGCTAAAGCATGAACTCTGGCAATCAGTTCATTTAACTCAAATGGCTTGGTCAAGTAATCATCTGCACCTATATTTAAGGCATCTACACATTGCTGGGTTTGATTACGTGCTGTGAGTACCAGAACGGGTACATGAATTTGATCTTTACGCCATGTATTTAACAAATCAAGACCATCCTGATCAGGCAAGCCCAAATCCAGTAAACATAAATCAACCGCACTGTTACGAATAAAATAATCCGCAGCTTTGGCTGTATCAACATGCTCAACTGAAACATTCAAGTAATCCAGTGCAGCAACAATACTCTGGGCAATATAGGGATCATCTTCAACAAGTACGACAAACATGGTATTTCCTCATCTAGCCCACCTATTTTACAAACAAAAACAGCCCTTAATGTTCTGTTAATTTTGCACCCTTGATAATGCCCTGAATGTTAAGTTTAGATAAGCTCGTATGTTGATGAAACCATTGATAGCGATTGCATTGGGTATGGCCACAGCATCGTTATATGCAAATCAGGATTTTCTGCCCCCAGATCAGGCATTTAAATTTCAGGCAAGTTCTGTTTCTGAAAAAATAGCCGAGTTAAAATGGGACATCGCCCCACATTATTATTTATATCATGACCAGTTTAAGGTGAGTCTAGAGCAACAGAACTTACCTTTAAATCTACCCAAAGGTCAGGAAAAAGATGATCCAACCTTTGGTGTAACCAATGTGCATCACAATCAGGTGCTGACGCAACTGGCTGTAAAACCAAACAGCCAATATACAGTCAGTTGGCAGGGCTGTTCAGAGGATGGCTTATGTTATCCCGTACAACGAACCACAATCACAACGGATACCACAGGTCTACTTCCTCAACAGAATTCTGGGACAAAACTCTCTCATCTTGCAGCTTTAGTCACTCAGGAAAATACGCCTGAAGTGAAGTCAGAATCTGAAAGTGAAACTAGCCAGCAATCTATTCAACCAGCGCAAGAAAAAATAAGTCCTGAACCCCCTTTAGTGGTACAGCAAGATAGATCAGATACTCCTCTTGATGACAAGCGACAAGATCAGGTCAAAGCTCAGCCACAAACGGCATCATTGAGTGATGACTGGAATAATGACCAGTTCTTTTTAAATCTTTTGTCCAGTCAAAGTGTTGTTTTTAACATCATCCTGTTTCTAGGGTTAGGCATTCTGCTCGCCTTTTTACCTTGCTCATTACCTCTGATTCCAATTCTTTCAGGCATTTTGGTGCAGCGTAATAAGGGTTATAAAGCCGCTATCATCGCATTGACCTTTGTCCTGAGTATGGCATTGGTTTATGGGGTGATGGGGATTGTGGTTTCACAAATTGGTTACGGTATTCAACGCTGGTTCCAGAACCCTGTGTTCATTGGCTTATTTGCCCTGATGTTTATTGTGTTTGCGTTGAACTTATTTGGTTTGTATCAACTGTCTTTACCACAAGGTCTTTTACAGCGTTTAGATCGGATACAACAACGCCAAAAAGGTGGAACACTTCTTGGTGCTGGAATCATGGGGGCCGTTTCGGCCCTGATTGTTGGTCCCTGTATGAGTGCACCATTGGCAGGAGCTTTGCTCTATGTCTCTCATCTTGAACATAGTCTACTTGGTGGGTTCTACCTGTTCTTACTGGGTCTTGGGATTGGGATACCTTTATTTATCGCCAGTGTCTTTGGAGCTAAATATTTACCCAAGCCAGGTTTATGGATGGATCGATTAAAGTTTAGTTTTGGCTTTATCATGCTAGCAATGGCGATATATTTCGCTCGTCCTTTATTGCCTCTAACTTTGTACTATGCAGGGCTTGCCTTAATTCTGATCGCAATGGCGGGGTATTTACTGGCTATTTTACGCCATATTGTCCATATCCCTTATAAAGCTGCCGTTCTGGTTTTGGTCTGTGTCTGTGCTGTAAGTGGAATCTGGCATGTGAATCAGGCGATTGCGAATGTGAATATCACTGAAAGTGAGACACTTCATTCATGGATTATTGTGAAAAATCAGCAGGAACTGAATCAGGCGTTAGCTACACATGCCAAAGATACTATTGTACTGGACGTTTACGCTGACTGGTGCGTTGCCTGCCAACCCATTGAAAGAGAGCTTTTACCAAGAGCTGACGTTCAGGATGCATTGAAAAACGTGACCCGTATTAAGCTGGATTTAACCCAGTATGAAGCTTCGCAAGACATTATTTTAAAACAATGGCAGATTCTTGGTCCACCAACGGTATTGTTTCTTGCACCTAACCAGAAAGAGCAACGTGATCTTCGTCTTACAGGCACTTATACCGCATCACAACTAATTCAGAATATTCAAAAATTAAATGAGGAGAATCAACCTTGATTTCTTCTCAAGCACTGCATCTCGGTATGTTCATGCTGCCGTGGTCACTATTGATTTTACTGTCTGGACTTGTTGGTGTATGGTTCATTGGGAAATATTTTAAGCAACGTCATCAATGGAGTGAGTCAACTTGGCAGTGCTATAAGGATTCCTTATGGACTGCAATATGGATGGGCTTACTTGCCGCAAGACTTGTATTTGTGCTGATTAATACTGATCTCTATCTGGCTCATCCTGTTGATATTCTGAAAATTCAGGATAAAGGATTTAACCTTTATGCAGGCATCATTGCGGGGAGTGGCTGGTTTATCTGGAAAAATCGCTTATTAAAAGTGCCTGTATTGGTAAGCAGTTTTCTATTGTTTATCACGATACAGTTTGTGGGAATCAATCTACTCAACCATTGGAATGCACAGCAACACTATCCAGATTTAGCATTTAACGACCTTAAACAGCAACCACAATCCCTGACTCAATTTATTGGTAAACCTACTGTGGTGAATTTATGGGCGAGTTGGTGTCCGCCTTGCCATCGTGAAATGCCTGTTTTGTATCAGGCACAACAAGATTATCCAGATGTTCAATTTGTCATGCTTAACCAGGGTGAAACACCTGAAGCGATTGTGTCCTATCTACATAGTTATCAATTGAATTTTAACAATGTCCTGTTTGATCCTCATGGGGAAATGCCTCAACACATGAATATGTATGGCTTACCCAGTACCTTATTTTTTAATGCACAAGGACAACTTGTGGAGCGTCATCTTGGTGAATTAAGCCAAGCCATGCTCAAGCAATATCTGCAAAAAATTACTCATTCATCAAATCAATAGAGGTGTAACCTGATGAACGCTCATTTAAAGTTAATGTCTGGCTTAATATTATCCCTGAGTGCCGCTCAGGCATTTACTGCTGTACCCACAATTAAGCAGCAACTGGAAAAAGAGGGCTTTAGCTTTGTAAAACAGATAGAAGCCCCTGCACAAATGACGGGTTGGGCAGGACATATGCAACAGAACCCTGCAACAGTCTTTATCTCCAATGACCAGAAATATTACATTATTGGTGACTTACATAATGCCAAAGGAGATAACCTTACTGTTGATGCCCTAAATAAGCATGTTAAACAATCCGTATTGGATGATGTCTGGAAAAGTCTGGGTAAATCCGCTTATATTCAGGATGGCAATGTTAATGCACCCCGTATTGTCTATGTATTCTCAGATCCAAACTGTCCGTACTGTCATATGTTTTGGGAAAAAGCCCGTCCTTATGTAAAATCAGGAAAAGTCCAGTTACGTCATATTCAAGTGGCAGTGATTCGTCCAGAAAGTAGAGGACAGGCAGCAACATTACTTGCTGCTACAAATCCAGCAAAGGTTTTTGAAGAATTTAATGCGGCCAAGGGTAAGCAAAAATTAAAGGAAATGAAACCAATCCCAGCGAACATTGCCCAAAAAATTGAAAGTAATGAAGAAATGATGACCAAGTATGGTTTTTATGCTACACCTGCAATGATCTGGAAAAATAGTAAGGGGCAAATGGAAACTGCTTCTGGCGTACCAAAAGATTTGAAAGGAATTTTTCAATGATATATTTGAAAGATATGAGCCAAAATTAAATTGTATAATTGCCTGAATTTTCCATGTTCATATTCACATCGGAGTCAGGCATTATTTTGAACGAATAAAAACTAAATGACCTTGCATCAGAATTTGCTAAGGAATCAAAAAAAGACGATCTCAATCAACTCACCCGATTGTTAACCAAACTCACTGTTAAAATGGCGAGCATCTCAAACATCTGTTTCACAATTTTCTAATAACTTTGTTTTAAACGCAGATGGTTCAAAAGTTTCCCAAAGTTCATATCTAATGATCTCTTCCAATATTGAGGGAAAAGTTGTTAGTAATTTTTTATAATCAAAGCTTTTAATAATATTATACTTGCTTGGTTTTGTTAGGTTTTCATCATCATACGGGACTTGTATTTTTAAATATGAACAGTACTGATCTTATTAGAGATATTTTATTTAAGTTAGGCAACTGGACCTGCCCCATTAATCTTATCATTGAATAATATTTTGATAGCAGAACTTTACCCAATCTGCCATTAATGCTTTACGTTTTTCGAGATAAGCTCCACGTAAATATGCAGCCTCTACTTCATCAGGCAGTTTATGCGCAAGCACATGCTCACATACTTCACGAGGGTAATCTGTTTTGTCAGCTGACCAATCACGAAATGTTGATCTAAAACCATGTGTGGTAATTACTCGATTTTGTTTTGGGTCAATATAGCCTAAGCCATTTTCCTTAATTTTTTGTTCATGCATACGCTTAATCAAAGCAGTTAAGGACATGTCTGAAAGCTTGCTACTAGTACGAGGTGCAGGGAAAATATAGCTTTGAAGTTCAATATCAGTCTGAATTGATTTTAATAATTCAATTGCTGGTTCTGAAAGTGGAACACGATGTTCTTTTTCAGCTTTCATACGCTCTTTAGGTATAGTCCAGACTTTAGATTTAAAATCGATTTCTTGCCAAGTTGCTCCAAAAATTTCACCAGAACGACAAGCTGTTAAAATTGCAAATTCCAGTGCCTTTGGAGAAATACCATCTTTTTGGCGAAGGTGTTGAACGAATGTAGAGACTTGATCATAAGGCAAAGAAGGGTGGGGACGTGACTCCTGCTTTAAGTTACCTAATATAGGTTCAAGATTACCTTTCCATTCAGCAGGGTTGTCACCTTCAAAATACTCCATAGCCTTTGCATAATCAAAAATAGTCTCAATACGACCACGAATTCGTTTAGCTGTTTCGTTCTTCTCAATCCAGATAGGCCTAAGAACTTCAGCAATATCAACTTTAGTAATTGTGCCAATACTAATATCACCAAGAGTAGGATAGATATACGTTTCTAATGTGGTAGACCATTGAGCAATATGCTTCTGATTTTTTAATTCACGAGATTTATTGGCAATCACAATCTGAGCACATTCACGAAAAGTACGATTACGAAGTTTTTGAATACGTAGAGCTTGAAGTTGATCTTGTTTTTGCTGGATAGGATCAATCCCATTTCGGATTTGGGCTTTCATTTCATGAGCTTTCGCCCTTGCTTCGGCTAGCGACACTTCTGGGTAAGATCCCAACCCAATATCACGGCGATGAAGTTGCTGTTTTCCATTTTCATCAAAGCGTTGACCTACAACAACACGTAGAACCCAAGCACGAGAGTCGTTCACAATACGCAGGTGCAAACCATTGACACCGCCTACAGCATGCCTGCCATTTCCTTTGATTTTTGCTACACTGAGCGCAGAGAGTTCTTTGGCTTTCTTAGGCATAGGCTTGTTCTTGTCCCACATAAAAACCCACATAGAATATTTGAAATGATTGGGTTTGGCAAGACTTGGTTGGATTGGTGTTTACATAAGTTGTTGAAAAGTATATTTATGTTGGATTGGGTTGGACGGCATAATACAGGTGTTATACGGACACCGCTTCCGCCAAATTCGGAAAGCCCCTGTGAAAGCAGGGGCTTTTTTTATATGTATGTTTTTTAGTACTTAGCAACCCGTATAAAAATTTTGATTGAGTTGGGCAGATTTAGATTTCAGTTTAATTTTATATTTTGTAGTTAATTGCATCCTAATAATGGTCAATATCTTGTAATTGTTTGAAGAATTCTTTTGGGTCAACTATTGCTGCTATAAGTATAATTATGGGTAGAATAGCTCCTTATAATACTAACCCCTTTGCATCCCTAACTTGCAAAGTAAAATCGATCTCGGTATACGCTGAATTTAAATTAAGAGATATGGATAATTTATGAATTTAATAAATCACTGTAGTAAGTTATTTCTTGCAATTTTTCTTATGATGAATCTTTCAAATACATATGCAGCAAAGATACAGGCTGTAGATGCTGAAGTGCAAGAGAGTGCTGTAGACGCAATGGAAGCAGCTGGAGCAGAAGCTGTAGAGGTTGGTGAAGATGAGGCTGCATGCCGTGCTGACGAGGCTTGTGATGTTGCATCTGCTGTTTCTGAGGATGAAATGTATGGTGGCATTCAGCAGGAATATGTCGTAAAAGGCTGTAAGGTAACAATCTACAATGATGGGCCTGTGAAAATGGTCAATGTAAAGACGGATCAACCATGTGATGCTCCACTTCCTAAAGACCATAAATTTTCTAGATAGACTTTGTGAACCTATAAATTATTTTGTGCGCCTTTAAAAAATGTTTTAGTACTTAGAAACTCATATAAAATTTGGATTGAGTTAAGCAGATTTAGATTTCAGCTTAACTTTATATTTAATAGTGTCTTGGGACTGAATCCTCACTTTCTACTATTTAATATTTAGCTTTTGTTTTTTCTCAAAATCATGGACCATTCGAATACGCTCTTCAGTTGCAGGATGAGAAGATAAAGTATCAAGAACAGCTGTAGATAGTTTATTAGCTGAAGATTCTTCTTGAGAAGTTGGCGGGTTGAACTGATTTTTTTTATCGATACCTTCTTCTGTTGTATCGCTTAAACGTTGTAAGAAATTTGCGAAGTGCGAGACTTCTATGTGCTTCCTATCCATCAGCTGTAAAGCATATAGATCGGCTTCTGACTCAAATTTACGTGAGTAATTTGCACCAATCATCGCAGCAGGTAATGAGGTAAATAAGTCTGAACTATCTCCGGTCATTGCAATATATAATACACTTAGGCCTAAACTAGTTAACCCTTGTTGTAAACTATGGCGATAAATCAAATGGCCTTGTTCATGGGCTAATACGCCTAAGATTTCCTGATTAGTATGTGCCATTTTGATCAGTTCATCTGTGATGATGATCGTATTATTAGGTAATGCTACAGCATTTGCTCCTAATTGATTACCTTGACGGAAGACTAATTTGGCTGGTCTGTTTTCAGCAATAGTATTCAAATATTGTTTAGTAATTTGGTCTTTTTGAGTTTGTGTTAATTGGCTGGGTGCAGTCCAATTATTTAATACATAATTCTCGGCTTCATCACCTAGTTTCTTTAAAGTATTCTCAGGTAATTGAAAAGCAAGATAATGGGATGTAGCTGGAACACCCCATTTCACGAGACTGATCGCGAAAGTAATCACAAAAATTACACTAAAAAGAATAAGAGCTGGAGAGCGTTCAAATTTCCAGATCGAATGTTGAACCTTTTTAGTTGCATAATTAAACCATTCAGGTAATGCACTATGAAATTCAATCCGTGCATCATCAGATAATTCAATCACTGGGTGTAACTGTCCCAGCGCACCAATCAATTTCATATCAGTATATTGATAATGACGCTGTTGTTCTAATTGCTCACCATACCGAATGAGAACTTCAGATTTAGATTGAGCTGAAATCTGAGCACGGTGAGGTTTAGACACTATGCCGTCATAGAAAATGATATCTACTGCTTGGGACATAAATTATTAAACTCAAATTATTATAAAGAGATGTCAATATCAAAAATATCACTGATTTCTTCAGCTAAAGCACTTTGTTCTTGCTGAGCGAGATTCATCATTTGATCTGGATCATCTAATAAAATTAAACTCATCGATTCAATCTGATATTTGTGAATACGAACTGCAGCCCAAGCAGACATTAAGCCTATAGTTAAGATTTTTACAATCCAGTTTGAAGCTACAATCCATGCAAAACGCCATTGATTACAGTCTGTTTTAAATTGACTGTTTCCAACAGTAGTATTGTTCCATGTCGTAATAAAAAGACGTGCAGCAATTAATGGATAAATAAATAATCCAATAAATGCATATACCATAAACATTCCGAAGACTACAGAGTTCGATGAGAATCCAGAAATTGTTCCGATAATACCAAAGTAAAAGATTGAAAAGATAGCAATTACACCAAGCGCAATAAAAACGGGTATATAAAATGCAGTCATGTATGCAGACCAATTTGCGTTTAATTTAAAATTTAATTGTCCAGCATATAAGTTGTTAAGATAATATTTTTTATATAGCCAAATAGCTACGGGTGTAAAGATTCCTAATGTGAAAATATATACCAATATACTCAAAAGAAAGACTTTATAAGATTCTTTTATCGTTCCACCAAAATAAAAACGTGTGTTGCCGAACTTACTATTTCTTGCCGTAAAACGCAAAGTAGCCCGAATTAACCAAGGTACTGCTGTATATAACGCAACTAGTCCAACCACAGTCCCAATCATTGAATACTGTGATGAAATTGCAAATATGACGTAAATTCCTAATGCAATTAAACGTCCAATCAAAATCTTGGTTGGAATCCCTGTAAAATCAAAGCGACGTTCAAAAAATTCTGTATTGCCATAGAAATAGCGTAAGCGACGAACTTTAGCCCAAGGTGCGTATAAGCTTAAAGTAATAATAGTCAAAAGAATATTAACGATCCAGATTCCAAAATATTCTGAGGCTTTACCATGAAACTTAAAATGATAAATTCCTGATTGTGAAATGGGTGGGGACGTAATATTTTGATCCTCATTCAAATCTTGAGGAGATGAGGGTAAAGCTTGTTCTTGCATTTTATTCTCTTTATTGAAACTAAATGATCTTGATTGAAAGTAATAGATAATTAGAAAGCTATTGAGAATATTATATATTTTTTATAAATAGAAAGAAATAGAATGAAAAGTCAACAACAATGCCACTCGTGTCCTTCTGTGGCGGAACGGGAGAAAACACCTTTTATTTTATATAAACCCTCTTATTATTTTAGTTGAGAATAATATTGTTTTCGCCAATCAAGATAGTTCAAATCTAAATAATCTGCATTCCCCAATTTTATGGAATAGTATGATCGTAAGGCTATTTCAAAAGCTCCTTCATGATGTAAAAGCTCTGCAACTTGCTGCATATTCAATCTACGTAATAAATTATGATAAAACTGATTCACAATTGCATCTGAGTTTTCTTTATCTTCTTTAAATATTGAGCTTAACTGAGATGATATAGTTTCTAGTAAATAAGGAGTGTCACATTCAATAATAAAATCACTTTCTAATCTCTTTTCTATTGTTTCTTCTGCAATTGAGTGGATTATCAGTTTCGATATTATTTCTGAAGATGATGAAAGAATCATTATTTCTCCTTTTTCTTCCAAATTTTCAAGTATTTTAGTTATCTTGTTTAGATAGTCTTGATGAGTGTTCGTTAGCATTAAATTTTTTAACCTTAGAGATTATTATTAATATTATAAATTTTCTTCAATTAACATAGTACCCCTATACGAAATACTCGCATAAACCCAAATCGAAAAACCTATAACTCACTAAACTGTTCTTAACTTCTGTGACTTTATAAACCCCACTTTAACAATAACTCACTCATTATTTACCCTTACTTTTTAATGATCTATTTTAAAGCAAATGTCGTTTTGTATGCTTGACTGCAATAGGGTAGAGCACTATCCTTTGCCTGCTGGCCACATTGCCAGTCGGTTGTCGCAGACCGGGAAAACAAAGTCGATATGCAAAACTCTTGTTTTGTGTGTCGGGAACTCGTTCGCCCCCTTTTTCTCTACGGTAGGGCGGAAGGGGGACACCTTCGGGTGTGCTGGTTCCTTTGTTTCCAGTCTGCGAACCCCCTTTCGTTCTGCCACCATAATTTTAATGTTTTGGCAGAACTCCCAATAAAAAGGAGTTGGCTTTGCACATTCATCATTTTTTGGCAGCCTTTGCCAAAAGCTATAACGACACAACTTAAACTTTTAGAGTAGTTTGAAAGTCACTAGGCTTTTCAAACTTTAATTCGTCTTAACCAAAAACTTAATCAACAATAAAACTTGAGATGTGCCAAGCACAGTCTTTATGGGCTTTGCTATGCCTTTTATTTGCTTAAAAAAGAGTGAAGGCATTTTTATCTCATTTATATACAACAAGAATTTTTTATAACGGTAAAACTATGCCACATTCAGATCTCCCATTTCGTGCTTTAAGTGTGCTTCACACTTCCCGATATCTGTTTAACAACTATGGCTTTCACAATGTCGGGGTCGACCGAATTATTGAGTCAGCAAAAGTTCCCAAAGCCACTTTTTATAATTACTTTCACTCAAAAGAAAGGCTGATTGAAATGAGCCTGACTTTCCAAAAAGATGGTCTTAAACAAGAAGTGCTTTCAATCATTTATGTTCAAAAAGACTTAACGCTGCTTGAAAAGCTTCGCAAAATTTACTTTTTACATGCAGATTTAGACGGGCTTTATCATTTGCCTTTTAAAGCTATTTTTGAAATTTCAAAAACACATCCCAAGGCATATCAGGTAGTCGTTGATTATCGAAACTGGTTCATTAATGAAATCTATAATTTGCTTTTAACCACCAATGCAAATGCTTCAAAACCTGATGCTCACATGTTCTTGTTTGTGATTGATGGGGCAATGGTTCAGCTTTTAGATCCAAACAAGCCAGATGAAAGAGAAAGATTGTTGGATTATTTTTTAATGCAGTTTATTTAGTGAAAATGACTAAATAACATAGCTTATAGATTATTTTGATTAGGCATTTACTAAAATAGACAAATCTGTCTATTTTTTATAAAATATAGTTGTTTATAACTCAGATATATAAAAAAGTGATGTTTAATAATATCTTTCAAATTTTAGAGAATTTTGGTTTTCTCTCAAAACATCGTTCGGTATACCTTCAATTTTCAGATGCATCCCTGAATAGTCAGGTTTTTTTACAACGTATAGATGGGCAACATTATCTTAATCAGGGCATAACTGCGGATTTGATTTGTTTATCAATCAATGCTCACCTTCCACTTAAAAAATTTATAGGTGTACAGGTTGCTGTTGATCAGGTGACAGATCAAGGACAATTATTTCGTACCACAGGTATTATTACTGGAGCATCGCAGGGGCAAAGTGATGGTGCTCTAACTTTATATAAGTTCACAATAAGTGATTCAACTTATCTTTGGCATAAACGCAGAAATAGCCGTGTGTTTATGAACAAGAGTGTGAAAGAAATTAGTGAAATTCTTTTTCAAGAATGGCAAGGGAAAAGTCCATTATTTGCTGCTAGCCTTACACTAGATTTGAATGGGTTAAAACAACAATATGATACTCGGCCTTTCGTTATGCAGTTAAACGAAAGTGATTATGATTTTTTAACTCGTTTATGGCGTAGTGAAGGCATTAACTGGCTGATTGATGAATCTGAACTGACTGTACCGAGCAATACAGACCATATTCAGGCACAAAAATTACGTCTTATTGATGATAATAACCAATTTCAAGCGCTGACAAGAAGAACGGTTCGTTACCATCGCAGTAGTGCAACTGAACAGTTTGATAGCATGACTAGCCTAATCGCTGGTCGTAGTTTACAGCCGACTTCTGTGTATGTGCAGCGTTGGCAGTCAGATGTATTACAACAAACAGATGGGGCTGGCAATGTACAAAGTAAACATCAACATAGCAGTAATTATGACAATCAGAGTTTAAGTCTTGAAGATGCTTGGCATTTTAGCCCAGCATGGATGCACGATTTGAAAGGTGAAGATGGTGCAACACCAGCAAGTGGTCAGCAGCTAGAAAAGTTCAATCAAAACTTAAGTGCTTACCATGATGCCCAATCTAAGCAGTTTATTGCTCAAACTACTGTACGGGATACACAAGTCGGCTATTGGTTTGAACTTAATGAGCATCCAGAAATTGATCTACATAGTGGAGCAGACAAAGAGTTCTTAATTATTGGTAAGAGTTACTACAATCAAAACAATTTACCCAAAGATTTAAATCAGCAAATTCAAGCTTTGGTTCAACAAAGCGATTGGCAGTTGGGTAATACAGAAGAACGTCAGGGTAATGAGCTAATTTTACAACGCCGCAATATTAAAATTGTGCCTGAATATCAACCATTACAAAATCGGCCTAAAGCTTCTCCTCAACGTGCGCGTGTCGTTGGTCCAGCAGGTGAAGAGATTTATGTTGATCAATGGGGACGTATTAAAGTTCGTTTCTTGTTTACCAGAAGTGATGACCATAACCACGATGGTGGAGCGGGAAGTAATGACAATGATACTGATTCGGCTTGGGTCGATGTTTTAACCCCTTGGGCTGGAAAGGGGTATGGTGCAAGATTTTTACCACGTGTAGGAGAAATCGTTGCTATTAATTTCTTTGATGGTAATGTCGATCGCCCATTTGTGGTAGGCCGTATTCACGAGGCTGAACGTCATCCAACCCAGTTTGATCAGAAAGGGCAATTACCCGATACCAAAAAGCTTAGTGGTATTCGTTCAGAAGAAGTGGGTGGAAAAGGCTTTAACCAGTTACGTCTTGATGATACAACTGGGCAAATTAGTGCACAGTTACAAAGTAGCCATGCCGTAAGTCAGTTAAATCTTGGTAATTTGAGTCATCCGAAAGACAAGGCCGAGAGTGATGGTCGTGGTGAAGGTTTTGAACTCAGAACGGATCAATGGGGTGCTGTTCGAGCTGGAAGTGGTTTACTCATTACTACTCATAAACAGGATCAAGCTCAAGGGGTACATTTAGATGTAAATGAGGCTAAACAACAAATAGAAGGTGGCCTCAACAATGCCAAAGCACTTAGTGAGGTTGCTAAAAATCAGCAAACTGATCCATTGGAAGTACTTGAAAACCTAAAAACTTTTTTAGAGCAAATTGAACAGCAAGATAAAGACAAAGCAGCTGTATTTAAAAAAGCTATTATGGTGTTAAGTGCGCCAAATAGCGTGGCTATAGCGAGTAACGAGGATATACATCTAAGTGCAGATGGCCAATTAAGCCAAAGTGCTGGAGATAGTATTAATTTAAGCACTCAGAAGAACATAATTGCACACGCACAAAATAAGATCAGTTTTTTTGCAGCCCAACAGGGAGCTAGACTCTATGCGGGTAAAGGGAAAGTTGAGATACAAGCACAAGCTGACGGGGCAGACTTAATTGCACGTAAAGGCGTTCAAATTATTTCCACAGAAGATCGAATTGAAATTACTGCATCTAAAGAAATTGTAATCACATCTGGTAGTTCCCAAATTAAGATCAATAGTTCGGGCATTTTCCCTGTCACAGGCGGGAAGTTTGAGGTGAAAGCTGGGCAGCATTTATTTACTTCTGGAGCAAGTGTGAGTGCAAATACTCCACAGTTACCTGTGTTGGGAGAGTTAAATCAGCATAATTTGCGGTATCTTTTGAAAGATAAAGAAGGTATTCCGTTTGCTCGTCATAAATATATTGCTTTTATGGCAAATGGGAAAAAGCTGGAAGGTATTACTGATGAGAATGGATATACTCAGTTAATTAAAACTGTACGTCCAGAAGAAATATCTGTCCACTTGTATAACAATGAAGAAATTAATATAGATTAGCCATGACAAAATTCTATCCATATGTTGTATTAAAAACAAATGTTAGTACTAAGTTATTAAAATATAATATTTATATATACAACACCGTACGCAACCAAGCTGAGACAACTATTCTTTTTAAAGATGCTGCTTTTAAGAAAATAGGTAATGAGCTTTATCAGACTAAATCGGTCGAAATCGATAGTTCAAAAATAGGGTTAGAAAGACTGAGGGATTGTGTCATTATTCTTAATTTATATCGACTAAGTGCTTCAGGGCAAGAAAGTTTAGTAATTAGCCGTTATATTATTCCAGATAAAATTGAATCTTATCCTTACCAAAATCATGAAAAGAATAAAAATATTCCCGTAACAAAATACGTTGAGTCAACGGCTGTCACTAAAGTTGTTAAAGGTGATGTTTCTAAAAATAATTTTGAACTTGCTTTAAATCGAAATCGAATTTTTCAGTGTATTGACCCAGGATGTAAACCAGGAGAGGAAAAGGATCCTTTTTCTAAGGCTCAAATTGAAGCTGGTTTACAGTCGAGATTGAATGAACCTCTTCCAGATCAAGATAGAACATCATTATGTGGGCCAGCAGCTTACTTTTTTTGCTTAATTAATTTAAGTCCGTCTAAATATAAATTAGCAGTAAAACAACTATGGGAAACAGGTCAAACTAAAATTGGAGAGCTTGAAATTAAGCCTTCAATAAGTGGATGTCGAAGAGTTCGAAATTTTTATAAAAAAACAAATGGTGAACCCAATATTCCTCCGATTGATTGGATCACATTTGCAAGCTTGCGTGAATCTGAGAATTTGGCTCTTAAACTTAATGATCCTGAACAAGAAGTTGCAGGAATTACGCCTTGGCCAGAATTGAGTAGCTGGTTTAAAAAAACAGGTTTTAAGGGATTAAAAACTTACCCCTTTTATCTGAACGGTTACAATCCTAGTTTAATAAGTGAAATTAACCGATACGCTGGTGAAGGCTATTATGTAATTACCCTAATATCAGCAAGCCTTCTTAGTAGTGGTAGTAGTTCAGGTACCCAAAGTTTTCCGGATCATTGGATTGTTTGGACTGATAAATTAAGAGATACAAAAGGGCAGCCGATTACAAGTTCTTCAGATCCTTATAAAACTGAAGTTCGACTGAAAATGTTTACATGGGGGGAAAACACCCAAAGACTCGGTACAGGCATATCTCTATATAATTTCGAAAAGAAGGTATTTTTTGCTTTAATTGTTAAAAAGGAGAAATTCTAATGAAAACTAAACTTATCGCTATTTTCTCAGTATTATTGATACTTACTGGTTGTGGTAAAAAATATACGATTACACCTGACGAATTACCAGTTGCTCATGTCAATCAGAAATATAATCAAGTGATTCATATTTCAGGTGGTAAAGTTGTTGATAAAGATCAGCCATTGAACACAAATATTCCTGAAGATTTAGGAATAACAGTTAAACCTGCTAATGATTTAGATGGTTATAATATTATTGAGGTCAAAGGGACACCTAAGTATAAAGGTACATTTACAATTCATATTTGGGCTGGTTTTTATGCAGGTGGTAGTAATGAGATCAATAAAACCTATACTTTTACAGTTCAGTAGGAATTTTAAATATTAAATTAATCCATATGTCTATTATTGAGCCAGATTATCGATTATCTACATATAAAAATAGTGTCGATCAAAGATGTTATTAGATTATTCTTTATTTCTTTGTGATAGGAAACATAAGGACGAATGGGTAAGGAAAAATACCCTAAGTGCGTACTTTCCTTACCTTTAAAATAAATTAAATCTGAGCTTAACTCAGATAAATCTTACTTCTTTTGTTTAAAACGGTATTTACATTTTAGGCAGCGATAATCCTGAAAAATGTTCTTATCGATCATCACGCCCGCTTTTTTACCAAAAATATTACCCACCACACCGCCAGTAATGCCTGCACTAATTGCACCGACAAAAGTTCCTACAGTTCCGCCAACAATCACACCTAACGGACCAGCAACGGTACCAATAGCTGCTCCAACAGTAGCGCCAGTTGCTGCACCACCCACAGTGCCTGCTGTTGTACCAGCAGCTGTTAGTAAAACACCACCAGTTGTTCTAAGTAATTTGTCATGGTCACGTGCTTCAACTTCTGTAGAACCACACTTAGGACATTGCAGAGCTTTTTCCATAAAATTTCCTGTCTTTCATCATTGAGTGACGTAGTTGATTGAGCTGAATCAAAGAGTGGGTAAATCAATACTTATAACTAAGCGCTTTGCCTGATCGGTGATTGCAACAATAAACTTGTCAGCTTTGATTTTAGCTGAACATGAGTGCAAATATTTATAGATCATGTAAACACTTGTACTTTAATAATTATCTCATTAAAAACCAATCTTTAGAATGATGAAGGGTTACATATCAATGTGTCTAGCAGAGAACTATTCAATAATGATGAATAAAATAAGAACGTTTTGTAGAGTAGATTTGCTGAAGTTAAAGAGATTGTGCGAGCTGTTAAATGATTAAAGGCTTATCCTGTTTGAATAAGCCTTTTTTGAATATTAGAGTGCTTTTTTCCAACTTAAAAATTTATATAACCCAAACATGAAAGTGATCCAGATCGGAAGTAAAATCACCGATTTATCAAATCCTTGAGTCCACATGATATATAAAATCATGCCAATGAAAATTAAAACAATATAGTTACTCAAAGGCGAAAATAGCGCAGGGAATTTGACAACTTTATTTTCAAGTTTCATCGCACGTTTAAACTTCAAATGGGTAAAGCTAATAATTGCCCAGTTTAAAACCAAAGCGGCCACAGCCATGTACATGAGATAGCTTAAAGCTTCTTCTGGTACGAAATAGTTAAGTAATACACAACCAAAAATCAGAATAGAAGAGAAGATAACAGCAGCTTTGGGAACACCTTGTTTGCTTACTTTTGCAAAAACTTTTGGGGCATGGCCCTGTACTGCAAGCCCATATAACATACGGCTGTTGGCATACATACCGCTGTTATAGACAGAAAGTGCCGCAGTCAAAATAATAAAGTTAAGTAAATGCGCGGCCCAACCAATTCCAAGTTGGCTAAAAATCATGACAAATGGACTTTTATCTAGACCACCAAGGTCAAGCTGATTCCACGGAATAAGAGACATGATGATTGCAAGTGAAGCCACATAAAAAACCAAGATTCGAAAGATGACTTGATTGATTGCTTGCGGAATACTTTTTTCTGGATTTTCGGCTTCGGCAGCTGTCATCCCAATCAGTTCAATGCCGCCAAAGGCAAACATTAAAAAGGCGAGCATATAAAACAAGCCTGAAAACCCATGCGGGAAAAATCCACCATGCTGCCATAGGTTTGAAAAGCTAGCTAATGAGTCGTTACCCGCTGTAAGCAATAAATATAGACCAAACACAATCATTGAAATGACCGCAGCAACTTTAATAATGGCTAACCAAAATTCAGATTCACCATAAAATTTAACATTGCCCAAGTTTAAACATGTGACTAGAACAAAGAAAAATAAGGCTGATATCCAAGCGGGAATATGGGGCCACCAGTAATGCACATATTTAGCAACTGCTGTCAGCTCGGTCATTGCGACCAGAATATAGACAACCCAATAGTTCCAGCCTGATAAAAAACCGGGGAATCTTCCCCAATATTTTTGTGCAAAGTAACTAAAGGAACCGACCACTGGTTCTTCTACGATCATTTCACCCATTTGGCGCATAATTAAAAATGCGACCAAACCGACAATGGCATAACCTAAAATGATTGAAGGGCCAGCGGACTGGATCACTTGTGCAGAACCTAAAAATAGTCCTGTGCCGACAGCACCACCCATAGCGATTAACTGGATATGGCGATTTTTAAGTCCACGTTTTAATTGGGAAGATGAGTTGCTCAAAATATATGCGCTGAATAAAAAAGCTGATGCTATTGTAATGGATTGCGCATCATTAGCCTAATCAGAAAAATGGTGATGAATTGCAAGTATAGAAAACTACGAATATTTGAAATGATTGAAGACAATTATTAGATATACAAATAAAATAGAAGTTGATGAGTGAAATGACAAAGTTCTACGTAAGTCTTTTAAGAGAGTGACGCTGTAAAAATGATTGTTAAAACTGAATATACTTTTATCCATGAAGTTTGGTGAGATAGTGTATTTCTAACAGTATTAACAAGAGAAATTTATATTCGTAAAAGAGTAAAGTTGAATAAGGGAATAAAGGTTGTAGAAAATGCATTATAAAGAACTATATAAATATGAACACCTTATAAACTCTAATTGTACCAAACTCATAGTTGGTGAGATTTTTGGTATTATATTCCTTCTATTTGGTATGTTTATATTGGGGCCTGCTCCTTTTGATTCGGATAAATGGGCAATAGATTTATTTGGTATTAGCATATCATTGGATTATTTATATCCTGTTGCTATGGCTATATTGGGGCTATTTTATTTATTTGGAAAATTTTTTAAGTATTATCGTTATACTATTTTTAGATTCTATTTCAAAAAAGATTATTTGATATTAGAAATTTGTGGAATAAAAACTGTTAAATTTAATAAGTTTAATATTATTGTTGATCAATATCGTATTGGTCACTGGAATGGTTTTAAAAAGGAATATTTTAATTGTATAGGTATTACTAGTGACAGAAAAGTATATCTAATTCCAGTAGCTGACGGTAAGCAAGATGAGCTTATAGAAGTGTTAATGAATCATGTTGATAAACAAGTTGAACCCTAAATAAACCTATTCCTATTTAACTAAGCCTAATTAATATCTAAAAAAGGACCCGCACAAAACTGTACGAATCCTTTTTTAGAAAAATAGGTTTTTTAAAGATTAGAAAGAAACCATTTTGCCGGGATTCAGCATTGCACCAATGCCATACATGCTTTTTGCGAGTGGAATGACAACGGGTGCAAGTGTGCGGCCAAATATAATATTTTGATGGTCAATTTTAGATAACATTTCAAAGTCGTTAGATTGCCCAACAAAATCACTTGCGATGGCTTTACCAATACGCACGGTCTGAGCAACGCCGTGACCGCTCCAGCCATGAACCGCGTAAATCGGGAATTTATTGCCGAACTTACGGCTATCGACTGCACCATTTACGGTTAAATCAGTCGTTCCACTCCAGACAAAATCCATCTCTAGATTTTTAATTTGAGGGAACACCGTATGAAATCGATGCTCTAGATAATTTAAGGTTTTCTCTGGACCCCAGCATGTTCCTGTGCCTTGTCCACCGAACAATAAACGGTTATTAAACACAGGACGGTAATAATCAATCTGGAACTGAGTGTCATAAACCGGATGCCCAAATGGCAGAAGCTCTTTTGTATCAAGCTCTAACGGAGCGGTGGTCGCTACATAGGTATAAAATGGAATAGTCGTATTGTTTTGTTCTGATAAAAGTTTAAACGAAGCATGGTGAACAGCTAAAACTACAGATTTTTTAGCTTTCACGACGGCATTGGCTGTTTGAACATAAATACCATCTGGTTTTTCTTCTATCGAAATAACTTCTGTTTGCTCATAAACAGAACCGCCGTTTTGGCAAAAACCATAAATTAAGCCACGGTTTAAAGCTAAAGGATGGATTTGTCCACCCAACTCATCAATTAAACCGCCCGTATAATAATCAGACTTAATATAGTCCATGAGTTCGTGTTTACCCACAATGCGAGTATGGTCTTCACCTAAATATTTTCGTGCATCAGCGCCTTGGGTTAGACCCACTAAATGTCCTTCATGAACGGCGGCAGTGATATGACCTTGTTTTCGATCAAAGTTGAGCTGATATTTTTCCGAGATGTCATCAATGAGTTGCATGGCTTCTGTAGAGGTAAAATGCCACAGTTTTTTTGCATCTTCATAACCTAAGCGATCGGCCATTTCTTGAGCTTCCCAGCGTGCCAAACCGGGGGTAAGTTGTCCGCCATTTCTACCAGAAGCTGCACTACCAATACGATTTTTTTCTAATAAAACGGTATCTACGCCTTGTTCAGCTAAATGTAAGGCTGTCGATGAACCTAATAAACCGCCACCAATAACAACCACATCACATTCAATATCAGCTTTTAAACTGTCAAATGTATGCCAATCAGAAAGTGAGCTTTCATAGTAGTTCGCTGGGTTATCTACCGATGCGCTTTCAACTGTTGTTTCATCAAATTTTGCATGTTTTGGATTTAACCAGCTCCATTCTTTACCCACTTGTAAAGATTGACTTGGTTTATATTCCACGTCTTTTAAAAACTGGGGTTTAGAAATAATATTCATGATGAAGTTCCTTAAAAATTAATAAGCATTACTAATAGCAATACTTTGTTTTTTAATCGTTTTATAGATAAATAAAAGAATGCCTAAAGATAACCAGAAACATCCGAAAGTCAGTGAAGATGAGTCAAGGTTAAGCCAGAGGCAAATAATGCTGATGACTGATATAAGTGGCAAAAATAGGTTTAAGAATTTATTTTTAAACCCTGAGCGCTGTTTATCTTTAATATAAAATTTCATAAAAACCGAGAAGTTTACGGCTGTAAAAGCGACTAGAGCACCAAAGCTGATGAGGCTTACGACTTGTGCTAAATCTAGAAAAACCGCGGACATCGAAATAAGACCAACAAATAAAACCGAGAAAAATGGTGTACCTAAGGAGATATGAATTGTCCCAAAATACTTTTTAGGAAAAATATTGTCAGTGCCCATTATATACAGTAAACGTGACGCGCTGGCATGTGAGGCTAGGCCAGAGGCAACGGTGTTCATAATTTGCCCGCATAAGAATATGGACTGGAAAAAAGCCCCGCCGACATAAAGCACAATTTCAGGAAGCGCTTCAGTAGGGTGCTGAAAGCGAAGATTGTTTGGAAAATAAAGCTGAATAAACCAAGCGGCCGTGAAGAAAATAAGCCCGCCAGCAAGTGTTGTTAACATGACTGCTCGTGGGATATTTTTGGTGGGTTGTTTGGTTTCATTTGAAAGCGTTGTGACTGCGTCGAAACCTAAAAATGAAAAGCACAAAACAGAAGCGCCAGCAACAAGCGGTAAGATGGATTGATGCTCATGCCAAAGTGGGGCTAAAGTAAGTACATGATCATAGCCTTGCGCAGAACCAATGCCATGAATCACTAAATAGACAAAGATAACCATGAGTATAATGGGTGCAAACACAAACAATAGGCTTAAATTGGCCAGTAATCGAATGCGGAAACAGTTCACTAAGGTGACTAAGCTCGCCGATACAATCACCCAAAACCAGTAAGGCAGACTTGGTATGAGGGCAGTGAGGTAGATTGCGGCAAGCAAAACATTAATGAGTGGTAATAACAGATAGTCGAGTAGGGAGCACCAACCGACAAAAAAGCCACTTTTAGGGCCTAAACTTTCGGCAGTATAACTATATGCTGAGCCTGATTTTTCTGAATTTTTGCTGAATCTTGCATAGCTCCAAGCAGTGAGTAACATGGCGCCAAGTGCGAGTAAATATGCCAGTGGCACGTGACCATTGGTAATTCCAGAGACAATGCCGAAAGTATCAAATACTGTCATTGGCGTCATGTAGGCAATACCAATAATCGTGACTTGCCAAAGAGACAGTTTTTTTAAGGAAGACGTTTTATTTTCCATGTCATTTCAACCTCAAATTTCGTTGTTTTGCTTTTCATCCGGAAAAGCGATGCTATTTTTAGGCCAAAACTTCCCCTAGACCTGAATGAGCAAGTCCGTTTGAAGAAAGTTTGAACAAAAGCCAGAGGCTTCAGGTGCTGTTTCGCTTTGGTGATGCCCCTAAAGCAAGGTCAAATATTTAGTATTTTTGACTTTGCTCTAGATAACGACCAATTGAAAAGATTGACACGGTCGTGAGAGAACCTGCTCGGGGCTTTGTCCTCTAAATAATGTGCCTGTCCTGATCGTAACGTCATTTGAAGTAATGACTCGAGAAGAATCGTTGATCACGATTGCTTTTTGTTTAATATTCTTAAGCTTCGGCATGAGAAGTTTTTCGAGTGAGGAAACTAAAATATCGGTGGCAATCACACCAATAAATTGATCACGAATCATGACTGGGTGGGCAAGGGTGATGGTGTATGCACCATTACAAATATAATCGACATAAGGTCCATGGATGCACGGACTTTTATTTTGAGCAGGTTTATGGAACCACTCAAAAGAGCGAAAATCTAAAAATCGCTGAGCATTTTGATAGTTTTCAAGTTTGGCTTGCTGGAGCTGATCTTCTTTTTTATACCACCATTCGAGTGTCCAATAATCTTGTTCTTCTTGCGTTGCTGGGCTATAACTTGCAAAGCCGATACCTTGACTGTAATGGCTTTCTTGTAACGCTTTTTTAATTTCTTTTTGCAAAGCTGAACGTTCTGAACCTGAAAGCTTAACGTCTTTTGTTTTTTCAGGTTCATGTTTTGAGAGAATTTTGCTCGCTTTAGTTGCAAGCTTTTCTGTAATGGCTGTCGTTTCCTCAACCACCGTCTTTAACAAATTTTGAAGCTCTTCGATATCTAAATGTTGGGTCATTCCTATAACTCCTAAAATTCCGTATTTCTCACTCGATATTTGATAAGTGCTCTACTTTATTGTTTTTATTCGATAGATAACTTATATCGAAGCATTTGGTCTGTTAGCATCGAAATAATTTTTCGTGCTTGAATAACAGCATCATCTTCATTGCCTTGAACAAAAGATGATAAAAGTTGGTGGTATTGAGCGACGACTGATTGATGAAAATGGTCATCTTGGTAAAGCACTGCGATGAGCGGAGCCCATTCGGCTTGTATGGTTAACTCTTGATTTGCCAGTCGAGCTGATTGGGCAAAAGAGGTGAGAGTAAGCAAGCAACGTAAATCAAGTTGGGCACGTGTGTCTGCTTCAACGGCTTGTTCAAATTGCTCAATCAACTCTTTTATTTTGTTCAGTTCATATTCAGTGGTTCTTTGTGCTGCCAAATAGGCACCATGGCTTAAAATTGCACTATGAAACTCGCCTAGATCAGCAAGATATTCATTTGAAGCTTGACGCAAAGGATGTTTGTTTAAGAGTAAATCAGAAGGCAACTCACAAACAAAACTTCCACCGTTTCGACCGCGTCGTGTATCAATCAGACCTTTTACCCGTAAAGTATTTAACGCTTCACGAACGGTAATCGGTGACACTCCCATTAAGCGAGCTAAATCCGCCTCGTTAGGAAGTTGTTCATTGCTTTTGAGCAATCCAGAGATAATTGCATTTTCCAAGCGTTCAACAACTTGTTCCGAGCGAGTTGCCTGAGCGATAGGTGCAAAAATTATCGTATATGCTGACATGGCGAATTCTCTAAAAGCTAAGTCAGTGACTTAGCTTAATGAAACGGATAAATGATTAAAACACGCCATATTGATGGACTGCCTGTTCATCTTCAGGCACAGCTGGTATTGCATCCCAAAGTTCAACAATTTTGCCATTATCTACACGCCACAATTCAAAATAGGCATGTCGATTTCCAGCAATATTTCCTTCGGAATGTGTCAATACAAATTGACCATCAGCAATGGAGCGATGAGTTTTGGAGTATACCAAACCTTGTCCTTCATTACGGATATTGTTCAAAAAATCAATCACTGCCTTAACGCCATCCCCAATATCTGGACTATGCTGAATGAACTGATCACCATGGGTGTATTCTTTAAATGCTTCGTAATTGCCATCAATTAATGACTTCTTAAAGAAAGAGGTCACAATCTCACGATTTTCCTCTGGGTCATGGTGAGTTACGATTTCGGTTGGACCATCTAATTGTGTTCTGCCACTCACATTCGGAGCTGCTTCTGCTACCAGTCCATCCCAATGCTCTACAATTTTTCCATCTTTAACGCGGTAAATATCAAAGCCAACTAACGGGTTTTCATCTAATCCCTGAAAGCGCCCATGAATTGCAACCAAGTCGCCATCTGCCAATACGCGTACAGCTTCATGTTGCATGTTGGGGCAGTCTTCTACCAGTTGACGCAATCCTGAAATACCGTTGGCAACCAGTGGAGAGTGCTCAATAAAGTCTTCAGAAAAATAACGGTCTAGAGCATTGGTGTCATGTAAATTAAATAACTCGTGGTGCGCCTTACTCACAAAGTCTTTCATTTCTTGTTTATTCATTTTGAACTCCTTTCAAATCTGATTTTTATTATTCATTTGAACTCATTACATGTTTAACGCGAGTATATTCTTCAAAACCGTAACCTGATAAATCTTTACCATAACCTGATTTTTTGAAGCCGCCATGTGGCATTTCTGCGGTGAGTGGAATATGGGTGTTAATCCAAACCGTACCGAAATCGAGTTCACGAGACAGGCGAGTTGCACGTGCATGATCTTTGGTCCAGACACTTGAAGCCAAGCCATATTCAATATCGTTGGCTTTTTCAATGGCATCATTTTCATCTGTAAATTTTTGAACAGTAATCACTGGCCCAAAAATTTCATTTTGAATTGCTTCGTCATGTTGTTTTAAACCACTAATCACAGTCGGTTCAAAATAGAATCCTGGACGATCGGCTTGTTTGCCACCCGTTTCGACTTTGGCGTGAGCAGGTAAGTTGTCAATAAAGGCTTTAACATTCTTTAATTGATTAGCGTTGTTGAGTGGACCATAAAGTGCATCTTGATCATCTGGTTCACCAAAGCGTGTACTTTTTGCCGCTTCAATTAATTTACCTAAAAATTCATCGTGAACTGCTTCAGCAACAATCACGCGTGTTGCAGCAGTACAGTCTTGTCCTGCATTGAAGTAACCCGTTAAAGCAATCATTTCAACAGCTTTATCAATGTCGGCATCTTCAAAAACAACAACAGGTGCTTTACCGCCAAGCTCAAGGTGGGCTTTGGCTAAATTTGCTGCCGCAGAAGCTGCAACTTGTAAGCCTGCACGAACCGAACCTGTAATAGAAACGAGCGCAGGTGTTTTATGCGATACAACTTTTGAACCCACTTGAGCTTGGCCTAACACCACGTTAAATGCACCTTTAGGAAAAAATGGTGCGGCAATTTCTGCCAGTAAAAGTGTACTTTCTGGTGTTGTGTCACTTGGTTTAAGTACCACAGTGTTACCAGCTGCTAAAGCAGGCGCAATTTTCCAAACAGCCATCATGAGTGGATAGTTCCAAGGTGTTACTTGACCCACTACACCGACTGGTTCGCGGCGAATAGAAGAGGTTAAACCTTCTAAATATTCACCTGAAGCTGTGCCATTGAGTAAGCGGGCAGCACCAGCAAAGAAACGAACCTGATCTGCCGATGCGCCCACTTCTTCAGATGCAATTAAGTGTTTTAACTGACCCGTATTACGGCTTTGAGCTTCAATTAAACGCTCTGCATTTGCTTCGATAGCATCTGCCAAATTCAATAATGCTTTTTGACGAGTCGAAGGTGTACTGCGTCCCCAAATTTTAAAGGCTTCTTTTGCAGCAGCGTAAGCTGCATCAACTTCGGCCTCGGTTGCATTAGGCGATTGACCGTAAACTTCGCCAGTCACTGGGCTTACCAAGTCAAAATAATCATTTCCTTTGCTAGCAACATATTCGCCGTTAATAAAGTGTTTTAGTTGAGTTTTAGCCATTTTTTATACCTTGTCCTTAGGTTTTAACATATAACATATAAGACTATATGTATTATGTTTTAAATTTTCTGTCAAATGCTTTGATGAGGGGAATGAGTGAAAAAAGTTGGAATTTAGATCAAATTAGATTTTAAGTTTTTGATTTGATTATTTAAAAAAATTAAAAAATTTATTGAAGATTTTTAGGAGAGGTTCATCATCGTAATAGTTTTGTTGATTTGACGAATGACAATAGAAGAATTTTACTAGAAGAGAGCAGCTTGATGAGCCAAACCTTATGCTTAGCTCATCAATTTTTTGTTCTTATTCTTTGAAATTAAACTGAAATATCAAGTCTTATGGCTCGCCAGCAGAATACTGGTTTCACTGTTATAAATACCTGAAATGTTCCTGATTCTTTCTAAAACTTTGTCGAAGTTTTCTAAGGTGTCAGAACGTAGCTCGACCAAAATGTCCCATTTGCCATTGGTTTTATGCAAACATTCGACCGCACTTTCTAGGCGTAGTTCTTTAATCACAGACTGCGCTTTAGTCCCTTCGACCATAATGCTCATCCATGCGCGGATGACATTTCGTTCTGCATTGGGTTTAAACCGTACAGTGTATCCGGTAATGATGCCCGAAGACTCCAAATACTCGATTCTCTTTTTTACCGTTGCTCTTGAAACGTGAACTTTTTCGGCTAACTCGGTAACAGACATCCGTGCGTTATCTTTAAGCAAACCTAAAATAATTTGATCAATGTTATCCATATTGTAATTGTCAATTATCAGATTGGTAAAAAATAATTCATTTTTTACTGAATTACAAATTTTGTGAATCAATTTGATTTTGAATAATAGGGGAATCAGTTAAGCCTAATAATTCAATTTAATGGACTAGATAAGATGAATAATTTTGCAGTTTCTCGTAATGACTTTAACGACTGGATGGTTCCAGTTTTTGCACCGGCAAATTTCATTCCGGTACGTGGCGAAGGTTCACGTATCTGGGATCAAGAAAATAAAGAATATATTGATTTTGCAGGCGGGATTGCAGTAAACGCATTAGGTCATGCGCATCCAGTGGCAGTAAATGCTTTAACAGAACAAGCAACAAAACTTTGGCATGTGGGCAATGGTTATACCAATGAACCTGTTCTACGCCTTGCAAAACAACTCACTGAAAATACATTTGCAGACAAGGTATTCTTCTGTAACTCAGGTGCAGAAGCCAATGAAGCTGCACTAAAACTTGCACGTAAAGTGGGTCTAGACAGCGGTGTTGCTGGTAAAAGTGGCATCGTGGCATTTAAAAATGCTTTCCACGGTCGTACCTTATTTACCGTTTCAGCAGGTGGTCAGCCTAAATATTCACAAGACTTTGCTCCGCTTCCAAACGGAATTAACCATGTTGCCTTTAATGATTTAGACGCAGCAAAAGCGGTAATTAATGAGCAAACATGTGCAGTTATTGTTGAGCCAATACAAGGTGAAGGCGGCGTTATTCCGGCTGACATTGAATTTTTAAAAGGTTTACGCGAGCTGTGTGATCAGTTTGGTGCCTTACTTATTTTTGATGAAGTACAAACTGGTGTCGGCCGTACAGGTGCACTTTATGCCTATATGAACACTGGGGTTATTCCAGATGTGTTAACAACTGCAAAAGCACTAGGTGGTGGTTTCCCTGTCGGTGCAATGTTAACAACAGATAAATTTGCTCCGCATTTTTCAGTGGGTACACACGGTACGACTTACGGTGGTAACCCATTAGCAAGTGCAGTTGCAGGTGCAGTATTTGAATTTATTAATACGCCTGAAGTGCTTAACGGGGTTAAAGCGCGCCATGATTACTATAAAAAAGCTTTAAATAAATTAAACGAAAAACATGAAATCTTTGAAACAATTCGTGGTCAAGGTTTACTCATTGGCTGCGTCTTAAAATCAGAGTTCGCTGGAAAAGCAAAAGATATTAACAACCTTGCGGGTGAAGAAGGATTACTTAGCCTTATTGCTGGTCCAAATGTTGTACGTTTCACACCATCTCTGATTATTCCATTTGCTGATATTGATGAAGGCTTAAAACGCTTTGAACGTGCGCTTGCTCGCTTCGTAGCATTTCAAAAGGATGAACAAGCGGCATGATGATTATTCGCTACATCGAACCTAAAGATGTTAATGACCTTTACCTCTTGGCTCAAAAAGCAGGTTTTGGCTTGACGTCTTTACAGCCCAATATAGAAAAATTGGCAGCGCGCATCGACCGAGCTTGCAAGACAGTTGCAGGTGAGTTGCCAAAGGCAGATCAGGTTTATTTATTTGTTCTAGAAGATACTGAACTCAACAAAGTAGTAGGGGTCTGTGGTATTGAAGTCGCACTTGGTTTAAAAGAGCCTTGGTACAATTTTCATGTAGGGACCCAAGTTCATGCGTCAGAACCTCTAAGTGTTTATAAAGCTTTACCAACACTATATTTGAGTAATGACCACACCAACTGTAGTGAGCTTTGTACTTTATTTTTAGATCCGGACTATCGCTTAAATAAAAATGGCAAATTTTTATCTAAAGTTCGCTTCTTGTTTCTGTCGGCATTTCGCCAATATTTTGAAGAAACCATTGTGGCAGAAATGCGTGGTTATTCCGATGCAAATGGGCAATCACCATTTTGGAATGCAGTAGGTCATAAGTTTTTTGATATTGAATTTACCAAGGCCGATTATTTAAGTGGAGTGGGGCAGAAGGCTTTTATTGCTGAGCTGATGCCAAGACATCCACTCTATGTTGATATGTTGCCTGACGATGCTAAAGCCGCGATTGGCATTGTTCACCCAAACACTCGACCCGCCTACAATCTCTTACTCGAAGAAGGGCTGCGCTATAAAGGATATGTCGATATTTTTGATGGTGGGGCGACATTGCAAGCCGATATTGAAAATTTACGGGCGATTAAAGAAAGTCAATCTGTAGTGGTCCAAATTGAACAACCTGAAAATATTGCGGTAGCGGATGAACTTTACATTGTAGCCAATGATGACTATGAAAATTATCGCGCCATTCTTGTGTACAGCAAACCTTATCGAGAAAAGCTGCAATTAACTAAAGAACAGGCAGAACAATTGAATGCCGAAAATGGTTGTTTAGTTCGTGTGCTAAGTGTTCAAGCTAAACACGTTTCCAATTCAAAAGCGGTAAACAAACTCAAAGAGACTGATCATTTGCGAATGGCTGTTAATTAAGCAGAAATACTATACATTTCACCAAATTTAAGAAGGAATACTATATTATCGCTAACGCAAGATTGGTACATGGATAAACACAATCTTGCTCGCTGAGCTGGAATTCATTAGCCTGCCGCTATTCTATAAAAGACAGATAATTAAAATATTTAATTCATTCATATATTTTAATTATCTACCGAAATTATATTGATAGAGGTCAGGCTAATATAATAATGAAGGAAAGGGTTTATGATTAATTTTTATTGTTATAAGTAATAGCTTTTAAAAAGGAATTTATAAGGTTTTAAATGATTTAATAATATTATTAACATGATTTAATGGACTAAATTAATAATCATATAATTTATTTATTATTAAAGCATTTACGACGGTTGCTATAAATTGGAGTAAATATTACATGAGTAAGAATAACGGAAAGCAATTCCTGGAAGGAGATCTTCTTGGTAGTCAACACATGACTGGGCAAGAAGAAGAGAAATTGCAACGCTCATTAACCAATCGTCATATTCAGATGATTGCGATTGGCGGTGCAATCGGGACTGGATTATTTATGGGTTCCGGTAAAACATTAAGCATTTCAGGAACTTCAATTGTATTAACCTATTTAATTATTGGTTTCTTCTTTTTCTTCGTAATGCGAGCAATGGGCGAGTTGCTGCTGGCGAATACTAATTTTAAAACATTCGCAGATTTTGCAACGGCTTATTTAGGTCCGTGGGCAGGTTTTTTTCTGGGCTGGTCCTATTGGTGTAACTGGATTATTACTGCTATTGCAGACGTGATTGTGATCGGAGGGTACATGCAGTTTTGGTATCCCGATTTACCCGTCTGGATTCCTGCATTTACTTCATTGGCAATCTTAACCATACTCAATTTTGTGGCCGTTCGGCTATTTGGTGAACTCGAGTTTTGGTTTTCACTCATCAAAATTACAGCCATTATTCTGTTTATTCTTGCGGGTATCTATTTAATTAGTACTGGCTTTACTTCTCCTAATGGTGTTAAGGCATCGGTTAGCCATTTGTTTGAAACACAATCTATGTTTCCTTATGGTGTAACAGGTTTCTTAGCAGGCTTCCAAATTGCCATATTTGCGTTTGTGGGTATTGAGCTTGTGGGTACAACTGCTGCTGAGACCAAAGACCCGCATAAATCACTTCCAAAAGCCATTAACTCTATTCCTTTACGTATTTTATTATTCTATGTGGGTGCATTGGTTTGTATTATTGCGGTCACATCTTGGGCAAAAGTTTCACCAGAAAAAAGCCCATTTGTAGAAATGTTTACTTTGGTTGGATTGCCAATTGCGGCGGGTTTAATCAACTTTGTTGTAGCAACTTCAGCGCTATCTTCGGCCAATAGTGGAATCTTTGCGACCAGCCGTATGTTATATGGCCTAGCATTGGACAACGATGCACCTAAAAGCTTTAGCAAATTATCGAAAAGTAAGGTTCCAATTAGAGGGCTTGTGTTTTCTATGGCTTGTGTGACGGCGGGAACATCTATTTTATTTATTGTTCCAAATGTTATGACTGCGTTTACAATTATTTCAGCACTCACTTCAATTTTATGTATTTTTACATTCATGCTGATTGTGCTTTCTTATATTTCCTATCGTAAAAAATTCCCTGAATTACATATTCAATCTCAATATAAAATGCCGGGTGGATTATTTATGGCATGGTTTACGATGCTGTTTTTAGTTTTCACTATCGTAATTTTAGCTTTAGATCATGACACTTTAATTGCACTTGAGTGTTCACCAATCTGGTTTATTGGTTTGTTTATTGCCTATAAATATAAAAAGAAAAAAATGATGCAGCTTGATATCTTAAAAGCACAAAAGGTTGATTATATTTAAATTGAGTGTGGTAATCTTTATATCGAAGCTAGGGAGACCTAGCTTTTTATTTTTAAAATAATAACTTATAATTTTTTGTTCAAGATAATTTGATTAGGGTTACAAATTCTAATAATAAACTTACTCAGAAAATTTTTATAAGGACTGAAATGCATTTCAGGATTTTAAATATAGGCATAGATATTAAAATGAATTAAATTGATTTTAAAACTAAAGATTACAAAGTAAAAGGAATAGTAAACCCATGATACTTAAGTGTAACGATAGTAATTTGTACGATTTTACTATTGGGAATAGATACATCTGTTTTGGGGTGCAATTTAATGAATATCGAAATGAAACAAAGGTATCTGTTCGCCGTGATTCGGACGGTACCCCTGTTATTGTAGAAATTTCTAAATTTGAAATAATTAATCCTAGTATACCTGAAGGTTGGGAAATTTCATTTTATAAACAGGAAGATACCATAACTACTGCTATTGAACCTAAAGAATTTAGTGGAGTATTTTGGGATGACTATCATAATGGAAATCCTAAAATGGAAAAGTTATTTGAAGATACTTATATAAAGATCTGTAAATTTCATAATTTTCTATTACGTCCCATTGATTAAGTAAAACCTAATAAAAAAGCCTCATAACGAGGCTTTTTTTGAATCCTTATTTAATATTTGGATCGCCTTTTTTCAAGAAAAAGCGGATTGCTAATTTTTGTAGGAATGTTCCATAAGGAGGGTGGAAAAGCTGCGTCGGGAAAAACCGATGTCGTATAAAAACAGTTTTGGCATGAGAAAGTTCACGGAAACCTTCTTCACCATGATATGACCCCATGCCCGAGTTGCCGATACCGCCGAAAGGAGCATCATGGTTAACTACATGCCAGCCCCAATCATTGATGGTCACACCACCCGAATGAGTTTCACGTAAAATCCGGTCGCGTTCTACTGAGCTATGCGTAAAGCAATAAAGCGCTAAAGGTCGTTCGTCCGATTTCACATAGGTAATCGCATCATCTAAAGAATCGTATGCAACCACAGGTAAAATAGGGCCAAAGAGTTCTTCTTTCATAATGCGCATATCTGGTGTGCAATTCAGCACAATCTGTACAGGCATTCTACGACCTTGTTGGTCAAAGCTGTAAGTGTCACAAGGAATAATCCGTGCACCTTTTTCTTGTGCGTCGGTCAAAATATCTTGAATACGTTTTAAATGACGGTCATTCACAATAGATGTGTAATTCTCATTGTTTGTGATGTTTTGACCAAACATTTTTATAAAGCTTGCTTTAGAGGCTTCAACAAATTCATCAATACTTTCTTTAGGAACCAACGCATAGTCAGGCGCTACACAGATTTGCCCACTGTTTGTCGCTTTACCATGTGTAATACGTTTGGCGGCATCGGCAAGCGGGTAGTTTCGGCCCACAATTGCTGGCGATTTACCGCCTAATTCAAGTGTAACTGGCGTTAGATTTTCAGCCGCTGCTCGCATGACCACTTTGCCAATAGCTGGAGAGCCAGTAAAGACAATGTGGTTAAACGGCAAAGAGGTAAATCTTGCTGGATCTGTAATTTCTTCACCAAACACGGCCACTTCATCTTCATTAAAGACTTCGGCGAGCATGCGTCTTAGCATTGCATTGGTGTTCGGTGTAATTTCAGATAGCTTAATCATGACTCGGTTGCCTGCAGCTAACGCGGCAATGAGCGGACCAAGTGCTAAATAAACAGGGAAGTTCCATGGCACAATCACACCAACCACGCCTTTAGGTTGGTATTGCACACTTAAACGATTTGATAAAAATAAAAGCTCGGTACGGCGTTTACTTGGACGCATCCAGCGGCGTAAATGATGAATCGCGTGATCGGCTTCCAACACTGAACCAAGCAGATCAAGTAACTTAGATTCATCAAGTGATCTTGAACTAAAATCAGAATTAATCGCAGCAGCTAAAGCATCTTGATAACGAATAATTTGTTTTTTGAGTTGATGCAGTTTTGTACGGCGTGTTTCAAGGCTTGGGTAAGGGTCCGCCTCAAAATTGGCACGTTGTTTGGAAAAGATAAGTTCCATATGTTCAGTGGCAGAGCCGCTATATTCTTTTAAAGTGGAGCGTTCCATTATTGTTCCTTCCATACTTTTGCTTATCATACTTTATGCTTGAAGCGTCGTATGGTCGATGTTAAATTGAGACAACAAGAGGTAATTTAGTGCCATTATGCACGTCACTCTAGGGATGGTGTAAGTTAAATGCCTAATAATCTTTATAAAAATGAAAATAGTATTATCGAAGGAAATTATGATAATACATCCTTAGGTTCTAATACATATTTGCTGGGATTGAGCAGTTTATTTGATGAAATGGGTTCACAAGGTCATTCAATGCCAGATGTTCTATCTGGTACAAATATTTCACCAGACACCATGAATCAATCCTCTTTATATATTTCTCAACTTCAAAAAATTCAGTTATTTCAAAATATTCAACGTTTATCTCACGATCCCTTAATTGGACTACGTGCAGGACAAAAGCAGCGGCTGTCAGATTTCGGGGTATATAGTTATGCACTCTATTCTTCGCGCAATTTTAGACAAGCAGTAGAGCTTGGAATTCGGCATATTAAGCTTGCAGGCCCTATTTTAAAGAAGTCTTTTTATATTCGAGATGACGCTGCTGTTTTTGAAGGGCAGGACATTATTGCACTGGGCAAGCTTCTGCCTTTGGTGTGCGAATTTTGGTTTAGCTCAATGCAAACCTTAATTGAACGTGTGCTTGAAGGGCCATTTCAAGCAAAGAAGCTTTTATTGCCTTATCCAGCACCTGATTACGCAGAAGAGTACGAAAAAGTTTTTCATTGTCCCGTTCAGTTTAATGCAGGAGTGATGCAATGGCACTTTGATTTAAAGTGGCTAGATGTGCCTTGTCCAAATGCCAACCCGATTACCGCAGATATGTGTAAGTCTTTTTGTGAGCGGATGTTAGGCACTACTGCACCTGAAGAGCCTGAGTTGGTGAAAACAATTCGTTTAATACTATTGGATGGAACGGGGCTTTTTCCATCAGCTCAAGAAATGGCTGAGCGGTTGCATATTTCAAAACGTACTTTACATCGGCGCTTGGCAGGTTTTAGTTTGACTTATCAAGAGTTGTTAGATGAAACTCGGCGCCGTCTTGCGGATGAATATTTGCGAGAGACGACTTTATCTATAGATGAAATTGCTGAGAGAATTGGCTTTTCAGATACCTCTAATTTTAGAAAAGCCTATCGGCACTGGACAGGCATTTCACCGAATGAGTATCGAATACAGCAAATGAATTAAATGAGCTAAGTCCGTTACTTAAATCGAGTTAATAATTTTTTCTGTAAAAATGGATTACAGAGCAAAATGGCAAATAAAATAATAAATATGCCGATCATACTAAACAGATCCGGTAATTCATGCCAAAAAATAAATCCCCAAATTCCTGCAAAAACAATTGCGATGTAGTTCATTGGGCCAATTTGTCCTGCTGGCGCTAAGCTGTACGCATAAGACATAAAAAGCTGACTAATGTTTGCTAAAAGTCCAGCGGCAACCAGTAATGCCAGTTCGTGCCAAGTGAAAATGCGCCAATGCCAGAACATTGGAATTGATGAAATTAAGCTACCAAAAATACAGAAATAAAAAACAATACGCTCAGGTGGTTCTGTACTGGTTAAAGCCCTGACAGTTACAAAGGCCATGGCTGATAAAAAACATGCGCCTAAACCAATAAAGGACAATGCATTGAGTAGGCCTTGATCGGGTTTAGCAACAAATAAAACTCCAGCGAGTCCAATCACAGCAGCAAAAATCATCGATTTTGTGATTTTTTCTTTTAAGAAAAGCCATGCAATGAGTGGAATAAAGATTGGGGATGAGTAGCTAAAAACCATCGCATTCGATAGTTTTAAGTTCGCAATGGCATAGAAAAAACCATACATTGCAGCGAGCCCCACGACACTTCGCCAAGTGTGCATCCAAAGCTTATCGGTCTTAACAAAGTCCAGTCCTTGCCTAAAGAGCATCGGAATAAAAATAAATAAACCCACTGCATTTCTAAAAAACACGACTGTGGCATTGTCTACCGTTTGTGAAGCAAAACGAATGCATACTCCCATAATGGAAAATAATAATGCCGATGTCATGAGACAAAGCAATGCTTTTCCAAGTTGAGTTGAGGGGAGTGTTGGAGCAGTCTTGTTTTGCATATAGAAATAAGGTTCTTAATTTTCAGTGTTATTTTAGCAGCGATGGTAAGTTTTGGTGAAATGTGTCGTAATTAATAACTAAAATGTGAAAAAGATGAGGGGTATCCTCATCTTTTAAAGCTTGTTAGGTCACAGGTGCGGGGTTAAATACAGCGAGTGAGTTATGAATACCCCAACGGTCCGACCACGTTTGTTGTTCGCCACTAGCCACTTGTAAAATCAGTTCAAAAAGCTCCCAGCCCACTTCCTCAATGGTTTTTTTACCAATAGCGATATCGCCTGCACTGATATCAATCAGGTCGTACCAACGGTTTGCAATATTATTTCGGCTTGCCATTTTAATCACGGGCACGGCAGCTAAACCATAAGGTGTACCACGGCCTGTGGTAAAGACTTGGACCGTAATTCCCGATGCCATTTGCTGGGTACCACAGATAAAGTCACTTGAAGGCGTCGCCGCAAAAATTAATCCTTTTTTAGTCGGTCTTTGCCCAGGTGAGAGAACTTCTACAATTGGCGAACGACCAGATTTAGCAATCGATCCCATCGCTTTTTCTACAATGTTGTTGAGTCCACCTTTTTTATTGCCCGGTGTGGTGTTGGCACTTCGGTCTACTTGACCTGCTGCTAAATAGTCGTCGTACCATTTCATTTCCCGAATTAAGTCTTTGGCAACTTGTTCATTTGCTGCACGTGGGGTGAGTAGGTGAATACCATCACGTACTTCTGTAACTTCGGAAAACATGACTGTGCCACCACATTGCACAATCAGGTCGGCTGCAAAACCAACGGCAGGGTTTGAAGTTACTCCAGAAAATGCATCACTCCCACCACATTGCATTCCTACAACTAAGTTAGATGCTGGAACTTCTTCACGTGTACGCTGGTTTAATTTTTCCAGATGTTGTTCTGCTACGGCTAAAATATGGTTCACCATACTTTCAAATCCGTTATGGCGTTCATCTTGCAACTGAATAATGTCTTCATTTGCTAGGGGAATATATTTGTTTTCTTTTGGAATATTTAAGAGTCGTTCTGGTTGCATTTTTTCGCAGCCCAGACTTACAACCATAATCTCTCCACCAAAATTAGGGTTGAGTGCAAGGTTATGGATGGTACGAATAGGCACAATTGCAGCAGGTGCATCAATGGCCACACCACATCCATATAAATGATTTAAACCGACGACACCATCTACGTTTGGATATTTAGGTAATAGATCTTTTTCAATAATTTTGACGACATAATCGACAATACCTTCTACGCAGTTAACACTTGTGGTAATGCCTAAAATATTCTTTGTGCCTACGCTGCCATCTTTATTTTTATAGCCTTTAAATGTATATCCGCTAAGAGCAGGAAGCTTCGGATCTGGGCGAGTTGCGAGTTCTAAATCATCGAGTTCAGGTGCTTGGGGCATTTCGGTCACATTTTCATTTACCCATGAGCCTGCGGGTAAGTCTTTGTTGGCATAGCCAATCGTTTCGCCATAACGAATAATTGCTTCGCCCTGTTTTAATTCTTCTAATAAAACTTTATGCCCTTGTGGTACATGATCAACCAAGGTCAATTGATATTCTTCAATATGTGTCGATTGTGGCAACCCGCCATCATTCACCACAATGGCGACATTATCAAGAGGACTAATTTTTATCAGGATAGGCTTGGGCATGATCATTCCTTGTATACATTTGAAGAGGGCTATAACGCTTAATTTTTTCAAGCGTTATAGCACTAAAGTTTTAAGATGTTGGTTTTAACTCGAAGCGTTGGATCTTGCCGACAATAACGGTGTAGCAAATGACAGCTGCAATTGCATGCACGCCTACATAAGTCAATGCAAGGTTAAAAGAACCAGTACTGGCCAAGACATATCCGATCACAATTGGGGTGACGATTCCTGCCGTATTACCAAATGCATTCATCATTCCACCAGATAGTCCGACCATTTCTTTTGGTGCAACGTCAGACATAACCGCCCAACCTAAAGAACCTACGCCTTTACCAAAGAAAGATAACGACATAAAGAACACGATGGCTGCTTGTGAATCAACGTAATTACACATAATGATCGAGGTTGAAACCAAGAATCCGACCACGATAGGAAGTTTTCTTGAAAAGCTTAAGCTGTAATTCATGCGAATTAATTTATCCGAAATTAACCCACCTAAAATCCCACCTACAAAGCCGCAGAGTGCAGGTGCCACTGCTGCAAAACCAGCTTCTAAAATGCTGAGATGTCTTTCTTTTACAAGATAAACAGGAAACCAAGTCAAGAAAAAATAAGTGAGCGTATTTACACAATATTGTCCAATAAAAATACCGAGCATCATGCGTGAAGAAAGTAATTGCTTGACCTTACTCCATGTGATTTTTTCTCTTTTAGTATTTTGGCTGTTTTCACCCATGTCGAGTAATGCACCTTCTGAAGCAATATATTTCACTTCTTCTGGGTTAACCGTTGGATGGGTAGTCGGGCTATAAATAACTTTTAGCCAGATAAAGGAAAGTAGAATTCCTAAACCACCCATGACCCAGAAAATAGATTGCCAATGTACGGTTGCAACAAGCCAACCCATGAGGGGGGCGAAAAGTACAGTGGAAAAATAAGAAGATGAGTTAAAAATGGCAGCAGCCGTTCCACGTTCTTTGGTAGGAAACCATGCAGCAGCAATTTTACTATTACCCGGGAAAGCTGGTGATTCAGATAATCCAACTAAAAATCTTAAAATAAATAGAGATGTAATGATGGTTGCTGTATCACCCAAAATATTGGTAAAGCCAATTAAGACTGTGAATAAAGACCACAAAAACAAGCTCCAGAAATATACACGGCGAGCACCGAACTTATCGAGTAACCAACCACCTGGAATTTGACCAATAACATAGGCCCATGCAAAGGCCGAGAAGATATATCCCATGGTAACCGAGTCGATGCCCAGTTCATGAGACATTGGTGTTGCAGCCATTGAAAGGGTTGCACGATCACCGTAATTAAAGGCCGTTACCAAAAAAATCATCGCTAAAATGTAATAGCGAGTTTTCGTATGTTTGGCTCTTTGCTGAGTCACTACAGCGATATTTGTTTGCAAATTATCCATATACAAACTCTTTTAATAATCGACCTATTTGCATATCCGTGAAATAGGTGACGTCATGTCAAATTCATCGATAGAATAGATGAGAAAACGGAATTTTGTATCTACTCTATAGTCCTAGTTCTAAAACCGCGTCTTTAGATGTATGACATCATATGATTAAAAATATTATTTTGGCAAGTAGCCCCGAAAAATAATTTTTATGCGAGTTTATATTGACAAGTCATATGATGTCTTATAAGTTTTATTTGTGAAAAATATATCAGTATGCCAAGGAGTATTTTAATGGCGACCTCTACACCTATCGTTAAATCAATTCGAGCAATTCCTGTTGCTGGACATGACAGCATGCTGCTCAATTTGAGTGGTGCTCATGGACCTTATTTCACTCGTAACATACTTATTATCGAAGATAACTCTGGAAATATTGGTGTTGGAGAAATTCCGGGTGGAGAAAAAATTCTAGCCACGTTAAATGATGCAAAAGCGTTGGTGGAAGGGCAACCTATTGGGGAATATAAGAATTTACTCAAAAAAATCCAGCAGACTTTTGCTGATCGCGATAGTGGTGGACGAGGGAACCAAACCTTTGATTTACGTACCACAATTCATGTAGTGACTGCCTATGAGTCAGCATTACTTGATCTGCTCGGTAAGCATTTAAATGTGAATGTTGCAAGTTTACTGGGTGAAGGGCAGCAACGTAGTGAAGTTGAGGTTTTAGGGTATTTATTCTTTATTGGCGACCAAAAACAGACTTCTTTGGACTATGCGACAACACCTCAGCATAGCCATGACTGGTACAAAGTTCGTCACGAAAAAGCATTAACACCCGATGCTGTACAGCGTTTAGCTGAAGCATCTTATGACCGATATGGCTTTAAAGACTTTAAGCTCAAAGGTGGGGTGTTGAGCGGCGAACAAGAAGCTGAAGCCGTCACTGCAATTGCACGCCGTTTTCCAGATGCCCGTGTGACGCTTGATCCAAATGGGGCATGGTTTTTAGATGAAGCTATTGCTTTAGGTAAACATCTTAAAGGTGTATTAGCTTATGCAGAAGATCCGTGTGGCGCAGAACAAGGTTATTCAAGCCGTGAAATTATGGCTGAATTTAAACGCGCTACAGGTTTGCCCACCGCTACCAATATGATTGCTACAGACTGGCGAGAAATGTCGCATAGCATTCAGTTGCAAGCGGTTGATATTCCTTTGGCTGATCCACATTTTTGGACTTTGGAAGGTTCGGTTCGAGTTTCTCAACTCTGTAATATGTACAACTTAACGTGGGGCTCTCATTCAAATAATCACTTTGATATTTCACTCGCCATGTTTACACACGTTGCAGCAGCAGCGGTAGGCAAAGTCACCGCAATTGATACACATTGGATTTGGCAAGAAGGTACAGATCAGCTGACTAAAGCATCCCTTGAAATTAAAGACGGTAAAATTCAAGTACCTACTGTACCAGGGCTTGGTGTTGAACTTGATTGGGACCGAATTAACCAAGCGCATGAACTCTATAAATTAAAAGGTTTAGGTGCGCGTAATGATGCTGATGCCATGCAATTTTTAATTCCAAACTGGTCCTTTAATAATAAAAAGCCGTGTCTGGTTCGTTAGATTTAAATAAAACTTGTTTTTATTTTATGGCTGCTCTTATGGGCAGCTTTTTTATGCGTGTGCATAAATTTTAGATAATTTTTAACTTTTAAATATAAAACAAAGCTTTAGGTCTAATTTAATTTAGTTTTTATAGAAAAGTTTTATCTCTTTAAAAATTTTCAGTTTTCATCGAGAAAATATATTGATTAAAATAAAATTTATGATGTAAGATGTCTGACAACATAAACATGTATGGATATTTTCTAATGGATGCTCTTGAGTTAAAAAACATTGTTTCTGATGGTCTTCTTTCTTTTCCGGTGACTGACTTTGACCAAAATGGGGACTTCAATAAATCTTCTTATGCAAAACGTCTTGAGTGGTTAGCGCCTTATGGTGCAAGTGCTTTATTTGCTGCGGGTGGTACAGGCGAGTTTTTCTCGTTAACTGGAAATGAATACTCTGACGTGATTAAGACCGCTGTAGACACTTGTAAAGGCAGCGTACCGATTATTGCTGGGGCAGGTGGTCCGACACGTCAGGCGATTGAACAGGCAAAAGAAGCAGAGCGCTTAGGTGCACACGGTATTTTATTAATGCCGCATTACCTCACTGAAGCAAGCCAAGAAGGATTAATCGAACACGTTAAGCAAGTATGTAACTCAGTAGACTTTGGCGTAATTTTTTATAACCGTAGCGTTTCAAAATTAAATCTCGATTCAATTCAAAAATTAACTGAGATGTGCCCGAACTTAATTGGTTTTAAAGATAGTTCTGGTCAAATCGACATGATGACTGCAGTAACGCAAACCATTGGTGATCGTTTGTCATATTTAGGTGGTTTGCCAACAGCAGAAGTTTTTGCAGCGCCTTATAAAGCTTTGGGTTGTCCAGTTTATTCATCAGCTGTATTTAACTTCATTCCAAAAACTGCCATGGAATTTTATAACGCACTTCGTAGTGATGACTTTGAAACAACAAATCGTTTGATCAAAGATTTCTTCTTGCCGCTTATTAAAATTCGTGATCGTAAATCAGGATATGCGGTAAGCATGATTAAAGCAGGTGCCAAAATTGTTGGGCATGATGCAGGTCCTGTACGTCCACCATTGAGTGATTTAACTCAAGCAGACTATGACGATTTAGCTGCCCTAATCGCAACATTAGGTCCGCAATAATTTTATGTGTTCAGGCATTGGAGACGAAACATGAGTACAAATAATGGTCAGCAGTTTATTAATGGTCAACGTATTGCTGCAAATGCACCGAGCATAGAAAGTATTAATGCAAAAGACTATCAACCAACAGGTTATGTATTTAGTCAGGCAACGCTTGAAGAAGTGGATCAAGCTGCTCAAGCTGCGCATCATGCTTTTTTAGTTTATAGCCAAACATCTCAAGAGCAACGTGCTTCTTTTCTTGAAGAAATTGCTCGTCAAATTGAAGTATTAGGCACGAACTTACAAGAAGTTGCATCTTTAGAAACTGGCTTGCCACTTGCTCGACTCCAAGGTGAAACAGGTCGTGTTACTGGTCAATTAAGATTGTTTGCTGAACTTTTACGACGTGGTGATTTTTATGGTGCCCGCATAGATGTTGCGTTGCCAGAACGTAAACCTTTACCGCGTGTTGACCTTCGCCAGTACAAAGTTGGAGTCGGTCCGGTTGCTGTCTTTGGCGCAAGTAATTTCCCGCTTGCATTTTCAACCGCGGGTGGCGATACCGTAGCGGCTTTAGCAGCAGGTTGCCCAGTTGTGTTTAAAGCACACTCTGGCCATATGGCGACTGCCGAGCTTGTGGCAGAAGCGATTGAAAAAGCAATTGAAGTTTGCAGCATGCCTAAGGGTACATTCAACATGATTTTTGGATCTCGTGTTGGTGCAAACTTGGTGGAGCATCCATTGATTCAAGCAGCTGGTTTTACAGGTTCACTTGAAGGTGGAATGGCACTTTATAACCTTGCTCAGAGTCGCCCTCAGCCAATTCCATTTTTTGCTGAAATGTCGAGTGTTAATCCGGTTGTTGTGTTGCCACAGGCACTTGCATCACGTGGTGAACAAATCGCTCAAGAAACGGTTGCCTCATTTAATATGGGATGTGGCCAGTTCTGTACAAAACCAGGTTTAATTTTGGGTGTGAAAGGTCCTGAGTTTGATCGTTTTGTTGCAGCTTTAAGTGAAATGACTCAAAAAGCTGTGCCTCAAGTCATGTTGAATGAAGGTACTTTAAAAAGCTACCGTCAAGGGGTTGATGCATTAACTGGCGAATCTGGTTTTGAAGTGATTGCAACAGGGCAGGAACCTGAGCTTATTTCTCAAGCAAAAGCACACCTATTTAAAGCAGATCAATCGGTTTTATTATCGGGCAATCCAAAACTACAACATGAAGTGTTTGGACCGATGTCGATTGTGATTGCTGTAGAAGATGAGGCAACCTTATTAAAAGGAATTGACGCTTTAGGTGGACAGCTCACGGCAACCATTATTGGTGATGAAGCTGAATTATCTCAGGCTGGTACACTGCTTCATTTACTCACAGGCAAAGCCGGTCGTGTTCTGTTTAATGGCTTCCCGACAGGAGTTGAAGTGTCTGATGCCATGGTGCATGGTGGTCCGTTCCCTGCAACGAGTGATGCCCGTGGAACTTCGGTAGGCACAGGTGCAATTGAGCGTTTCTTGCGTCCTGTGTGTTTCCAAAATACACCACAAGTGTTATTACCCGATGCATTAAAAGACAGTAATCCATTGCAAATTACTCGTTTGGTCAATGGACAGCTGAGTCAGGCTACAATTTAATAAGACTGTGCAGCTCAATCAAAGGTATTGAGTTGCATATTATTTAAGCCATTTAGTTTGATGTAACTGTCTAAATAAGCACAAGTTACTCACTTTTTAAAATATATGCGTGAGATTAATGAACCATATAAAACAATTTAATTTTAAGAACTTAGGACGGTGAAAAGCGAATATGACTATCGTGTAAGATTATAGTAAAATGAATTTCCTAATTTTTTCAACATCTCATGAGTTCTTCAGATTATGTCTAGTGCAATTAAACCTAGATCAACAAAAAAACTAAGCCAGATTATTGTAGAACAACTGATCGAGAAAATTCAGTCTGGAGATTTTCAGGTTGGAGAGAAAATTCCAACAGAATTAGAATTAATTGAAACCTTTGAAGTTAGCCGCTCTGTCATTCGTGAAGCAATTACTGAATTGCGTTCTCTGGGCTTTGTTGAAACTCGTCACGGGATTGGTACTTTTGTAAAAGAGCAAACCATTGAGCAGAATTTTTTACTATCTAATGCCAGTCTAGAAACCATTAACGATATTGTCTCTTTACTGGAGCTTAGGATTAGCCTTGAGTCTGAAGCAGTCTTTTTAGCATCAGAGCGTCGTAAACAAATCCACATCGATAAAATGAAAGCTGCGCTTGAAGACTTTGAACGTCATATTTCATCAGATGCAAATGATGGTACGGTAAAAGCGGATTATGATTTTCATATTGCCATTGCCGAAGCTTCTGAAAACCAATATTTCGTTGATTTTTTAAAGTACCTTGGCGAAAAGATTATTCCGCGTGCACGACTTAAATCTATTGAGCAAAGTCCAGAAAACCGTGAAGAATATTTAAAAGCGGTTCATCATGATCATGTCAATATTTATAACGCGATTGTTGATCAAGATGGTTTATTGGCTCGACAAATGATGCGTGCTCATCTGTCTAAAAGTATTAAAAAGTTTAAGCAGTAAAGCTTGAGCTAAGATTAGGCAGAGTAAGATAAAAAGAGAGCTTATAGAAGCTCTCTTTTAATTTGATAGGGTTGTTATTTACAGCTAAAGTTTTCAGCTTTTTCGCTATCACCTTGACCATTGTAACGGGCAATCAGTGGGTAAGGGCAAAGTGGGCGGGTACGGTCTGGCGCCCAGTTTTGCGGAAGTTCAGTATTCACTTGACCACTTGGGTTACCTGCGCCGCGTGCAGTTGCAATGATTTTGTCAGGTGCTTGCCCATATTCGACCCAGTTAACTAAAGCAGTCAATGCATCAAACTGGTCGGTCGCAATACCATCACGGGTATGGTTCATGCCCGGAACTCTAAAGAAACGTGCAAATTCAGGCGCTGTACCTTTTGCATCATTTTTATAGTGTTGGAGTAGTTGATCATACCAATTTTGGGTGTCATCGACAGAGAAAACACCGTCAGCTGTGCCTTGTACCACAATCATTTTTCCACCGTGGTTGCGCAGTTTATCCAGATTAAGTTCATCGGGCGGCATCATAAAAGACATGGAGCTTTCGGTGTACAGCTCGTTGGTTGCCGATAGTTTTAGATAATCAGTATCAAAATTATAATTAAAGGCAAATTGTCTAGAGTTTTGAACTACAGTTGGATCTGGCGGAACCTGAAAAAGAATGCCGACTGCAACAGGGTCACGCGCTGTTCCAACCGAAGATTCAAATTTCCAGCTTGCCCAGTTACTGCCGACTAAACCTGGGTCGAAAGGCTGGGTTGCATACAGAGCTTGTCCAGCAGAGTTTACAGGGCCACGGTAAATGTTGGCTAGCACATCAATTTGTTCGGTACTTAGGCAGGTGCCATCTCTTGTACTTGAGCAAACAGGTACATGTTGGTGAATATTAAAAGCAGTACGGCAAGCCTCAACATCTTGAACGAGTCCATCTGCAACACCATCTAAGGCATCGCATCGATCTAAAATCGCTTTTGCTAATACTTTACGTTCTGGAAGGGTAAGGGCGGTACTTAAGTCATTTTCATCTGTTGCGACACGACGAAGCTGTTGTGCTGTATAAAGTTGTGCTGCGGCTGCTCGAGGCAAATGGAAACCCGGTGTGCTTGCTAAAATTCCATCATATTGGTCGCCCAAACGGGTTGCTGCAATCATGGCGTGGCGACCACCATTAGATGTACCACCGGCATAGGAGCGATCAGGCAATTTACCATAGGCCGTTTTGATCAGGTTTTTTGCCATAGGCGTGAGTTTGGTAATAGCACCATATCCATAGTCAACTCTGGCTTGAGGGTCTAAACCAAACATGGGGTTTTGTGAAGCGTTATGTCCAGCATCGGAAGAAATGACAGCAAAACCGTCATGTAGGGCATTGGTGAGCGGACCACCACTGCCAAGCTGTCCTGTTGCAGGCACTAGGTTACCATCGGTTCCACCATTGCCTTGATAGAGAAAACGGCCATTCCAGTTAACGGGTAAGCGCATTTCAAAACCAATTTGATAGGTTTGTCCATCAACAGGGCTTACACGTTGGTCCATATAGCCTTTAACTAAACAATGTGCACCAATCGGTTTGTTGGCTACAGTCAATATACCCGCCTCTTGAAGCGTGGATGAGCTAATTACAGTACTGTTATATTGAAATCCGGTCAGATCTGAACAGCTTCCATTTAATTTTGCACCAACCGCAGGAGTAAGTTGTGGAGGTGTTTGAGGTAATGAGGTTGTACTGTCATTGTCATTACCACAACCAGTCAATACTGCCGCAATCGCAAGCAATACGGTGGATTGTGTCCAAAGACGCTTTTTGTTTTCATTCATTTATAAATATCCTTATTTTATGAAGGTTGATGGATTTAATCTAAAACCAGAAAATTAGCTGTACTTCGTGCAATCATTTTGTTGTTTTGCCAAGCTTCGCTTTCAAGGTTCAGTACGGTTTTTCCTTGTTTAATAAAGCGGCATTTTGTAATGACTTCGCCCACAGCACAGGGCCTTAAAAAGTCCATGGTTAAATTAATGGTGGTAGCTGGTTTACGGTCATTTGCCAGAAACGCAAAAAGTCCCATCACATCGTCAAGCATCGCGCAAATCATGCCGCCTTCAACCGTACCGCGTGGGTTGGTAAAGCTTTCTAGCGCCGTGTAGTGGATGGTGAGTTCAGTGTTTTTTTCATTCCAATGAATATTGTGACCGCCTAAATGGTGATGAATTGGCGGTAAGTGTTCTAAAGTTTTTTGATCCATAATGAAGGGTCCATCCTTTTGTAAGTGTTATAAAAATTATTATTTCAGAGTATAGGCATCATAAATAACCGCTTTGCCCAAACGCATTGCACTACCTACAACAACGGTCTGATTGAGCCACGAATATTTTGGTGAACTGGTTTCAAACTGCATGGTAATTTTGAAATAGTAATTTTTCGGGTCAACATCTTTGCCTTGGGCGAGTTGTTTTAGCGTTTCTGCCGAACCATGTCGGTAACCTTTGGTTTGAAGATAAATGAGTGCACCGTCATCGGTTTCTAACAAATATCGCGTATCAATAATTGCCAGTCCTTTACTGTCGACAATTTGCCAATCTGCGCCATTATTTAAAATGCGGCCTTTAAGCGATTTTCCTTCAAATGTTCCACCTGTAATGGGAATAATTCGACGTTTACCTGCGTCACTGGTGGTGCCTAATTCCCAAACAGGCGCATTCAGATCCACACTAAATTTTGCTAAAGGCTCAAGCTGAATAGGTGGCGGGCTATATTGCGTCTCGGCGTGAGTTAGGGCAATGAAACTAAATCCGTAGAGTAGCGTTACAACTTTCTTCATGATGAATGTCCCGAAATAAAAAGAGGTTCTATGCACAGCAGAACCTCTTGTTTTGAATTATTTAAATTTCCATGTGTAATCGATGTTGATACGGGTTTCGTTTACAGGTTTGATGTTGGCAGTGGAGAGCATGTTGTTGTCATAGATTGCATAGCGCGCGCGGAGCCCTAAATTTTTTAACCAGCCACTTTGAACGGTATAGCCTAAATCAAAGTCTGTTTCGCGTTCTTTTAGATTGGTTCCACCTAAGTTGGGTGCATAAATATTCTGACCTGTGGTGTAACGGGTCATGAAACGTAAACCCGGAACATAATCTTTAAAGTCATATTCATAGCGGAAGCTGTAGGCTTTCTCTTTTGGATTTAAAAACTCACCCGGCCATGTATCAATGAGAAGTCCGGTTTCACCTCCAGTCAAATACGGAAAGGCGGTGTCGCCATGATGTTGGAAGGTTCCAAAAATAAACTTATGGTTTTGATGTTTGAGTTCGAAATGCGCATGATAAAGATCATTATCGACTAAACCTGCTTTTGCTTGACCGTCATCGCGGCTGCGGTAGTAGCGTAATTGCGAACTAAGATTAGTAGTGTCATTAATTTTATGTTGATGTAAGGCACCAACCATGGTTTGGTTATAAAGATCATCAACATCCATATAGAACGCTGTGAGCTTGATTGCTGGATCAAGCTGATAGTTTCCACCTAAATAATAGAGCCCGTCAGTTTCGGCACCTTTAAATCGCCCATTTACGCCTGAAATTTTAATTTTTTCATAGTTGGTCGAATCACGATGATTCACTTTATCAAGATAGGCTGCCTGTATGTCAAAATCTTTAATATCTTTACTGGTCAGTGAAATTCCTCGATAAGTTTGAGGTAACAAGCGAGCAGGTGAAGCCACTAAAACTGGGTTCATCGGCATTAGCGTACCTATGCGCAGTTCGGTCTGGCTCATTTTAGCTTTTGCTGTGACCCCAATTTCCCCATAAGAGTCGGCAGGTTCATTGGTACGCGTGTCTCTGGGTAAGTTTCCTGTACCTCCGTGCTCGGCATCGGCATCAAGTTTAAAACCCGCAGTTGCAAGTACATCCAGCCCAAAACCGACAGTCCCTTCGGTATAACCTGAATTGGCTTTGAGAATAAACCCTTGTGTCCAGTCCTTGGCGGCAGGGTAAGCGGATTGCTCTTGGTAGTCGCGGTCAAAATAGAAATTTCGCGTGGTGAGTTCTACTGAACTGTTGTCAATAAAACTGCCCGCGCAGACTGAACCAGAGAGCATGAGGGTAGAGTACATCCATAATTTCGACATAGCATTTCTTCCTGAAATATCATTTCTTGTTTTCAACAAGGCATAGTTGTTGTGTCTGCCTTATTTGGTTTTTAAATCGAATTATTTTCCGAGCAGTTCTCGGGCGACGATTTCTTTCATAATTTCATTGGTTCCCCCATAAATTTTTTGTACCCGTGCATCCACAAAAAAGCGTGAAATCGGGTATTCCTGCATGTAACCGTAGCCACCAAAAAGCTGAAGTAATTGATCAATTACTTCACATTGAACATCGGTGATAAAGCATTTCAGTGCGGCAACTTGAGTGACGCTTAATTGGTGTTGTTGATACAGCGCTGCACATTGATCTACAAAAGCTTGGGCGGCTTTCGCTTTGATTTGTGCATCTGCGAGCACAAACCGCGTGTTTTGCATTTGGCTTAAGGGTTGCCCGAAAGCTTTACGCTCCATCACATAGTCTTTGGTCAGTTCGATGGCTCCTAAAATTGACCCCAAAGCCATCATTGAAATGCTCAAGCGTTCGCGAGGTAACTCTTGCATTAAATAGGCAAAGCCTTGTCCTTCTTCACCTAAACGCTGAGTTGCAGGCACACAAACATCATCAAAAAATAGTTCAGCTGTATCTTGGGCGTGTAGCCCAATTTTTTGTAAGGAACGTCCTTTTTTAACGCCGTCTAAAGCAGCATCAACTAAAAAAATCGAAATACCTTTTGCTTTAGCTGGAGGATCAGTTTTCGCTACCAAAACGATCAGGTCGGCATGTAATCCATTTGAGATAAATGTTTTTGAACCATTCACACGATAGTGGTCATTTTCTAAAATGGCTTGAGTGCGTATGGCCTGTAAGTCTGAACCAGCATTCGCTTCGGTCATCGCAATTGCGGTGACCACTTCACCTGTCACCATTTTGGGTAACCAATAACGTTTTTGCTCTTCAGTTCCAATATTTTGCAAGTAAGGGGAAACAAGCTCATTTTGTCCCCCAATGGCAACAGCTAAAGATGCAAAGCCAGCTTGAGCAGTTTCTTGAACCAGCATGAGAGAGTAATGAACAGGAGCGCCATAGCCGCCATATTCTTCGGGCACATCTACGCACAAAAAGCCATTTTCTCCAAGACGAAGCCATAGCTCACGTGGGATGAGGCCATCGTGTTCCCACTGTTCATAATACGGAGCAACCTGTTCTTTTAAGAACCTGCGGTAACTGTCCCGAAATAGTTCAAATTCTGTATCGTGTGGCATGTTGAACCTTTTTTAGGCAAAAGTGAGGCTAAGGCCCAAACCGAAGTTTGAGCTTCCTTTTTTAATTCAATTGCTTATTGCTTTAAGGTGGGTACCCGAATAATCAGCGGATTTTCGGCCTGCTTTTGATAAAGTTCATCAATTAAGGCAGCACGACGCTTAGTAATATTGCTTTGATTGAGGTTGCCTTTATCGGTCACTTCGCCTGCATCGAGTTGAGGTGGTTCGGTCATTAAATAAAGCATGGAAACTGTATTTGAACTGCCAGTCGCATCTTTATTAAAAGTCGTTAAAAATTGGCGGAACCATTGCTGAACTTTAGGGTGCTGTAATATCTCTACTGACGAATGCTCACCAAGTTTAAGACCTGCATATTGAGCACAAGCATCCATTTTTGGAAAAATCAGAAAGCCTACGGCATTCAGGTTTGAACCTGTAATACAGACATCTTGAACCAGTAAATTACCTTGAATGAGCACTTTGTTGCGAATCGTGCCGACATTGACGAAAGTACCCGTATTGAGTTTAAAGTCTTCGGCAATGCGTCCGTCGTACATCAGGCCTTTAGTCGGATCATTGATATCGACCAAACGAACAGCATCACCTGTGTGGAAAAAGCCTTCATCGTCAAAAACAGTGCTTTGCTGGTCTGCTTTTAAACGCCAATAACCTTTCATGACATGTTTGCCACGAACACAAAACTCAAGTTTGTCACCACATGGAACCAGTTTGATTTCACACCCCGGTGCAGGGTAACCAATAAAGCCAGCCATCACGCGTGGGCCAGTGGTAAAAGCGCAAGATGGTGCAGTTTCAGTCATGCCTAATCCACTCATAATGCGAATTTTTTCTCCGCAATGTTGCTGAGCAATTTTATCGAGTCTGTTCCAGCCAGCTTCTGAAAGTGCTGCGCCTGCAAAGAATAAAATTTTTACTTTGGCAAAAAAGCGGTCTCTTAGCTCTTCATCTTGTTCTAAAGCTTCGGTGAGTTCTTCCCAACCTTTTGGTACATTTAAATAAACTGTTGGAGAAATTTCTTTGAGATTACGAATGGTTTCGTCAAATTTTCCTGCAACGGGTTTGCCATCATCAATGTAAATCGTACCGCCGTTATAGAGCGCGATGCCGACATTGTGACTGCCTCCAAACGTGTGGTGCCAAGACAGCCAGTCGAGTAGGACAGGTGGTGTTTCTTCAAACTCAGGGAAAGTCTGCAATAGCATTTGCTGATTAACACACAACATTAAATGCGTGGTCGGCACAGCTTTAGGTAGTTTGGTTGAACCTGATGTAAACAAGAATTTGGCAATTTGGTTTTCATCAAGGGTTTGATAAAACTCTTGAACATTTGAAACAGGCGTATCTAACAGCGACTGAAAAGATGTGCAGATCTGATTGCCCACAAGACCTTTGTTGGTCACCACTTCAATGTCTGAGGTAATACAGGCCTGAATCCCTTTGGCAAATGCTTGACCGTCGCTAGCATAGACCATGCCTGGGGTGAGCACTTCAAACACATGTTTGAGTTTGCCAAAATCTTGAGAAATAAGAGAATAGGCTGGTGAAATTGCTGAAAAAGGTACACCTGCCAGCATTGCACCCATAGAGAGTGTTAAATGTTCAAGATCATTACCACTTAAAATGACGAGTGGTCTTTCTTGGCTTAAGTTACGTTCATGTAAAGCCTGAGCAATATGCCATGCGCGTTGTAAAACTTCTGAATAACTCAGTTTGACCCACTCACCTTGAGCATTGCGTTTGGCTGCAAAAATATGGTCTGGTTTGGTCTGTGCAAAATGAATTAACCGATCTGTCAGTTTTTGTGGATACGGTTTTAATTGCTCTTTTGGGCTGATATAGAGCGTGTCATCTTTATGGTGATAATGAATATCATGTTGCCCTAATTTTACGAACCGTTCACGGTCTTGTGATTGAGTGGCATTCATTTGCATTTCTTTCACTCCATGGAAAGCGCATCACTGCGCTTTATCTTTTTGCATCATGCAATTTTTATTTAATATGTCGTTATCTATATTAGCCGACTAAATCGGGTAATGACGCGATTGAGTTTGAATGGTGATCCAACGCAGTTCGGTAAATTCACCAATAGAGGCTTTACTACCAAATCGTCCGTAACCACTCGATTTTGTTCCACCAAATGGCATTTGAGCTTCGTCATGCACGGTTGCACCGTTAATGTGACAAATACCCGAATCAATCTGTTTAGCCACTTCCAATGCCTGCGAAATATTCTGGCTAAACACTGCCGAAGAAAGACCGAACTCGCTGTCATTTGCCAGTGCTACGCCTTCTTCAACGGTTGCAAAACGTTGAACCGTGCAGACAGGCCCAAACGATTCTTCGCGGTAAAGCAGCATGTCAGGTTTAATATTGAGCACCAGTGTTGGTTGCATGGTGGTGTCTTCAATATGAATGCCTAAAGGTAAGTCGGCACCTTTGTTTTGGGCATCTTCAAGCAAATGCTGAATGCGATTTGCAGCGCGGCGACTTTCTAAAACGCCGAGAGCATTGTCTTTTGAAGTCGGATTACCCGCCTGAATGGAACGTGTTTTCTCAATCAGTTTTTCAATAAACTGGTCGGCAATTTTGTCTTGAACCAAAACACGTTCGGTCGACATACAGATTTGCCCCTGATTAAAGAACGCTCCAAAAGCGACTGCATTTACGGCTTCATTAATGTCTGCTTCATTTAAAACCACAACAGGGGCTTTACCACCCAATTCGAGTAAAACAGGTTTTAAATATTGAGCAGCAGTTTCAGCAATAATTTTTCCGACTTTGGTTGAACCCGTAAAATTAATACGTTTTACAGCTGGATGAGACACTAAACGTTCAACAATTTGTGGTGCATCTTCGGCGGCATGGGTAATCACATTCACCACACCTTCGCCAAGACCCGCTTCGTGTAACACTTCACCAATTAGACGATGCGTTGCAGGGCAGGCTTCAGATGCTTTTAATACCACCGTGTTGCCACAAGCCAATGGCATGGCAAGCGCACGTGTTGCCAAAATGACAGGCGCGTTCCAAGGTGCTATCCCAACAATAACACCGCAAGGAACACGTACACCCATCGCAACATTACCGGGTACATCTGATGGAATTAAGCTTCCGTCAATTTGTGTGGTCATTGCCGCTGCTTCACGTAACATGTTGGCAGCAAGGTGAACGTTAAACCCATACCATGTGGCAGTTGAACCTGTCTCTTGCATTCCAGTTTCAATGAATTGCTCAGTCTTTTGGTCCATTAAATCGGCTGCTTTTAACAAACGTAAACGGCGTTCGGTAGGCGAGAGCTTCGACCATACTTTAAAAGCTTGTTGCGCCGATTCGATTGCACGATCAACATCTTCCAAGGTTGCAGCAGCAGCTTTGCTCGCCACTGATCCATCAATGGGGCTAATTCGCTCAAAAGTTGCCTGATTTGATGCATCAACAGATTGACCGTGAATAAGTAACTGTACATTTTGCATGGGTTGTGTCCTTACATTGCCATTAAAGAATCAAAAGTTAACCAGTACGTTTATAGCTCTGTAAACCCGGTTTAATTGATTTTTCATCTAAAAATTGTTTCAAACCTTCTTGGCGACCATTTTCTGTATCACGATGGATACATTGATCTAACTTGGCATATAAGTAATCTTCGTTTTGGTCCCAAGTGAGTTCGCGGCAACGCTTAAAGCCATTTTTAGCGGTACGAAGCACTACAGGGTTTTTCTCAAGTAGGCAATTTGCAAGCTCAGTTACTTCTGCTTTTAGCTGTTCAAGTGGTACGCTTTTATTTACCAGTCCCATAGTTTCGGCTTCTTTACCACTAAAGGTTTTACCCGTCATGATGTAGTACAAAGCTGCACGGTGGCCCACAGTATCGGCCATTGCTTTACTTACAAGGTTACCAGGTGGGATACCCCAGTTAATTTCAGATAAACCGAAAGTTGCTTCATCTGCTGCAATCGCAAGATCACACGCCACTAATGGTGAGAAACCGCCTCCGAAACACCAGCCGTTAACCATTGCAATGGTTGGTTTTGAATACATACGAAGAAGTTGCCACTGCCAACGACATGAGTCACGGCGAATACGTTCTTGATAAATTTCAGGTTGAGTGTCGACTTCGCGGAAATATTCTTTCAAGTCCATGCCAGCTGTCCAAGAGTCACCCGCACCAGTTAGTACTAAAACACGTGCATCTTGATCAAGTTCTATGGCTTCAAGTACATCAATCATTTCACGATTGAGTGTAGGGCTCATGGCATTTTTCTTTTCTGGGCGGTTTAGTGTAACCCAGGCAATTCCATCTTCAACTTTAACATCTACGGTTTCCCAGCGATTTTCATAAGTCATCTTCATACTCCTTGAATGATTTTGTGATGTTCTGGGATTTAATTTAATATCAGTTAAACTTACATTCAAGTCTTTTTTCTAAAATTTAATAATTATTTTATAAATATATGTAATTTAAATAAAAATTAATTTAATAAACAATTTAACATAAAAATATGTTGATTTTTTAGTAAGTTTAACTGATATTTTTGGTGTGTTTAAACAACAATACACAAAGGGCTAAATGGAACGACTAGTCAATAAAGGACAACACAATGGAAAAGATATTAGGACAGTCTGCAAGGGCAAAGATTACGTTACTACTTTGTTTTGCAATCGCAATTTTTGAAGGTTTTGATCTTCAATCAATGGGGGTAGCCGCTCCACGAATGCGGGCTGAGTTTATGTTGGATAATGGCCAGATGGCATGGGCATTTAGTGCTGCAATTTTAGGAACACTACCGGGTGCCATATTAGGCGGCAGGTTTGCAGATATTATTGGGCGTAAGAAAATTCTGATTTTTAGTATTCTGCTTTTTGGAATTATGTCTTTGCTAACGGCTTATGCTGCCAACTTTAGTTTGTTATTGCTCATTCGTTTTTGTACTGGTTTGGGAATGGGCGGGGCACTTCCGATGATGATTACTCTTGCCTCTGAAGCTGTACCTGACCAGCACAAGGGCAAAGCGGTAAGTGTCATGTATAGCGGCATTCCTTTCGGTGGCTTGCTGACTTCTGTGGTTGCCATGTCGTTGGCAGGCGATGCAGAGTGGCGTCATATTTTCTATATTGGTGGTATTGCGCCTATTTTGTTAATTCCACTCATCATGCGCTTTTTACCTGAGTCAAATGATTACCTGCAACGTAAAGTTCAAGCGCAAAAAACCACACCATTCTTTGAAGTTCTATTTGCCAAAGAACGTCGTATGTCGACTATTCAGCTTTGGGTGAGTTTTTTCTGTACCTTAGTGGTGCTGTATTTCTTGTTGAACTGGTTACCGTTACTCATGGGTGCGCAAGGCTTATCGAAATTACAGGCAAACTATGTGCAGATGGGCTACAACGTTGGCGGAATTTTAGGTTCAATCTTAATGGGTGTATTGCTTGATAAAATACGCATGAGTTTTGTGATTAAGCTGATTTATCTAGGCATTTTATTCTCACTTTGTTGCTTGGCAATTTCTCCAACCGTTGCATTGCTGGCACTTTCGGCAGTCGGCTGTGGTTTATTCATTGTGGGTGGACAATCGGCATTGTACGGTTTAGCCGCAATGTATTATCCGACCGAAATGCGTGGAACCGGAGTGGGCGCGGCGGTTGCAATTGGGCGTATTGGTTCTTTTGCAGGACCGTTAATGGCTGGTTTTTTACTCTCACTTGGACAAAGCTCGACCATTGTGATTGGTTCAAGCATTCCTGTGATCTTAATTGCAGCGATCTCTGCATTACTTCTTGTCAAAAAACCTAAACAGCCTGTACATTTAGTACAAAGCTCAGGTGCTCGCTAAGTTTTAACGAAAGTATGGGGTGATTACCTCATACTTTCATTACAGATTTTCTTATGATGAATGAAAGGTTATGGTACGTTCAAATTTAGTTCAGAAAAAAATAGAAGATGAGCCTAAGTTAAGTTACATGATTGCTCGTGTTGACCGAATTATTAGTAAACATTTAACCGAACATTTAAAAGAGCTTGAAATTACCTTGCCGCAATTTACGGCACTTTCTGTTTTAGCTTCAAAAAGTAACGTATCTAATGCCAAGCTTGCTGAACGCTCTTTCATAAAGCCACAATCTGCCAATAAAATTTTGCAAGATTTACTGGTTAATGGCTGGATTGAAAAGAAACCTGACCCAACCCATGGCCGCCGTATTTTAATTACACTCACCGAAAGTGGTGTTGAAAAACTCAATAAATGCAATGAAGTTGTATCCAAAGTTGAAGAGAAAATGCTTGAAGGCATTGATATCAATTTGGCTTATTTAATTCGTAATAATCTCGATATTATGGTGAATAATCTTAAAGGCCTTTGATCGAATGGAGTTTGCAATCTAATCGTTTAAAGTCTATAGAAATGCTTAAGCACTGATTCACACAGAAAATTTATTTCATTTTGCAAATGAACTTGCTAGCATCGAAGTGACGTTTTTGGTGATGTGTGGCAGCAAATGTCTTCAGGACAACAAGTTTTACTTAAATTAAGAAAAATGATTATTTCAGGGGAACTTGAGGGTGGTGCCAGAATTGCCGAGATTCCCACTGCCGAGTTACTTGGAGTTTCGAGGCAGCCTGTTCGTATTGCATTTAGGTTGCTTGAACAAGAAGGTCTTCTCCTTAAAAACCCAACTCGTGGCTACACCGTCCGTGAAATTTCAGAACAACTGGTTCATGACGCACTCGAAGTTCGAGGCGTACTTGAAGGATTGGCTGCAAAGACTCTGGCAGAACAAGGCTTAAGTGAAGAGCAGAAAAAGACCCTTCAACATTGCATTCAAGAAACCGAAAAACTCTTTAATGAAAAAGACGAGTTTGGTGATGTTGAACTGGAACGTTATCACCATTTTAACGTCATTTTTCATGACACGATTATTGAGGGCGCGCAAAATGTTGCGCTCATACAAGCTTTAGCAAAAAACAATCAATTGCCGATGGCTTCAGCCCAAGCCATTACCTATGATGAGAAGCAAGCTTTGTCGGAATATCGCCGTTTGCACTATGCACATTTACAGCATTGTTCAATTTTTGATGCGTTGGTACATCGACAGGCAGGGCGAGCTGAAACCTTAATGCGTGAGCACAGTAGTGTTGTAATTTTAGGTGAAACCCTAAAAAGTGTTTTAAACGCTTAAATGGAATAAGTTCCTTTATTTTTGAATAAAGGAACTTAACTATTAAAGCTCAATCACAAGATTTTTGGTTTTTGCACGAGAACAGCAGGGCGTAAACTGATCGTTCAGCGCATGTTCATCTTCAGTCATAAACATATCGCGATGATCTGGTGTGCCTTCTACAACGCGGGTAATACACGTACCGCAAATACCTTGCTCACACGAAACAGGAATATCAAAGCCATTTGCAATTAATGCTTCAGTAGCAGTTTGTTCTGGCAATACTTCAATTCTGCGGCCCGTACCTTTAACTTCAATAGTAAATACTTCGTTGTTTGAAGTATCTGCTTTTTGAGCGACAAAGTGCTCTTGATGTAATTGCTCGCTATGCCAATTCGCTTGCTCGGCCGAGTTCATCACAAATTGCATGAAACCTGTAGGGCCACACACATAGAGGTGTTTTTCAGGTGAAGCTTGGCTTAAAACCTTTGCCATATTACATTCGGTGTCTGGCTGATCTTGAATATGAAAATGGACATGATCACCAAAGTGCTCAGTTAAATTGCCATAGAAGGCAATCATTTCATGGCTACGAACAAAGTAATGTAATTCAAAAGGGATATTGGCCGATTTAAGGCGATAGGCCATCGATAAAATGGGGGTAATGCCAATACCACCAGCAAATAAAACCGCCTGCTTTGTTTGAGAATGAATTTCAAATAAATTACGTGGTTCACCAATTTTTAAATAGTCGCCTTCACGATATTCAGTATGGATACAGCGTGACCCACCACGTGAATTGGCATCATGTAAAACACCAATCACATAACGATGTTTTTCACTACAACAGTTTGAAATTGAATATTGACGGGTTAGACCGTTTTTAAGATGCACATCAATATGGGCACCTGCTTCAAAACTCGGTAGCTCTGTACCATTTGTTGCAACTAATTCAAAGGCACGAATGGTCGGGGTGAGCTGGTGAATTTTATCAATAATAACGTCCATGTTCATGCTCCTTTAAATAATCCGAATGTTTGGAAACTTCTGTGCGGATGTTTCAGGAGGCGTTTTATTTTCTTCGGCAAGTAGTCGGTCAATCACCTTGCGTGACTGTACACCGCCTGCATCGATGTTAAGCATCAGTAACTTGCGATGTGGATTATTCAAAATGTTTTGCTGCTGTTGCTCCAGCATTTCTAAATCTTCAGTAAAGATTTTGCCTTGGCCTTCACGAATTTGATCGGTGAGTTCAGCATTGTTTGGCTGGAAGTTGCGTGCCATTCCCCAGAAATACCAATGTGAGGTTTCAGTTTCTGGCGTAATAAAGTCAACAACAATTGAAGAAACTTTTTTGTCATTTGGCGCGTTATAACCGCCGTGTCCAGCATGTGCTACACCGACTTCAATATGCACATTGCTTGGGGCAAAAAAATGACAACGTTGCCAACGGTCAACAGGTACATCATCTGCCAAATGATTGCCGCGCAGGGCCATTTGCCAAAATGGTGGTGCGATCACATTTTCCATGTAACGCTCGGTAATGACGTGGTCACCATCTACTTTCGTCACTGGCAATGATTCATCAATCTCTTTTTGACCAATACTGCTTGAGTGAACATAGGTCTCGTGGGTTAAATCCATAAGGTTATCGACCATGAGGCGATAGTCGCATTGAATATGGAACAGGCCTCCGCCATAGCTCCATTCAGGATGATCTGCCCATTCTAAAGTTGGGAGTTTTGATTCATCTGCTAATGTTTTTTCACCCGGCCATATCCAAATAAAACCGAACTTTTCAACAACTGCATAGGCCTTATTGCAAGGAAAACCATTTGTACGTTGGGCTGGCATTGAAACAGTTTTTCCATCACAGCCCATCACTAAACCATGATAACCACACACGAGGTTGCCATCTTCTACATAGCCAAGTGAAAGTGGGGCACCGCGATGGGGGCAAAAATCTTCAACGGCTGCAACTTGATTTTCTTTACCACGGTAAAAAACAATTTTTTCACCACAGATGGTGCGACCTAGCGGTTTGTCTTGGATTTCTTCTGGGCGGCAGGCTACATACCAAGCATTTTTAATAAACATTTGTGACGACTCCTTATCACTTATTGGATCCAATTTATAATAAATAAAAATATTGGTCAATTGGTAAGCAGTATATTTTTAAAAAATATTGTTCTTCATGGTTGTTGTTTTTGTATATTTTTAAATAGTTTTAAAGATTTTTTGATTATTTTGAATTTTAGGGATGTACTTTTTGTTGGTTTTTAATTGGATCCATAATAGCTTCATTTAAAACCATTATGGATGGTGAAGATTTAAAAGTTAAACGTGTAATGAAGCATCATGCGCTGTTCATCCAGACTTTTACCGTGTTTAGTGTCGTAGTTAATATTTAAGAAAAGAAATTTAAGATTTTTAACCCAGGCATTCAGGTCATATTGAATCAACACATCACTTTCTTGCTCAAAATCATTTTGATTCATGGTTTGAAATGAATCACCATAAATATATTTATAGGTAATTTTTAAACCTTTGATGTAGTCTTTAAAGTCATACGAAGCAACGAAATGATAAGACTTTTCATCTGCTTTGGTAAACGCGCCTAAGGTCCAGTTCACCATATGGGGGATGGGTATATTGTCGAGTTTTGGAATGCCATCTTTGCCAAAGTTTTCTTGGTAGCCAATTCCAGTTGTAAAGTTTCCATATTTGATAAAATGCATGGCGCCCACAGATGTATTGTCATATTCACCAAGTTTTGACTTGCCGACATCGTCGTGGCGAAACACCCGTAATTTTGTGGTGTGCTGTTTTGTCCATTGATAATCAAAAGCAAAGTAGCTTTGATTAATCAGGTCGGTTAAGTAACCATTATAAAATTTCCAATGGTACCTAGGTGTTTTGCCATCCCATTGGAAAAAGTAAAGCCCATCGGATTCATTTTTCGAGATTGCGAGTTTGTGGTAGTCCTCCTCATTTTTTGGAGAATAACGGTTAATCAAACCCAACTCGAAATTTTGTTGCGGTGTCTTATATTTTAATTCCAAGCCTTTGTAGTTCACTCGTAATTGATGTGTGTCGACTTGTGGGGTAAGTGGTGAGTCGGGAATAATTTCACCTATATTTATCCGAAAGTTTTGATATTCAACTCCAGCTCCTAAGCCATATTTAACGTAGTCCTGCGCTTGTTTTTTAGTAGTGGTGTCAAAGGGTATGACCGTATCATTGGTGTGTTGATCGGTACTTAAGCGATAGGCATATTGAATGCTGGGGTTGAGGTGTAGCTGAACAGCATTGAGCTTGGTTGACCAGTCGCCTCGATAGATCACGCCTTGACTCAAGCTATGGGTGTCGGGACTAGTGTCATTCTCATAATGTCTTTCAAAGTTAAATGTTTTTAATGTAAGTGTATTTTGAAAATTAAAATCTTCTGCACTGTGAGCTAAACAGCAGGCAAGCGCTGTCCCTGAGAATAAAATCCCATAAATAGAAATATGCTTCATTTTTAAATCCGTTTAAAAGCGTTTTACTGTTCTAAATCCGACATGGCTGGTTGCTAGGTCGAGTTCCTGTGGGTGCCTCGCGGCAGCACGATAACGTGCGCAATAATTGGTCGCGCACAAATAAGACCCACCTTTAATGGTGTATTGCAAAATCTGTTCGTGACTTTGCCGATATTTTGAGGGATCTCCCATATGGTGATCTCTTGGACCTGTGTAGGGTGTTTGTGTCCATTCCCATACATTGCCAATCAAGTCATATAAACCAAATGGGTTTTTACTAAAACACCCAACAGGGGCAACATCCTTAAAACCATCTTCCTGAATGTTTTTATAAGGAAATTCACCCTGCCAGAAGTTGGCTACAATATGGCCTTCATGGGCCGGACCAATATCGGAATTTTGCTGGAAACCTTTGGCTGCATATTCCCATTCAAGTTCGGTCGGTAAGTCATGACCCAGCCAGTTTGCATAAGCATAGGCATCATTCCATGTCACCATGCGAACAGGTTCGTGAAGTGCGGGTTGTTTAGGGTTATTTAAGCCCCATGGGTGTTTCCAGTTGGCACCTTTTTCAAATCGCCACCATTGTAATTCTTCAACTGGATGATCTGGTTGTACAAACATAGCTGCGCCGCCTTGCTTCTCTGCATCGGTGACATAGTCCGTTTGTTTAACAAACTCTTGAAATTGAGCATTGGTGACTTCAGTCGCATCAATTAAAAAAGCGGGAACTGAAGTTGCCTGTAAGTTTAATGGGCGTTCATCTTCATAACCTTGTGTGGTGCCTAAAACAATTTTTCCTTGCGGAAGCTTGACCATACCTGCTTCTTTATTTTTAGGCCAACCCAAAGGAAGGCCCGAATAAGAATTACATTTAGCTTTGCTGCCTAAGTTGGGCAAGGTGGTCTGTTCTAGTTGAGGCGTGGTTTTTTGGCATGCACAAAGTAAGAGGAACGATGAAAGCATCATGATCTGTTTCATCTGGTTTTTCCTACTTTTTGTTATATTGCTCAAAATCCACCACACCATTTTCATCGGCGTATCTTAAATATTTGTCATTTAAGACTTTGACGATCTCTGGATGTTCTGCGTAAACATTATGTTGTTCATTAAAATCTCTTTTTAAATTGTAGAGTTCCCAGCCGTGGCTTTTAAATTTAGAAGGTGAGTTTTCGACAAGTTTCCATTCGTCAGTTTGGGCGTAGCGGCTGCCATGCAACTCTTTAAAGTCATAATAATTAACAGGTCGAATGCGGGCATTATTGTTTTTAAAAGCAGGAATCAAGCTAAAACCAGACGGTTTAATTTTTGTGCTTGTAGCTGGATAAATTTGATTATTTTGAATGCCAGCTAATTCCATGGCAGTTGGGAATATATCTCTGACTGTCGCAAAGTTATTGTTAATTCCGCGATCTTTAGAAATTTGAACAGGGGATTTAACAATAAAAGGAACGCGCACTCCGCCTTCTGAAGCGGCTGACTTCCAGTGGGTAAATGGTGTACTGCTCACTTCGGCCCAACGTGGTCCCATATAAACATATGAGCTTGCGTTTCCTATATTTTCATAACGGTTGTCGGCATCACCCATTGGGAAGTTATGATCACCGCCTTCAGCGCCGTTATCTGACATAAATACAATCAAAGTATTGTCATATAAATGATTCTTTTTTAGATATTGAATGACATCGCCAATTCGATCATCTAACTGAGTGACCATGCCGGCGTAAACTTCCATTTTACGCGCTTCATATTTGCGCTCTTGTGGAGTTAGTTCATTCCAGCTTTTGGTGCCTAGAGCTTGGTTGCCACGTTCGGTTGGATATTCTGCATTTAAAGGAATTAGGCCTAGTTTTTTTTGTCTTTTAAAGCGTTGTTTGCGAATTGCGTCGTAGCCTTGATCGTATTTACCTTTGTATAAGTCTCTATAGTGAGCAGGTGCCTGAATTGGCCAGTGTGGAGCGGTGTAGGCTAAATAAGCAAAAAATGGCTTTTGCGCTTTATTTTTATCTAAGTACTCAAACGCTTTTTGTGTGAAGAAATCTGTTGAGTAGTAGTTGTCAGGCAATGTGACCTTTTGACCGTTTTCAGTATATTGTGTATTGCGTGGATAATTTTTAGGTTGGTCTTTGAAATGTAAATCGAAGCCATCGAGCAGAGCAAAAGATTGGTCAAAACCACGAGCCTTAGGGTTTTGTTCGGGAGCATAGCCTAAGTGCCATTTACCGACCATGAAGGTGTAATAATCTTTTGTTTTTAAAATCTCGGCAAGTGTATAAGCATTTTGTGTTAAATGACCTGAATAGCCATCAATTTTGAGTAGTGCACGCGGGCTATCGGCTCCCACCAATGTTTCTTGTCGTTTTGAAGTTTCATACATGGCACCGAAACCGACCAAGTGGTTGTCTGCACCTGTCATAAGCTGTGCACGAGTAGGTGAACACATTGATGAGGCATGAAAATTAAAAAGCATTTTCCCTTGTTTTAACAGGCTATCAATATGAGGTGTTTTAATTTCACCGCCATACGCACCAATATCTGAAAATCCAAGATCATCGGCCAAAATAATCATGATGTTAGGCGGCTGCTGATTTTTTAGAGGGGCTGCTTGCGCTGTGTAAAACAATTGACTGGCAAAAAAAAGTCCCAGTGTAAGTTGGCCTACTCTTTTGAGTTTCATAACAACAATCCTTTTGTGTGTTTATGCATCATGCAATTAATTAAAACTTCTTAAATGAAATAATGTCAGTTAAGCTTATAAAAAAGTCAATAAAATAAAAATAATCTATTTTTAAATAATTGTTTTTGTAGTTAAAATAATTTATTTGAATAATTTTTTATAAGTTTAACTGTTATTTTGTTGGGGGTGGAAGTTAAATCTTTTCATTAAGTTGAATCCTTATTGGTAAATGGTTGATTTTGGCTAAAAAACACTCTGAGTTGATCATAATAGATTTTTTATTATGGATCCATAAAAATCTTAACTCATCTTAATTTTAGGTTTTTAATAATTTAATAGTGAGATAATTTATGTATTTATATAATTTTTAATAATAGGTTTTAAATTTTTGTTGATTTTTTGGATCCAAATATTCAGTATAGAAAAAGAGCAGGATGCTCAAAAAACAAATATTCCTCTAGGTCATTATGGATACGGATGTGCATAACCACTCAATCGCTCATATCAGCAGTGTCGTGTGTATGTCTTATCCACATTGGGAGATACACAAATGGAAAGAGACGTGCTGAGTGAGATCAATCAAAACAATATGAGCCGTTACCAATGGTTCGTCATTTTGATTTGTATCTGTCTCAATATTATTGATGGCTTTGATGTAATGGTGATGGCATTTACCGCTCCATCCGTGTCGGCAGAATGGGCACTTTCAGGCTCACAAATTGGCTTGCTACTTAGTTCAGGACTTTTCGGGATGGCTGCTGGTTCAATCTTTCTAGCACCTTTAGCCGATAAAGTTGGTCGCCGTTTACTCATCTTAGTTTGTCTTGTGATTGCTGGCCTTAGCATGTTGGCCTGTGCTTTTGTACAAAGCCACGGCATGTTAGCAGCACTTCGGTTTATTACAGGAATTGGGGTAGGTGGGATTCTTGCCAGCAGTAATGTTTTAGCAAGTGAATATGCCAATGCTCGCTGGCGCAGTCTTGCTGTTAGCTTAATGTCTACAGGTTATGGAATTGGCGCGACACTCGGCGGAGTATTATCACTGGCGTTGATTGAACATTTAGGCTGGCGGTCAATCTTTTTAGCGGGTGGAATCACCACCATTGCAATGTTGCTAATCAGCGCATGGTTATTGCCTGAATCTTTAGATTACTTACTCGCGAAACGACCAAAACAGGCTCTAGAACGAATTAATACAACTGTAAATCGTATGGGGCTTAACGAGTTACCAGTTCTGCCGCGCTATGAAAAAAATACGACACAAAATGGCAGTGAACTCAGTAAGTTATTTGCAGGGCAGCTGGGGTTGCAAACACTTTGTCTTTGGTTTGCGTTCTTTTTAGTGATGTTTGGTTTTTACTTCGTGATGAGCTGGACGCCAAAAATTCTTATTTCAATGGGAATGTCGCCTGAACAAGGGGTAAGTACTGGTATTTTAATTAGTATTGGCGGTATTTTTGGTGCAGCGATTATTGGTTTACTTGCCTCTCGCATGAAAATTTTCTATGCCTTAAGCCTATTTTTAGGGCTAACCTCTGCTTGTGTTTTTCTATTTGTCGCAGTCTCGTCCCAAGTGAGTGTTGCACTCATGGTGGGGTTATTACTTGGCACACTCATTAATGGCTGTGTAGCAGGTTTATATTCTATTTCACCAACAATTTATGATGCCGAAATCCGTAGTCGCGGCGTAGGTTATGCGATTGGTTTTGGTCGGATTGGGGCAATTTTATCGCCAACGGTGGCAGGGATTTTTCTGGATAAAGGCATCGCACCCGCAACGCTGTATGCCTATTACGGTGTGGTCTTTATTTTGGCTATTTTCCTGATTTTAAGTCTGGGTAGCGCTTTTTACCGAAGTAAAAAAGAGCAAAACTACTCTCTTAAAACAGCGCCGTAATCCATTAAAAATTAAATAGTTGAGATAAAAAATGAAAAAGACACCATTATGGGTGGGGGTATGCTTGTGCCCATTATTTAGTCAAATTGTGTATGCCGAGTTTATTTCAGACAGTAAAGCTGAGCTGACACTGCGTAATTTTTACTTTGACCGAGACTATAAAAAAGACCCATATCCCTATACCGCTGCCAGAGATTGGGCGCAGGGTTTAATTTTTAAAGGACAGTCTGGTTATACCGAGGGTACGGTTGGTTTCGGTGTTGATGTACTGGCAATGGCAGGCTTTAACCTGATGGGAAGTCGGGCCGATGACTATGCTCGGAGTGGCTTATTACAAGTCAATACCGATAACTCGCGTGACGATTATTATGGAAAAATCGGCATTACAGGTAAGGCCAAATTTAGAAAAAATGAGCTTTTTGTGGGGGATTTAGTTCCACAATTACCGACCATATTTTCATCGCCAGCACGTTTGTTCCCACAGACTTATCGCGGTATCCGCTTTGTTTCAAATGAAATCCCAAATCTTCAATTAGAGGGATTTTATGTTGACGAAGTGCGTCAACGCGATTCAATCCGCTTTACAGATGTTGGAACAGACAACATTAACCATCGTTTTGATAAGGCAGCAACGACTGATTCTTTTTACACGCTGGGAGGAAGTTATCAGTTAAAGGACTATCGTCTCCGTGCTTATCATGCCGAACTAAAAGACATTTACCAGCAACAATTTTTGGGTTTTAACGGAAAACAGCCTTTAAATGATCGGCTTAATTTTTTAAGTGACGTGCGTTTTTTTAATAGTGAAGAAACTGGAAGTAAAAAAATAGGAGAGGTCGATAACCGACATATGAGTGGCTTATTTGGTTTGAATTATAAAAACCATACGGTTTCTTTGGGCTATATGCAGTCGTTTGGCTCGACTGGTCTGCCATTTTTGTCGGGAACTGAAAGTCCAGTCGTGCTTGATTTTATGAGTTCTGACTACTCAAATAAAGACGAAAAAGTCTATTCGATTCGTTATGAATATGACTTTAAAAATGTGCAGTTAGGTGATGTTTCATTAAATGGGCTGCGCTTTATGACCCGCTATGCAAAAGGCGAAGATATTGATTTGCTGCAATATGGTGATCAGCGTTTCAAAGAAGAGTCGATGGAGTTTGATTTTGGCTATAAAATTCCTGAAGGAAAGTTAAAAGGCCTAGGCATGCGAGCCCGTTTTTCTCACTATCGCAACGATATGCCAAGCAATATGACATTTCACTCGGCAAATGAAACACGGTTGAATGTTGATTACACCTTTAAATTTTAATGCTCAATATTTAAGTAAATTAAAGACAAGTTAAAACATTGTGAGCATCAATGTTTTAACTTTAGTTATCAACTTCACAAAATCACTCTATAATACCGCCAATCTTATTAAAGCCAATTGAGTCGTTCATTAAACACATGGCTTTAATCTCTCATTTTTTAAGTCAATTTCTTCGCTGTGATTCGGCTTATATTTCAATATTTAGAATTTTATGTGTCTGTGCTGACACATAAAAATATTTAGGTGCCAGCATGGAAATCAAGGTTAATTATCTCGACAATCTTCGACAGGAAGCTAAGTTCGATGACTTTACGGTAATTGCCGATCAACCAATTCGCTACAAGGGTGACGGTTCGGCACCGGGCCCATTTGACTATTTTTTAGCATCTTCTGCATTGTGTGCCGCTTACTTTGTAAAAGTGTATTGTGCAGCTCGAGATATCCCAACCGATAATATTCGTTTATCGCAAAATAATATTGTTGATCCTGAAAACCGCTATAAGCAAACATTTAAAATTCAAATTGAATTACCAGCCGATATTTCAGAGAAAGATCGCCAAGGGATTTTACGTTCAATCGACCGTTGTACTGTTAAAAAAGTGATTCAAACTGGTCCCGAATTTATTATTGAAGAAGTTGAAAGCATTGATGCAGATGCGCAAGCATTGTTATTGCCAAGCTTAACTTCAGAAAGCCATACCTTTATTCAGGGTAAAGACCTGCCATTAGAAGAAACCATTGCCAATATGTCCGCTATTTTGGCCAACTTGGGCATGAAGATTGAAATTGCGTCTTGGCGTAATATTGTCCCGAATGTTTGGTCATTACATATCCGCGATGCGCAGTCTCCGATGTGTTTTACCAACGGTAAAGGTGCAACTAAAGAAAGTGCTTTAGCTTCTGCATTGGGCGAGTTCATTGAGCGCCTTAATTGTAACTTCTTCTATAACGACCAGTTCTGGGGTGAAGAGATTGCCAATGCTGAATTTGTGCATTATCCAGATGAAAAATGGTTTAAACCGGGTCCGAATGGTGAATTACCTAAAGAAATCTTAGATGAATATTGTCTTGAGATTTATAACCCAGATGATGAATTACTCGGTACGCATTTATATGACACCAATTCAGGCAACGTAGAGCGTGGCATTTGTTCGCTACCTTTTGTGCGCCAGTCTGACGATGAAGTTGTATATTTCCCATCAAATTTAATTGAAAACTTGTACTTAAGTAATGGTATGAGTGCAGGTAACACTTTGGCTGAAGCCCAAGTTCAATGCTTGTCAGAAATTTTTGAACGTGCTGTTAAACGTGAAATTTTGGAAGGTGAAATTGCACTTCCAGATGTACCTGAAGAAGTATTAGCGAAATACCCAAGTATTGTTGCTGGTATTAAAGGTTTAGAAGAGCAAGGCTTTCCTGTTTTAGTTAAAGATGCATCGTTAGGTGGCCAGTTCCCTGTAATGTGTGTGACTTTGATGAACCCGCGTACGGGTGGTGTTTTTGCATCGTTTGGCGCACATCCAAGTTTTGAAGTTGCTTTAGAGCGTAGTTTGACTGAGCTGCTTCAAGGTCGTAGTTTTGAAGGTTTAAATGATTTACCTCAACCGACTTTCCAAAGTAATGCGGTGACTGAGCCGAACAACTTTGTTGAGCACTTTATTGACTCAAGCGGTTTAGTGTCTTGGCGCTTCTTTAGTTCTAAATCTGACTATGACTTTGTTGAATGGGATTTTTCTGGAGAAGGTGAAGAGTCGAATACAGACGAAGCTGCAACATTGCTCGGTATTCTCGAAGAGATGGGCAAAGAAGTGTATATGGCAGTTTATGAGCACTTAGGTGCGACCGCTTGCCGTATTTTAGTACCGGATTATTCAGAAATTTATCTCGTTGAAGATTTGATTTGGGACAATACCAATAAAGCACTTTCATTCCGTGAAGATATTCTAAATCTGCATCGTTTGGATGATGAACAACTTGAGGCATTGGTTGAGCGCTTAGAAGAATGTGAGCTAGACGATTACACCGAAATCACCACACTCATTGGCATTGAATTTGATGACAATACAGTTTGGGGACAACTCACGATTTTAGAGTTGAAATTGTTGATTTACGTTGCTTTGCAGCAATTTGAAGAGGCAAAAGAGTTAGTCGAAACTTACCTGCAATATAACACCAACACCGTTGAGCGTGGCTTGTTCTATCAATGCATGAACGTTGTGCTTGAAGTCATGTTGGACGATGAACTAGAGCTTGAAGATTACCTTACTAATTTCCGCCGTATGTTTGGTGACACGCGAATGGATGCAGTATTAGGTTCTGTCGATGGTAGCGTTCGTTTCTATGGTTTAACACCAACCAGCATGAAACTAGAAGGGCTTGATCGCCATTTACGTCTGATCGATAGTTATAAAAAATTACATGCAGCTCGTGCTAAAGCCGTGACGATGTAATTTAAAAAGCGAATTAAAAAAGCCTATTTTTAAAATAGGCTTTTTTTATAAAACAAATCTATATTTTAAGCAGGCACTTTCGTGATCTCTAAGATTTCTGCCTCTGCTGTATCATCTTGATGTTCGCCTAAAGTGTTTTTAGCAGGAATATACGACATTGCACGTTCTGCTAGAGCTGTGATGGTTAAACTCGGGTTAACGCCCAAATTTGCACCTAACATTGAACCATCGACTACATATAAGTTTTTATAGTTAAACACACGGTTCTGCCCATCAACAACGCCTTGTTCGGGGCTTGAAGAAATGGCACAGCCACCCATGCAATGCGCTGTAAAGGGCACGTTGAACAAAATTTCTGTAATGGTCGTCATAGGATGCCCATTAAACATTTTGGCAACCTTTTCGGTAAAAGTATTGGCCTGCGGAATATAAACCGGTAGCTTTTGGCCCTCACTCGATAAAACCTTGCCAAAAGGCCAAAACCAGTTACGTTTCAAGCGCATGTTAATTGAGGCATCTGCTGTTTGCATGACCAAGAAAATTAAGGTTTGACGCGCAAAACCAACTGGATTACTCATGCGTAGAAAAATAAATGGATGGCAGATCAAAGCCCATAACCAAAAGAAAATACGTGTCCAACCCGGTTTGCCTTTTGCCATGTAGGTACACATGAGACCCATTGCATCGGAACCATTTCGGTATCGGGTGGCTTCAATATGCGTGTCATGGTCAATATAGATGCTTGAACCAATGGCAACGCCTTTACTCATGTCGACATCTTTACCAAAGAAACGAACCCCTAAAATAGACTCGGCATTGGTACGTACCCGATTACCCAAGTCATCAGAAATATTTGGCAGAGAACCAGACTGTTTTAAGCGAAACAACATCTCTTGAGTACCCAAAGACGATGCCGAGAAAATCACATTACGAACGCGCCAAGTGCGGCGCTGTTTGTTAAACCATGAACTTGAGCATTCGGTGGTGACTTCATAGCCATCACTGCCATCTGCTTTGCCATTGAGTGGTTTAACATCCACGACTTTTGTTTCTTCGTAAACCTTGGCGCCATTTTTTTCGGCAAAGTACAAATAGTTTTTATCTAACGTATTTTTTGCGTTGTGTTTACAACCTGTCATACAACCGCCGCATGCAGTACATGTACCGCGGTCTGGACCTTCGCCGTTAAAATATGGGTCTGGGTAGGTCTTTCCGCCTTGTTCACCTTCGGGTGGGAAAAAAGTCGCAACCCGAGTCGGTTTAAATGTGTGACCCACTCCGATAGCTTCCCCCATTTTCTTTAACATGTGATCGGCAGGGCCAAGAATTTTATTATCAGTTACCCCTAACATACGTTCTGCTTCAGCATAGTGCTGTGGCATTTCATTTTTCCAGTCAGCAGCATCTGCCCAAGTACCTTCATCCCAAATATGTTCAGGCGGAACAAGTAACGTATTGGCATAGGTAATTGAGCCGCCACCTACGGCGTTACCACAAATAATGGTGACATGGCGAAAAAAACGCATATTGAAATAGCCGAAAAGCTTCATGCCTGGACGCCAGATCCAACGGCGGGAGTTCCAGTTATTTTTAGCAAAATCTTCAGCTTTCCAGCGACGCCCCATTTCCATCACGGCAACTGAGTAACCTTTTTCGGTTAGGCGGCAGGCAGAAACACTACCGCCAAAGCCTGAACCAATAATGAGATAATCATAGTCATAATTGTTTGTTGTCATGCCGAGGACTCCTGTCTGGCGATACTTTTTATATTGACTGGGCATATTTATGAATAAATTGTCCAATGTGCTCAATTGAGTCATCAGATTCTTTTAGTATACCCGCGTGAAACTGAAAAACATGTCCGACTTGGTCATAAACTTTAAAGCTCATCGGAATACCATATTTTCCGGTTTGTTCAGCAAGGCGTTTTGCATCATCTAATAAGACTTCTTCGGTGCCGACATGAATCAGAACAGGGGGTAAACCTGTTAAGTCAGCATAAAGTGGCGAACAGCTTGGATCGGTGGCAGGTTTTTGTCCGCAATAGTTTTTTGCACACCAAGACAACCAGCTTTCAGACAGCATGGCATCTTGAGTCGCATGCGTTTTCATCGTTTTCCCAGACAGACTTAAATCTATCCACGGTGAAAGTAAAACCAATGCGGCAGGTAATGGTAAACCTGAGTCTCGAATAGCAATTGCAGTACTTAAACTCAGCCCACCACCAGCAGAATCTCCAGCAATTACGAGCTTTTTCGGATTTTGGCCTTGAGCAAGTAAAGCTTTATAGACTGAAATTACATCTTCAAGAGCAGCTGGGCTTGGGTGTTCTGGAGCTAGGCGATATTCTGGTAACCAGACTTGAGCTTGAGCTGCATGTCCAATTTGGGCGGCAAGTTTAGAATGACTTTTACTACTGCCCACGACATAGCCACCACCATGTAAATATAAAATTCCTAGTCCATTTTTGGTAGACTTGGGCAAAATATGAAGTGTGGGAACTTGGGCAATACTTTGTTTTTGAGTTTTATATCCGCGTGGCCCACGCACAATAGCACTAGCTGCATCACTACAAAAACGTTGTAGCTTCACCGGAATTTTAGGAGACAAAGCCGGACGTAATGTCGTCCGGATGGTCCATGCAAGAAGCTGCTTCATAATAAGAACTCATACTAGAGCTTGTCATTTATTGAATAAGCATCTCCTCAATTTAAGAGATGCTGATCAGTGATTTTTATTTTGCTGGTTTGTTAAGTAAACGAGTTTGCAAAGCAGTTGCTGTTGCAAAAATCTTTTGGTAACCCTGTGGAAGAATACGCTGAATTACGTCAACGACTTTCGCGTCAGCTCCAATCAGTAAACGGCGACGGTTTTTACGAACAGCCTCTAAAATTTGTTGAGCAGCCTCGTCAGCTGGGGTGCGAAGTAATTTATCGAAGGCATCCTGACTTTTAATAGGATCCATTCCTAAAGACTGGACGCTATTATTCATGCGAGCAGCTTTGGCAATATTGGTTCGAATACCACCCGGATGTACACAGGTCGCGCTAACCCCCGCATTTTGCATATCAAGTTCTTGACGCAGAGATTCAGTAAAACCACGAACGGCAAATTTACTGGCATTGTAAGCACTTTGGGTTGGTTGAGCTGTTAAACCGAACATGCTGGAAATATTAATAATGTGCCCATCACCACTTTGCTTTAAGAATGGTAAGAATTCTTTGGTGCCATAAACCACACCCCAAAAGTTAATACCAATCAACCATTCAAGATCTTCATAACTTATACCTTCGGCAGTGCTGCCCATTGCCACACCAGCATTATTAAAAATCAGGTTAACTTGTCCATGTTGATCTACAACAAATTTTGCCCAATCTGCAATTTCGGTACGATTGGCAACATCAACTTGTTGAGTGGTCACTTTGACTGGGTAGGTCGCCAATAGCTCGACAGTTTTGGCTAAACCCGCTTCGTTTACATCGGAAAGCGCTAGATGGCAGCCTTGTTTTGCTAGTTCAATTGCAAGTGCTTGTCCAATACCAGAACCTGCACCTGTAACAGCAGCGACTTTGTTCTTAAATGACTTCATAATTTTCTCCGTTTATTTTTCTGATTTCCTATCGTAAAGCTGATTAAGAAATAGCCGAAACCTGCGTGTAATTTTCAATATCAAAGCGGCGGGTGCGTTGACGATATTCAAGGGTAAAACCTGGCCAGTTATTGGTATTTTTGCCATCAGCAGTCTGGTACCAACTCGTACAACCTTGCGCCCATACGGTTTTCTTCATTTTTTCTTGAATGTTTTGGTTAAACTCGTGTTGAACTTCCGCACGAACATTGGTGAATAACAACTTATTTTTTATCAGTGTTTGAATGGCATCTAAAATATAATTCACCTGACTTTCAATCATATAGACAATTGAATTATGTCCAAGATTGGTATTTGGACCATAAAGCATAAAGAAATTAGGGAAACCGCTAACAGTTAAGCCAAGATATGCTTCTGCACCATCTTTCCATGTGTCTTTTAAGGTACGTCCGTCTAATCCAGTAATTTGCATTGGTGCCATAAATTCAGTTGCAGCAAAACCAGTACCATAAATAATGGTATCAACTTCGCGCAGATTTCCGTCCGTATCTAAAATGCCATTTTCAGTGATTTCTTGAATGCCTGTATGAATGACATCAACATGAGGTTGAGTGAGCGTTTCATACCAGTGGTTGGAAATTAAAATACGTTTACAGCCAATTGGATAGTCCGGCATTAAACGGTGACGTAATTTGGAGTCTTTCACCACTTTACGAATATGGCGCTGGAATAAATATTCCACTAAAGGCATTTCATTTAAAGATGTAGTGAAGGCAAGTAGGCGAATTTCATGGTGACCATATTGCAAAGCACGATCTAAACTTTGCAAAATCGGTAATTTACGAAAAGCTTTTTTCTCTAAAGGTTGATAAACCCGATCTGGTTTTGGAATGACGTAAGGTGCCGAACGTTGATAAACATCAAGATGAGCAACCTGTTTAGCAATTTCGGGAACAAACTGAATGGCGCTTGCACCTGTACCAATTACAGCAACACGTTTGCCAGTTAAGTCGTATTCATGGTCCCAGCGAGCGGAGTGAAAAGCTTTACCTTTAAAGTTTTCAATGCCCTTAAGTTTTGGATAGGCGGGGCGGTTGAGCTGGCCCACGGCACCTACTAAAAATTCGGCTTCAAAACGTTCGCCATTGGTACTTTGAATGTGCCAGACACCTTGTAGGGCATCAAATTCGGCACTGGCAATTTCGGTATTAAATTGAACATGCGGGCGAAGGTCATATTTATCAGCGCAGTGGCGTAAATATTGATAAATCTCTTGAGATGTGCCGTAACGGTTTTTCCAGCCGAGTTCCTGTTCAAAAGAAAAAGAATAAAGATGTGACGGAACATCACACGCAGCACCCGGATAAGTATTGTCGCGCCAGACACCACCAACATCGGCGGCTTTTTCATAGAGTGTAAATTGATCAAAACCAGCTTGTTTGAGTCGAATCGCCAGACCTAAACCACCAAAACCAGTGCCTATAATGGCGATACGTACATTTTTATTTGAATTAGATAACGAATTAAACATAGGCTGCTCTAAAATCCTTAAAAACAGTGGGCGAAAAAATCGCAATTTCCTATATACAGCATAGACATTTATTCTCTTGATTTAGAGGATGGATGAGGACAAAATATTGTGATTCGAGGACATTCTGGATGGTACAGTGACGTACACTTGGGCTTTTGAACGTAGCATACACAGTGTTCGCCTTATGGCTGATTTTGCAGCAGAAGCAGGTGTTTGTTATCAGACCATTTTAAAAGAGACAGGAATTAATCAACAGCAATTGCTTGACCCTAATATGGTGGTTTCAGGCCAACAAGAATTGCAGTTGATTCATAATCTAGTTGAGCAATTTGTAGATCGGCCTACTTTAGGCTTAGAAGTGGGAGCACGATACCACTTTACAACATTTGGACCATTAGGTATGGCCCTTATGAGTAGTGCCAGCATTCGTGAAGCCCTTGATTTTGCACTGACCTATTTTTCACTTACTTTTGCTTTTACTCGTTTTTTAGTTTCTGATACCGATGAAGGCACACGTATTGAGATTGAAGGTGAGGGCATACCTCCTTCAGTTAAAAAGTTTATTATTGAACGTGATGCCGCTGCTCTTATCACTGTGCAACGTGATTTAGTACAAGATAATTTTTGCCAATATTTGGCTTTTGCTTTTCAGCTTAAAGGGGATGCACAACCTTATATCGATTTGTTTGGAATTCTGCCGGAGTTTGGTGCAGCTCAGAACTTTGTTTTACTCGATCCACACAAAGTGGATCAAAAACTGCAAATGGCCAATGACCTGATTTTACATACGGCTGAAGAGCAGTGTCGGCAAATTTTAGATAAACGCCAATCGCAAAAAAAGTTTACGGCTTTAGTGCAGCAGCAATTAATGCATATTCGTGGAGAAATGCCATCTATGGAAATAGTTGCAGATCGATTGCATATAAATGCCCGTACTTTACGCCGTCATTTGGCACAAGAAGAGATGACTTTTATTCAAATACGTGAAGAAGTTAGGCAGGTTTTAGCAGAACAATATTTGGCTTTGCCTAAAATTTCAGTTGAGCAAATTGCCGAATGGTTAGGCTATGCAGAACCTGCCAGTTTTATTCATGCCTATAAAAGATGGTATGGAAAGACACCGCATGCGATGCGGTTAAGCATTAAATAATAACTGATTTTATTTATTCAAACGCAAATGCAATAAGCGTGTTGCTGCCGTATGACGGATTTCATCTGGGCGCGCATTGAAATAACGTTCAGTAATAGCTTCACCTGACAGATCTTCAACGACTTCAAATCCCATCTGTTCAACTGCACCATGTAAATCAGTTGGTTTGAATTGTCCCAATAAAGGTTCTTTGAGCAAATGCGTAAACTGTGCAACACCCATGCTACCAATGCGTTCAATGCCAGTTAACTCTTGAAAATCGGTTGAATAGTCGAGTACAACTTCACTGCCATTTACCGCAAATTCAGCAATACTTTTTAAAGTTTGCAAGGTGGTTTGAGGGTTTAAATAGTGAGTAGTACCCAGCCAAGAAAAGAAAGCTGGTGCTGTTTGTTGATATAAACTCCGAGCCAAAGCATCTGAAATCGATTCTTTCTCAAAATTAATTGCGACAAACTCAACAGTAGAGGGAAGGTCGCCTAGTTTTTTTAATTTAGATTGTTTTGCAGCTTGCGTATCGGGGTGATCAACTTCAAAGATTTTTAAAGTTGGGTAATGGTGCGATTGGCGTAATACAAAAGAGTCTAAGCCTGCACCCACTAATACATATTGTTGGATGTTTTGATGAACTGCCTGATCAAGCAAATCTTCGGCATAACGAGAGCGTCCGACGACTTGCCCAGTGAGTAAACCTAAAGTGCGGTTTAAAACCGCAGAATTCATTAATTTAACAAGAAGTGGGCTAGATAGAAGTTTTTTCCAGCCTTTGCTGGTCAGTTCAAAAGCATAAGGATCTGAAAATACAGGGCTGACCGTATTTTTAAAGTGATTTGCTCGTAATGCAGCAGCGGCTTCGGCAGTACGGCTTGATTGGCCTTCTTTCATCTTTATCCTGTTCTTTTATTTCTTGAAGATATTCAACGAAGAAGGCAGTGTATTTCATGAAAACATAAAAAACACTGCCCACTTCTTACAACTGATTTGATCAAAATTACAAATTAATGAGTTTTCGTCGTTTGATACGTTACTTCATAATCTTTCAAATCGACGCTTTTCAAACGTTGTTTAAGCTTTTTCAATGACCATGGCCATGCAGCAAAGTTACGTCCGTTGGCATCAAGATAATAGCTCTTACAACCACCACTATTAAAGACAGTTGTTTTTAAGTGCTTTTGCACCAGATCATTATGCTTTTTAATCACTTCGGGCTTAACATTGAACTTGCTAATACCTTTGTTCTTAATTTTCAATAAGCCATCTACAATATAGTCTAGCTGTGCTTCAGCCAAGCCAATAAAAGAGTCATAGACCAAGACATTCGGTCCTAAAATTAAAAATGCATTCGGTACATTTTCAATGTTGGTCCCTAAATAAGCCTCAGGCGAACTATCTTTCCATAAATCTTGTAAACGTTGACCTTTTTCATTATGAACACGTTTACCAATTGGTGGGTGAGATACCTCAAAACCAGTACCCCAAATAATTACATCAACTTCATGTCGTTCGCCATTGGCAGCAACAACCGTATTACCTTCAACTTTAACCAAACCATGAGGAATCAGGGTCGTGTTTGGTGCTTGTAGAGCTGGATAATAATTATTGGCAAATAAAATACGTTTACAGCCGATATCAAAGTTCGGTGTCACATTTTTACGCAGTACAGGGTCATTAATTTGTAGTTTTAGTAATTGCTTGCCCAGTAAGTTTACTGGTTTAAGTGCAAGTGGGTTACGTAAACCAAAATTAATTGCATTCAGTGTGAGAGCTACACTTTTACGCCAGCTCGCCTGAATGGATGGATATTTTGCAATGACTGATTTACTAAATTCGCCCAAGTCAGTGTCTGGTTTTGGTAGTACCCACGGAGCTGTGCGCTGGAACACCAAAAGCTCTTTCGCTTTTGGTTGAATTTGTGGCACAAACTGAATGGCAGAAGCACCTGTACCAATTACGGCAATTCGTTTACCAGTTAAATCATAATCATGATTCCATTTTGCTGAATGGAACATCTCGCCTTTAAACGTATCCAAACCTTCAAGACGTGGAATTTGAGCTTCGGTAATTGGACCTGTAGCGAAAATAACGGTTTTAGATAAATACTGACCTGTCGTTGTATCAAGCACCCATAAATGGCGTGAGTCATCCCATGCGGCATTTAGCAGTTCGTTGTTAAACTCGATTTTTGATGCGACATTAAACTCGTTACTTACATCTTCCAGATAACTTAAAATTTCCGGCTGACGAGCAAATAAATGGCTCCATTTTGCACTGGGTGCAAACGAGTAAGAATAAAGTGCTGAAGGGACATCACAACCACAACCTGGATAGGTGTTTTCACGCCATGTACCGCCTACACGACTCGCTTTTTCAATAATTTTATAATTGGTATAGCCCACTTGATCTAGGCGAATGGCAGTGGCTATACCTGAAATGCCGGCACCTACAATAAAGGTGTCGAAAACGTGGTTGGGTGAATTGACAGCTTTTTTTGCTGATGCATTTGTTTTCATTTGAGCAGTCATATGCGTACTACCTATAAATTTCTTATTTAAATAATTTGTAAGATGTGCCAAGGAACTTGGTATACAAGCTCGGTGATGCCCGCTTCATTAACCAGAATAACTTTGCATCAAGTTGAGGAATGGTATACAGCTCATCCTGATCTAATCGGTTAAGTGTTAATTTGGCTACATCATCACTTGTAGTCAGGGCATAGTTCATGAGTGCATGGTCTGCAAGCTTGGAGTAGCGTCCCGGAATCCGACCATTTTTAATGATATTGGTTGGAACCAAAGTAGGGCAGAGTACATTAACTTTAATATTGAACTTATGCAGTTCGGCAGAAAGCGTTTCTGACAGCGCACGCACACCTGCTTTAGTCACGTTGTAGGCTGTCATTTCTGGTGCGGCTGTATAAGATGCAGCAGATGCAACATTAATAATCGCGCCGTAACCCAACTTTTTAAACTTTGGAACGAATGCATGACAGCCATGAATAACACCCCAAAGGTTAATATTCATTACCCAGTTCCAGTCTTCCAAGCTAAGCTCATCAAACTTGCCACCTAAACCTACACCAGCATTATTAATCAGTAGGGTCACAGGGTGTTGCATTAAAATTTCAGCTTTTTCAGCTAGATGTGTAACCTGTTCAGCATTACCTACATCACAACGTATGGCAAAAGCTTTTGCACCTTGTTGCTCAAGTAATTTTACGGTCTCTTCAGCAGCTTCCAGATTAATGTCTGCACAAACTACACTGCCACCACGTTTTGCAAGTTCAATTGCAAAACTGCGTCCAATCCCACTGCCTGCACCTGTCACCACGGCATAAGCTTTTTGGCTTGGTTTAACTTTCTTTTTGCCAAATAAAATCATGATTCATCCATAAATAACTTTAAGAGAAACTAGCTATCTACGAGATAGCTAGTCATAAAGGACGATTAAGATACGCGTACAGGCGGGGTAAATTCTTTAACAAAGTAAGGGGCAATGGCTCCGCCTTCGTTCAGTAATTTCTTTTTGTAATACTCAAGATATTCAGTTGTATCATGGTCATTTGGGTGAAAGTCTGGGCGTAAATAGTCAAGAATCTGACCAATTGTACTTCCGAAAACACCATCTTTCGGACCAAAGATTAAACCTACGCCACGGCGGGCATCTTTCCAGAATTTTAAGGTGAACATCTCTTGCGGTTTTCTTAAAACTGGTACAAACAAAGTAGTCGCAGGAATTAGTCCCAAAATGGTAACTAGAGCAAGTAAGAAACCTGAAATTCGTAATGGATAGTTGCCATTTAAGAGTTGATAGACATCATAGGCAATATCTTTATGCTCAGATTCTTCAAGCATATGCCACATCCATAAAGCACGGCTCTTGGCATCATCTGAATGATAGAAATTCTTTTCATGCTTCATCATATATTCAGCAAGTACCGCGGTAAAATGCTCAATACCAGCCATCATCGATAACTTAAGCGGCTGTGGAAACTTCAAAAACACATATTTAAAGAAGTTCGAGCCAAGGAAACGATAGAGTGCAACAGGATAATTAGCATCCTGAAGTGCATCATTATATTCATTGTGCAATTTTGAATGAATTGCTTCTTGACCAATGAGCGACGTAACACGTTGTTTAAGTATCGGATCTTTAATAAACTCACGATGATGACGAGCTGTTTCGATCACCAGATCTTCACCATAAGTCAAAAACACAGAAAGTGTGGCAAAGAACAAGGTGGCAAATTGATTGTTCATATAGAACTTGACATCAATTTCCTTGCCATCAAAACCAATATTTAAATGACGGATTGGAATAGAGGCTTTACTAGCAAAATCAGGTAACTCGATTTCACGGTGAAATTTAAGTTTATTTAATGATTTTTTAACTGTGGTCGAGATCATGGCGACACCTTGAGACAAGTAGTGGTGCATTTTGCTGAAAACTAATAAATTCAATGATCAACAAAGCACTAATAAATTCCATTTTCAAAGGCAGAGTATTCTCTGTAATTGACTACGGTGTTGTTGCTCCGTTATTTATTTGATTATTTGGCTGAATAACGGAAAGAAGAGTCGATGCAGGCTAAAGCCAATGAATGACTCTTCTTTAATTTTTTCATATTAATCTGACTTTATGTTCGGATTCAATTCGGGTAAATTTTTAAATATAGCAACACTAATTTTACTTAAACTTTATAAAGTGATTATTAAATTTTAAAACAATATATATTTGAAAAATATCAATAAATTAAATTTTTAAATATGTAGAATCATAGATAGAATACATCTTAAATGATTTAGATAAGCTTGATTTTTTAGCTTTCTTTTAATGAAGTTTGACAACTATTCGGATTTTGTTTTTTTATTTCAACCGTGTCTGATTACATGCTAATCTGACTTTATGTTCGGATTATTGATTAGATCGTATGACCACGCGTAAACCTCGTCAAACTCGAGCCAAAGTTACTGTCGACACAATTATTGAAGCTGGTTTTATTGCGGTCGCGCTTCATGGTCCCAGCGGCACCACTACACGTCATATTGCAGAAATGGCAGGGGTGAGTGTCGGATCTTTATATGAATATTTTAAAAATAAAGAAGAAATTTATGATGCGATGAATCATTTTTTTGTTCGGGAAATTCTGGACATGATTACGGAACTTACACCGACGATTTTACAGTTGGAGTTAGAGCCTGTCATTGAAATGATTTTTTATACCTTTAGTGATTTACTAAAGAAAAATAATGACCGTTATTTGACTGTTTTACGTTATGCAGGTGAGTTGCAATACGATAAATATATTCCAAAAATTGAGCAGGCTTTAATGGAAGTCATCATGAAATATATGATGCATAATCCAAAATACCTAAAAATCAATAATTTGGCTGTTATCACTTATATCTGTATTAATAGTGGGATTTTTAATGTGGCACGACATCTTATTTTGCCAAATCCCTTCATTAGTTTCGATGAGATGGTGCAAGGTTTAACCACAATGATCATGAGCTATATCAATACAGAGATGGCACGCTCAGAAGAGCATTCATAAATTAGAATTTTTTCAATCGCAATATTAATGAAAAGCCCTCACATAAAGCTGTATGTGAGGGCTTAGTTATATTATGGCATGGTTGGAACTTCTTCCGGACGCATATCGAAAATCAAGATTTCGGCATTATCGCCATGGGTAAACGATAAGTTTCCGCCATCACGAATACGAGCAGCATCACCTGTGTTAAAGGTTTTACCATTTACATCAATACGGCCTTTCGCCACATGTAAGTACACATATCGACCATCAGGAATCGTAAAATCAGCAGTTTCTTCACCATCAAAAAGACCTGAATAAATATGAATGTCTTGTTTGATTGTTAAAGTTTTCTCACCACCTTTTGGTGAAATGATCAAATGCAATTTACCGCGTTTGTCTGCTTCATCAACGTGAATTTGTTGATAACCTGGATCTGTATTTACTTCATTTGGAACGACCCAAATTTGCAAGAAATGTACACCTTCTTGTGCTGAATGGTTAAATTCACTATGGGCAACTCCACGACCTGCACTCATCAACTGAATATCACCTGGGACAATCACAGAACCCGTACCCATTGAATCTTTATGCTCTAATGCACCTTCAAGTACATATGAAATAATTTCCATATTACGATGAGGGTGAGTACCAAAACCTTTAGATGGAGCAACGTTGTCATCATTAATTACGAGTAAATCTGAAAAACCGACTTGTTTTGGGTCCCAATAGTTAGCAAACGAAAAGCTATGTTTTGACTGTAACCAGCCGTGATGTGCTGCACCACGTTCATGAGATAAACGCATATCAAACATGATCTACTCCTAATTTAGTTTTTTCTGTCTATGAGCACATTTTATCGTATCGATTATTGTAATAAAGCTCTGAAAATGGAAAGCTTGGTGCGATTTATGGAACGATGAAAAAAGCTATAAAATGACTACTTTTCTAGTCGCTACAGATAGAGTAAAGGGGTATTCGAACTTAAAAAATAATTACTTCTTAAATGAGAAGGTGGAGGTTTTATTTGGAGCTGAAAATATCTTTTTAAGCTCGAGATGAATTCAAAAAAAAACAATCTAAATAGAAAATTTATAAGATAGAAAATTAAGTAAAAATAAAATTTTTTTATCCTATAGAATTTTTACAAAAACAGAGATATTTCAATTTATGTGTACCATTATTTTTAATCTATATATTTAAGTAAGCTTAAGAATTAAACCTGATAAAAACCTAATGTTAAAAATAACTAAACATTACAGATTGATAAATAAATTACTTTTCAAGAGAAAAGTTTTATATTTATCAATTAATAGTTGTGTATATCTAAAATCACTTTTCTTTTCAAATATTTGAGTAAATATGTGTTATTGTAAATAAATGTGAAAACATTCACAAAGCTATTTTTTTTTGTTAAGATCATTAACATTAAAAACATAGAGATAATAATAATGATCAATAAAGTATTAATAGTGTTATGTGTGGGTATTGTCTTTGTATTAGGGTATTGGGCTTACTTAGATACTCAAAATAAAAGACATCAAGAATTGATGCGGATTATTCAAGAAGCAGAAATAAATCTACAAAGTATCGAACGCAATCCGAATCATGCTCATCACAGCAATTTAGCTTCCTATAACATACAAGAATATATCGGCGAGAAAAAAGTTATTTTCTAATAATAAAGCGCTATAAATTTTTTAATTTTAACAATGTTATTGGTCATATCTTTTCATAAATTTTGATCATGTTTCTGTTGAATCTGTTAAACTTATTGAACGTATAGTAAAAAAGCTGCATAGGGGTTATGCAGCTTTTTTGTGTTTCAAGAGGGGCTGTGGTTATTTCCTATGTATGAACTAGAAACCAAATGAGTGGCATATTTGTTGCTTCTTTTATTTGAGGTTCTTGTTTATAGGTCTGAACAGAAAAACAATATTGTTCAGTTATCTACATAGAAGTAAATATTTCATAGTTCAGATTTTGCATAGAGGCTACTTATGGCGGCGCCCAATTCTTCGGCAGGCTGGTTAGAGCGTTTATTTAAGTTAAGCGACAACAAAACCACTTTCCGAACTGAAGTTCTTGCTGGTGTAACTACATTTCTAACGATGTGTTACATCATTATTGTCAATCCACTCATTTTATCTGAAACCGGCATGGATCATGGCGCCGTATTCGTTGCGACCTGTTTGGCAGCAGCAATCGGCTGTTTAGTGATGGGGATCATTGCTAATTATCCAATCGCATTGGCCCCTGGTATGGGTTTAAATGCTTACTTTACCTATTCAGTCTGTATGGGTATGGGTGTGCCATGGCAAACAGCTTTGGCTGCTGTTTTTGTTTCAGGTCTTGTCTTCCTTGCAATTAGCTTTTTCAAAATTCGTGAAGCGATTGTAAATGCAATTCCAATGTCGCTGAAGTTTGCGATTGGTGGAGGGATTGGTTTATTCCTTGCGCTTATTGCTTTAAAAAATTCAGGCATTATTGTTGCCAATCAAGCGACATTAGTTGGCTTAGGTGATATTAAACAACCTACAGTATTGTTAGCGTTATTTGGATTTTTAATGATTGTGGTTTTACACCAGTTAAAAGTTCGTGGCGCAATCATTATTAGTATTTTGGTTGTTACCGCAATTGCGACTGCTTTAGGTCTAAACGAATTTAAGGGTGTAGTGGGCCAAATTCCTTCAATTGCCCCAACATTCATGCAAATGGACTTTAAAGGTCTATTTACTGCAAGTATGGTTGGCGTAATCTTTGTATTCTTTATTGTCGACTTGTTTGATAGTACGGGTACTTTGGTTGGTGTTTCACATCGCGCCGGTCTTTTGCAAGATGGTAAATTACCTCGTTTGAAAAAAGCATTATTTGCAGACTCTACTGCAATTGTTGCGGGTGCCGCATTAGGTACATCTTCAACTACGCCATATATTGAGTCGGCTTCAGGTGTTGCGGCAGGTGGACGTACTGGTTTAACTGCTGTTGTGGTTGCGGTCTTATTTATTTGCTGTTTATTTCTAGCACCTCTTGCTCAATCTGTACCAGGTTTTGCAACAGCACCAGCTTTATTGTTCATTGGTGTGTTGATGATTCAAGGGATCACTCACATCGATTGGGATGATATTACAGAAGCTGTTCCAGCATTTTTAACCATTGTATTTATGCCATTTACCTATTCAATTGCTGATGGCATCGCAATGGGCTTTATCAGCTATGCATTAGTTAAATTATTCACGGGTAAGGCAAAAACTGTACCGTACATGGTATGGATTATTGCTGCACTTTGGGTATTTAAATTTATCGCGTTTGGCGGTTAATATGATTTTTTATAATTTTCTTCTTGAGCTGTCTTAGTCATAGTTTTTAATAAGAAGAAAATTATAGAAGGGTGTGATTTTTACCACACCCTTTTTTTCTTTAGATGTGGAGTTAATATGAATCAAGTCGAGCTGATTCGTGCCTTACCAAAAGCCGAATTGCATGTACATATTGAAGGGACGTTTGAACCTGAATTAATGTTTGCAATTGCCCAGCGCAATCAGATTCAGATTCCTTACAAATCTGTTGAAGAAGTAAAGCAAGCTTATAACTTTCATAATCTTCAATCATTTTTAGATATTTACTATGCTGGTGCAAATGTTCTTGTACATGAACAAGACTTTTATGATTTAGCATGGGCTTATTTTGAAAAATGTGCAGAAGATCATGTTGTTCATACAGAGATGTTCTTCGACCCGCAAACCCACACCGACCGTGGCGTTGCTTTCTCAACAGTTATTGGTGGTTTAAAGCGTGCATGTGCTGATGCCAAAGCTAAGTTTGGTATTAGTTCTCAACTGATTATGTGTTTCTTACGCCATTTAAGTGAAGAAGCTGCATTTGAAACACTTGAGCAGGCTTTGCCATTTAAGCAAGACATTATTGCTGTAGGGCTTGATTCAAGTGAAGTGGGGCATCCACCCGCTAAGTTTGAACGTGTTTTTGCTAAGGCACGTGAAGAGGGCTTCTTGATCGTTGCTCACGCTGGTGAAGAAGGTCCACCTGAATATGTTTGGGAAGCTTTAGATTTACTTAAGGTAAACCGTATTGACCATGGCGTTCGTTCTGAAGAAGATGAACAGTTAATGGAGCGTTTAATTAACGAAAAAATGCCTTTAACGGTTTGTCCTTTAAGTAATTTAAAGCTTTGTGTTGTAAATGATATGAAAGATCATAATATCCGCCGTCTATTGCAAAAAGGCGTAAACGTGACTGTTAACTCAGATGATCCTTCATATTTCGGTGGATATATGAATGATAACTTCTTTGCAATTCAGCAAGCACTAGACCTAAGCAATGACGAGTTAAAACAGCTCGCAGTGAACTCTTTTGAAGCTTCTTTCATCTCAGATGAAGAGAAACAGAAGTGGGTTACAGAAATCCAGAAAATCTAAATAAAAAAACCGCCTATCTCAGGCGGTTTTTTATATAATAAAATTATTTCGGTTGTTTGGTCATACTATTTAAAATATTGTCTTTATCAACAAAGTGATGTTTTAAAGCAGCAAGTACATGCCCAACAATGAGTAAGCCAGCAAACCAAGAAATATAAATATGTAAAGGTTTAACAACAGCTAAAAGCTCTGGGTTATCTTGTACTAAACGCGGAATTTCAAATAAATATAAAACAGGGGCAGGGTGACCAGCACTCCAGCTAAATAAGCAACCAGTGACAGGTAAAGCGACCAAAATCACATAAAGGAATAGATGACCAATATGTGCCAATGTTTTCATGGTCGGTGACATCGTATCTGGTAATTTTGGAGCTGGATGTGTATAGCGCCATAAAATCCGGATAATCACTAAAAAGATAATGGTTGTTGCAATATTCTTATGCAACGTAATCACGTCGCCTTTAAAGCTGCCATCAACGTCATAATTTAAAAAATTTCCACTATAGAAGCCAATAACCCACGCTGCGATGAAAATGATTGCCATCACCCAATGCAGGATTTGTGCGGTACGGGTGTAATACTGAGATGAAACAGCAGGCATAAAAGACCCTATTTTTTTGTCGTTTTGATTTTTGATTCTAGGGCAAAGTGCTGATTTTGAGAAATGTTTTAAATGTAACGGAGCGTGCTAAAAACAGAACGTTTAAGGAAAAATGCATTTGATAGCTAAGTTTTGCCAGGGAAAATAGATTGCATAAATGCATCAAATTATTTGTTTCTTCTAAAGTCGAGTTTAGGCACAATACGCGCTGCCAACGTTCAATCAAAGGAAAAAATGATGAAAAAATTGATGCTCGCTTTAGCACCAGTTGTTTTAGCTTTAACTGCATGTGCAACCACTACAGGTACTGGTACAGGCGCTACTTCAGCACAAACCACAACTCAACAGTTGGGTATGGCTGCATTAAAAGTTGCTGTAAATGCTAAATGTGTGACAGAAATTAATAATGTTGCGGCTTGGAAAACAGCAACAAAATATATGACTGCTGAACAAAGTGAGAGCATTCAAGCGAATGTTTGTGGTTGCGTAAGTGAAAAAGCACCGAATAGCGTTACTGCTGTTGATTTAGCTGCGGCTGCATTGGATGTGAATGCACGCGCAACAATTGTAAATCAAGTCGTATCTAAAACTGTAAATGCTTGCGTAGCAGAAGCTTTACAAAAATAATTAATGATTTGTGTGTTAAAGAAGGCTGATTACTATTGATCAGCCTCTTTTTTTAAAGGTGGAGAATTCATGTTTATTGCTGGCGTAGATGAGGCCGGGCGAGGTCCTTTAGTAGGTTCTGTTGTTGCAGCGGCTGTTATTTTAGATCCCAATAACCCAATTTTAGGGTTGAATGATTCTAAAAAATTAACTGAAAAGAAACGTGAAAAGTTGTTTATTGAAATACAAGAAAAAGCCTTAGCTTGGTCTATTGCTGAAGCAACGCATGGCGAAATTGATCAATTAAATATTTTGCAAGCGACTTTTTTAGCAATGCAGCGTGCAGTTGAAGGCTTAAAAACTCAGCCGCAAAAAGTAATTGTAGATGGTAATCAAATTCCAAAAGGAATCATTATTCCTTGTGAAGCGATTATTGGGGGAGATGCAAGTCATGCTGAAATTAGTGCTGCTAGTATTTTAGCAAAGGTTACGCGGGACCGACAAATGGTAGAATTAGATCAACAATATCCACTATTTGGTTTTGCTAAGCATAAAGGATATCCAACTAAAGCGCACTTTGAAGCTATTGCTGCACATGGAGTGATTGATCAACATCGCCGTAGTTATGCGCCTGTTAAACGTGCTTTAGGCTTATAAATACATTGTCCTAAAAAATTTAAAGCGACTAGAAAGTCGCTTTAATTAGGGAGAGAACAACTTCATACTAACGATTGAAGTTTTTCTGTGCATAATTTTCATCTTCAAATGTAACTTGATAATCTTGATCAAGGTGTTGAAGGTGTTCATGCATTGCACGTTCGTGTTGAATACGTTGGTAAATTTCTTCACGATGAACAGAAACCTCTTTTGGTGCATTTACACCAATACGAACTTGGTTTCCTTTGACGCCAAGCACAGTAACACTGACTTGATCCCCAATCATTAACGTTTCCCCGACACGGCGGGTCAGAATCAGCATGTTTATCTCCTTGCTAAACGCTTAAAACTGCAATAGTAATACCCAAATAAAAGCTCAACCTCAGTTTTCAGTCAGATTCTAACAGAAATATGAGAACAAAGTCATATTTTGATAATCTCTGCTAAAAAACTTTCCCTTTAATATAACAGAGCCGCTATAAAAAAAACTATAGCGGCTCTGTGTTTTATTTGATTATTGTCGGACAAGTATACATTTTTTAATGAATTATTGACCGATTGGTAAAATTAAGCGCGCGCGCTGCTTTCACCATGTTCACGATCTAAACCAAAAGCGGTGTGTAGACAACGAACAGCAAGTTCAAGATATTTCTCGTCAATAATGACAGAAACTTTAATTTCAGATGTTGAAATCATGAGGATATTAATACCTTCATCAGCAAGGGCAGTGAACATCTTGCTCGCTACGCCTGCATGTGAACGCATACCTACACCCACGATAGACACTTTAACGATATCATCACGTGTTGAAACTTCACGTGCACCAATATTTTTGGCAGTTTCGTTTAAGATTTTTTCAGCTTTAGCTAAATCAACACGGTTTACAGTAAAGGTGAAATCTGTTGTGCCATCTTCTTCAACATTTTGCACTATCATATCGACTTCGATATTGGCATCACTTACTGGTGATAAAATTTTAGAAGCAATACCTGGTTCATCAGGTACACCTAAAATCGTTAATTTTGCTTCGTCACGGTTAAAAGCAATACCTGCAATAATTGGCTGTTCCATAGTATCTTCCGCCTCAGTAGTAATGAGTGTACCTACATTTTCTTTAAATTCGTCGTCAAACACGCCGTCGTTATCATTATCAAAACTTGATAATACACGCAAAGGAACTTGATATTTTCCGGCAAATTCTACTGAGCGAATTTGTAAAACTTTTGAACCTAATGAAGCCATTTCTAACATTTCTTCAAAAGAAATACGGTCGATTTTTTTGGCTTTAGGAGCAACACGAGGGTCAGTGGTGTAAACGCCATCTACATCAGTGTAAATTTGGCATTCATCTGCTTTTAGAGCAGCAGCAAGAGCAACACCAGAAGTATCTGAACCGCCACGACCTAGAGTTGTGATATTTCCGTTAGCATCAAAGCCTTGGAAACCCGCAACGACAATAACACGGCCTGCATTTAGGTCATTGGTCATGACATCTGTATCAATAGACTCAATACGCGCCTTGGTAAATGCACTGTCAGTTTTAATACCGACTTGACGTCCGGTATAGGATTTAGCTTCCACACCAATCGAGTTAAGTGCCATAGCTAACATGGAAATCGTCACCTGTTCACCGGTTGAAACCATTTGGTCTAACTCGCGTGGGTCAGGTGTTTCGGTAATGGCTTTAGCGAGAGCTAGTAAGCGGTTTGTTTCACCACTCATTGCAGATACGACCACAACAACCTTGTGACCGTGATCATGCCAACGCTTCACACGACGAGCAACATTTAAAATGCGCTCGGGGGTACCCATAGAAGTACCGCCATATTTTTGAACGATTAATGCCATAGTTTTTCCATATAAGCCATGACCCTGAGAGGCTTTTCAGGGTCAGTTACACAAAAAGTGAAGTCTTATTTTTGTTCAAGCCATGCAGGTAATGCAGCAATAACTTGTCCAAACTTCTCGTTAAGTGGCGCGCCACCTTGTGCTAAGTCAGGTTTACCACCACCTTTACCACCTAGCTCGGTTGCTAGATGCTTGATGATGTCACCTGCTTTTAGATTTGCAGTGTATTGTGATGCAACTGAAGCAAGCAGGCTAACTTTGTCACCCTCTACGCCAGCTAACACAATGACTGCGTTCTCTAATTTTGATTTAACACTGTCGTGCAAGTTGCGAAGTGATTTCGCATCTACACCTTGAACAGTGGTAATAAGCGTTTGACGACCAGAAATCGTTTGTACCTGATCAATCAATTCTGACGCTTGGAAGTTTGCCAATTTCTGATTGAGTTGTTCAATCTGCTTTTGTAATGTAGAAACAAGCTCTACATTGGCTTGTACACGCTCAACAGTTTGGTCTTTCTGTGCTTTTAATAAGCCATTAATGTGCTGGATATCTGAATCAGTTTTTTGTACTACATCTAAAGCTTTAGTGCCTGTAACTGCTTCAATACGGCGTACACCAGCAGCCACACCACCTTCAGAAGTGATTTTAAATAAACCAATATCACCTGTACGCTTAACGTGAATACCACCACAAAGTTCAATCGAGAAGTTTTTCTCATCAATTACTGAACCCATAGCAAGAACACGAACTTCATTACCGTATTTTTCACCGAACAACATCATGGCACCTTTGGCTTTTGCCGCTTCGATGTCAAGTAGTTCAGTGGTTACTGCGGTATTTGCAATAATTTCTGCATTGACCAAACGCTCAACCTGTTGCAACTGTTCAAAAGTTACTGGTTGGTCATTAGCAAAGTCAAAACGTAAGATATCACTTGCAACTAAAGAACCTTTTTGTTGTACGTGTGATCCTAAAATTTGACGTAGAGCAGCATGTAATAGGTGAGTTGCCGAGTGGTTACGAGCTGTTGCATCACGAATGTCTGCTTTAACAATCGCTTCAACGTTTTGATCGGCTTTAAGATTACCAACGGTCACAATACCTTGATGAACAAAGGCACCTCCTGACTTTTTCGTATCTTGAACTTCAAAAATACCAGTTTCATTTTTGAAGATACCCGTATCACCAATCTGACCACCACTTTCTGCATAGAAAGGAGTTTGGTTTAAAACGATAAGTGCTTCATCACCTTCAGAAACTTCATCAACCTGTACGCCATCTTTGTAGATCGCTACAATTTGGCCTTGACCAGTGGTGTTGATATAACCGTCAAATTGGGTTTCGCCTTCAACTTGTACAATGCTGTTGTAATCAACTGCGAATTTACCAGCATCACGTGCACGTTGACGTTGTGCAGCCATTTCTACTTCGAAACCAGCTTCATCAATAATAAAGTCACGTTCACGTGCAATATCAGCAGTTAAGTCTGTTGGGAAGCCATAAGTGTCGTAAAGCTTAAATACAGTCGCGCCAGGAATGGTCTTATCTTTTAATTGAGCAAGTTCACCTTCGAGTAGTTTTAAACCTTGCTCAAGTGTTTTAGCAAATTGTTCTTCTTCACGAATTAAAGTTGCTTCAATTACATCTTTGCGCGCTATAAGTTCTGGATAAGCCTCACCCATAACTTCGATTAACGGTTGCAACATTTTGTAGAAGAATGTACCTGTTGCACCAAGTTTATTACCGTGACGCACAGCGCGGCGGATAATACGACGTAATACATAGCCGCGGCCTTCATTACTTGGATTTACACCATCAGCAATTAAGAAACAGCAAGAACGCGCATGGTCTGCAACTACGCGTAAAGAAGGTTGGCCTTCATCTTCAATACCAATAATATTTGCGGCAGCTTTTAATAAGTGCTGGAACAAGTCAATGTCATAGTTTGAATTAACATGTTGCAATACAGCTGAGATGCGTTCCAAGCCCATACCTGTATCAACAGATGGGGCAGGGAGTGGGTGAAGTACGCCATCAGCAGTACGATTAAACTGCATGAAAACGTTATTCCAAATTTCAATGAAACGGTCGCCATCTTCTTCTGGAGAGCCTGGTAAACCACCCCAAATGTGATCGCCATGGTCAAAGAAAATTTCAGAACATGGACCACATGGACCTGTGTCACCCATTGCCCAGAAGTTATCAGATGCGTATTTTTCGCCTTTATTATCACCAATACGGATAATGCGTTCAGGCGCTAAACCAATTTCTTTATTCCAGATGTCATAAGCTTCATCATCGGTGTGATAAACGGTCGCATATAAACGATCTTTAGGAAGTGCTAGCCACTCATCGCTAGTCAAAAATTCCCAAGCAAATTTAAGTGCATCACGCTTGAAATAATCACCAAATGAGAAATTACCTAACATTTCAAAGAATGTATGGTGACGAGCAGTGTAACCAACGTTGTCTAAATCATTATGTTTGCCGCCAGCACGTACACATTTTTGTGATGTGGTTGCACGTACATAGTCACGTTTTTCAAGACCTAAGAAGCAGTCTTTAAACTGGTTCATCCCAGCATTTGTAAATAATAAAGTTGGGTCGTTGGCAGGAACAAGAGAACTCGACGCGACACGTGTATGCCCTTGCGTCTCAAAGTAGCGCAAAAATGCTTCACGAATTTCAGCAGATGTCATTAAACGAGTACTCACAACCAAGTCACTCCATATTTTCGAATTTGGCTAAATGTATCAATGCCTGTTTGTTTATGCCAAACCTGAGCATTTGATACGGGGCTTATTTTTTAAAAACGCTAAATTGTAGCGGAAAAACCCCACCGAACCAACGATTTTAAAAGGAATATCTTACAAAACTGTGATTTGGCTAAAAATCTATATTCAATTGGCCGTGACGTGCTTTACTATATGCCTTCTTTAGCTTGTAGTTTTGTAGATAAGGATAGGTCATGCAACGTATCGCCATTAATGGGTTTGGTCGAATTGGACGTAATGTTTTACGTGCCTGGTTTGAGAGTCCAAAACAATTTCATTTTGAAATCGTGGCGATTAACGACATAGCAGATGTACAAACACTCGTACATTTATTTAAATATGACTCAACACATGGCCGTTTTAATGGAAATGTGGAAATCTTTATTGAAAATGAAAAAGTTTTTTTGAACATTCAATCAAATCAAAGAATGCTAAAAGTTGAAGTTTTGAAACAGGAAAAACCTGAGCTTTTGCCGTGGTCTAGTTTAGATATTGATGTCGTACTTGAGTGTACTGGACTGTTCCGTTCCCATGCCGATGCAACTCGCCATCTACAAGCTGGAGCAAAACGGGTAATTATTGGTGCAGCACCTTTTGACCATGTTGATGCAGCAATTGTTTATGGTGTGAACCATAATGAAGTTAAAGTAACAGATCAGATCATATCGAGTGTTTCATGTACTACGCAGGCTTTGGTCCCATTGGTAAAAATCATTGATGATGCTTTTGGTATTGAAACTGCGCTTATGACAGAAATCCATGCGGTGACAGCAGACCAGTCTGTACTTGATCACGCGCATCGTGATTTACGTCGTGCTAGAGCTTCTGGGCAAAATATTATACCGACCACTTCTAGCGCACTCGGTGCATTAAAGCGTGTTATGCCTAAAATGGAAGACCGTATCGATGGTTATTCAATTCGAGTACCTACCATTAATGTGGCGGCAATTGACTTAACTTTTATCGCTCAATCGCCAATTACTATTCATCATATTAATGAAGTATTGATTAAAGCTTCTCAAACAGATTATGCGGAAATTATGGCTGTTACTGATGAACCATTAGTTTCAAGTGATTTCAACCATTCTCCTTATTCTCTTATTGTTGATTTAACCCAGACAATGGTGGTGGGGCATCAGGCTAAAGTATTTGCTTGGTACGATAATGAATGGGGCTATGCAAATCGATTATTGGATTTGTGTGATTCTTTCTAAAAGTGAATTTAAATAATTTAAGGATGTTAAATTAACATCCTTTTTTATAATTACTAATTTGAAATATAAAAAGTTAAAAATAATTAAAATTCTAAATATTAGTGTTGTGTAAAATTATATCTATTTGTATGATTCGCAAACATTAAAATTTTAATTATAGAGTTCATATGAAATTTAACTCAAAAAAAATAAGTGGTTTTTTAGTTTTTACATCTACTATTATTTTAACTGCTTGTGGTGGTGGAGGCTCAGATCAAAATACTAATGATCAAGCTGAAAATAATTTAGAAAAAGACGATGCGATTTATCAAGTTTATTATCAACCTTCTAATTTTTCTTCAGAAGTTTATAGTGATTTTTTTGAAATCACTCAATATCCAATTAAAAATGATGAAATCTTCTTTGCAAAGTCACATAACAAACCGTTAGAAGCCGAACTTTTAACTGAAAAGAAAGTTTTAAATAAAGGCACACTACAAAAAAATGTTGTAAAAAGATTGAATCCTAGTAGTTGGACTTATGAACTAACCTCTGATCTGAAACAAAACTTAAATTTTGAAATCGTTAAGTTAGATGGGGAAAATATCTTTGACCGTGTATTACCGGGCTATAAAGAACATAAAAATCTAGAAACGGGCCTTCATAATCAACTTGATAAAAATTTAATTGAATTCTATCAAAACTATAATAGTGCTACATTTCCTAAAAATAGTTATTGTTACCGTTTAAAAGAGATGCAGTGGAATCAATCTTATATTTCATATATGTCTAGCTTTAATACAAACTCGTCTTTTAGTGAGCGAAAGCAGCAAATCATCGAAAGGTATAATAACTTAAGCCAAGATAGAAAGTATTTTAGGCTCCTAAATTCGCAATGGTATGGCTATAAATTAACTGTGTTGGAAAACTTAGAAACTGGTGATATTCAAAGTGCATTAGGAAATAATAATGACCAGTCTGCTTTGATCGATTTTGTATCAAGCAGCTTATGGAATGCTGATAGAAGTTTGGCATATGAGAAATCTCATCTTGTTTCTATAGAAGATAACCCGCTTAACCCTGTGTATTCATCAATTGCTTTAAAACAGAAACTAAAAATCGCAAATCTTGAAAAAGGTTGCTTTGCTTTTAATACTCAAGCAGCTCAAGCTATTCAAAGATTAAATCTGGTGAATTGGAAACAAGGCGATAGTTCAGTTATTGGCCCTTTCTTTGGTCGAAGAACTTTTGATTATAATTTAAGTGAGTGATAGTAAGATATTGAATCCATTTACTAATTCATGAAAACTTCTTTTTGACTTTAGAGTTTATTCAGAAAGATTTATGCAAATTGTCAGGTGCATGGCAGAAAGTATCATGCTACACTAAGAGAAATCGGGTGTGTTCCCGATTTTTTTATGTGGGGTCGTTCCACGTTGATCAGATTTTAGGCTTGAAATATGACCATTTCAGAGACATGGTTGCTGCCTGACGGGGTAGCAGATGTATTGCCGGAACAGGCACAAGTCATTGAAAAACTTCGCCGTGAAGCTTTAGATTTCCTCGCGGTGCGAGGTTATCAATTGGTATATACACCATTTATCGAATACATTGAATCGTTGTCTTCATTATCAGAATCAAATCAAGACTTAGATTTAGTAACTTTTAAGGTTATTGATCAGCTCTCAGGCCGTTTACTCGGTGTTCGTGCTGATATGACACCACAAGTTGCACGTATTGATGCACATGTAAGACCAGTTGAAGGCGTTGCACGTTACTGTTATTCAGGGACTGTATTACATACTAAACCACAAAATTTCAATGCTACTCGTGCACCTTTACAATTAGGTGCAGAGTTATATGGCCACGACAGTATCGAAGCTGATGTCGAAATGGTCGGTGTTATGCTGGGGTTGATTGAGAACATCTATACTTTGCAAGGCGCGCATTTAGATTTGGGCCATGTAGGGTTGTTCCGTAGTCTAGTCAAGTATGCTGGACTGCCAAAAAATGAAGAACATGAGCTGTCTGATCTTTATCAAAGAAAAGCGTTACCAGAGTTAGCAGAATTTACTCAAAGCCTGAATATGGGTTCTGATTTCTATGCGCTTGGCCGTTATTCTAGTGATCTAGAAGCATTACAGACGAATTTAAGTGCCAATATTTTGCAAGATTCTGAATTTAAGTCAGCATTAGATGCACTTAAAACGACGCTTAAGCAAATTAAAGGTCGTTGGCCAAATCTCAATATCGGTATCGATGTTGTAGAGCTACGTAGTTACCACTACCACACTGGTTTAATGTATGCAGTCTATGCGCCGAACCGTGCTGCGCCGTTAGCGCAGGGTGGTCGTTACGATGGTATTGGTGAGCATTTTGGTCGCGCACGTCCTGCTACTGGCTTTAGTTGTGATTTATATGCCTTAGGTGCAAATCAGTTCGCAGAGATCGAAACTGTTGTTGCTCCAAAAGGTACAGAACAGGATTTACTCAAAGCAATTTCTAATGCACGTGCTCAAGGTTTACGTGTGGTTCAATTGCTCGGTAATGATGATTTAAATTCTATTCCTTATTCTACACATCAACTTGTGTCGCAAAATGGACAATGGAATATTGAAAAGATTTAATCGCCACCAGTAAGTTTTACTGGCGGCTCTCAATTTTAACAGCATGATGTAATGAGGCTATTATGGGCAAAAATGTTGTGGTACTTGGTACCCAATGGGGCGACGAAGGTAAAGGTAAAATCGTCGACCTGCTCACAGATCAGGCGGCTGCGGTAGTACGTTATCAAGGCGGACATAACGCAGGTCATACTCTTGTCGTAGGTGGTAAAAAAACTGTATTGCACCTCATTCCATCAGGTATTTTACGTGAAAACGTATTGTGCTTAATTGGTAATGGCGTGGTACTTTCACCAGCCGCGTTAATTGAAGAAATGGGAATTTTGGAAGCGGAAGGAGTTCCTGTTAAAGAACGCCTTCGTATTTCTCCAAACTGTCCACTCATTTTGCCTAACCACATTGCACTTGATCAGGCGCGTGAAAAGAAACGTGGTAATGCTAAAATCGGTACTACAGGTCGTGGTATCGGCCCTGCGTACGAAGATAAAGTAGCTCGTCGTGCAGTGCGTGTTGCTGATCTTGTTCGTGGTGGCGCAGCATTAGAAGAAAAACTGTCTGAAATGCTTGAGTTACATAACTTCCAGTTAACTCAGTTCTACGGTGTAGAAGCTGTTAAATTTGAAGATGTATTGGCTCTTTGCAACCAATGGCGTGAAGTTCTTGCTCCATTAATAGTTGATGTTACTAAAGTGTTGCATGACTATCGCAAAGAAGGTAAGGCTGTAATGTTTGAAGGAGCTCAAGGCTCACTTCTAGATATTGACCACGGTACTTATCCATATGTTACAAGTTCAAATACAACTGCTGGTGGCGTAAGCTCTGGTTCAGGTATGGGACCTTTACATCTTGATTATGTATTAGGTATTACTAAAGCTTATACAACTCGTGTAGGTGCTGGTCCATTCCCAACTGAATTGGTTTACGATGCAGCAGCTGATGCTGGTGATCCAGTGGGTAAACACTTGGGTACAGTAGGTCATGAGTTTGGTGCTTCTACTGGTCGTCAACGTCGTTGCGGATGGTTTGATGCTGAAATCCTTCGCCGTTCTGTAGATGTAAACTCACTTTCTGGTATTTGCTTAACTAAACTTGACGTTTTAGATGGTTTAGAAGAAGTGAAAATCTGTGTGGGCTATGAAAATACAGATTCAGGTTGTGTAGGTTCTTCTGATGCGGTTTCTTTTGAATGCTTGAAACCAATTTATGAAACTATGCCTGGTTGGAGCGAGTCGACTGTTGGTTTAACCAGTATCGACCAATTACCAGCAAATGCTTTGGCATATGTGAAGCGTATTGAACAGTTAATCGAATGTCCGATTGATATTGTTTCAACTGGTCCAGACCGCGCAGAAACAATTGTTTTACGTCATCCATTCTCTGCTTAATTAGGCAAAGATTGAAAAGCCTCCTGAAAGGGGGGCTTTTTTTATACGCGACTAAAGTGCAGTTTTTGTTTTATTCGATTCAGATTAAAACGTTATATATAGATAAGGAATGATGGGCTCAGGATGAAGCTGCAACCAACTATTTCAAAAACAATTTTTTATTCTTTTTTATTTGCTATAGGTGGTTCACCAACATTAGCGATGTTAGTCATTTATGGACAAACATATCATAAAGATTTCTTTATGACTGCTTTTATGAGTTTGTCAGTATTGTTCGCATGCCTGTTAATTCCTGTTGTTTTCATACAAAATAGCTATTTACTCTGGAAAAGGAAAAGTCCTAATCTTGAAGAGAAAGTTAAGACCTTAAGTCATGTCTATCTTGGCTTAAATATAATATGTTTGATTTTCTGGATTTATTTGATGACTTTATCTGCTTGATCGTTACATAAATACTATGATCATGAAGAAATGAGACATTCAAAGCGTGAGCAGTATTTCTTATAATAAGTGTAAAAGAATAAACAGCTTTTTTAACGATTTAGGTGATCCATGTTATGAATAAAAAACTCTTTTTAAGCTTGTGTGCTGCAAGTGTGATGACCATTTCTGGCTGTGCAACCGTAGCTGATATGGCAGGTGCCGATACAGCGACCTTAAATGCTCAATCGGCTCAAGGTTTTAGTAAAATGGTGCAGGAAGCACGTGGTAAGGGTGCTCTCGATACAAGTTCTAGTACATATAACCGTATTAATTCTGTATTCAACCGTCTAAAGCCTTATGCTAACCAGATGAACCAGACTGGCCAGCCATTTAGTTGGCAGTTGGCAGTGTTGAAATCAGACACTATTAATGCTTATGTGGCGCCAGGCGGTAAGGTTGTCTTCTATACTGGTATTGTCAATAAATTGAACCTCACTGATGCGGAAATTGCAGCAGTTATGGGACATGAAATGACTCACGCTTTAGAAGAGCATGCAAAAAGTAAAATCGGTGCTCAGGCTTTAACTGATTTAGCTTTAGGCATTGGTCTAAGCTATGCTGGTAATAATGTCGGCCAACTTGGTACTGCTGCGGCTCAGTTGGGTTCGCAAGTGGGTGTAGGCTTACCATATTCTCGTAGCTTGGAAAGTCGTGCTGACCAAGGTGGTTTAATGTTGATGGCGCGCGCAGGTTATAATCCCAATGCAGCTATTACACTTTGGGAGAAAATGAACAAGCTTGAAGGTGGCGGTGGTTCATCTTTCTTGTCTACTCACCCATCTAACTCTCAGCGTATTGGCGAAATGCGTAAAAACTTGCCTGCGGCAATGGCAGTTTATAATAGCCGTAAATAAGATATAGATTTTTTATAGATAAAGAAAACGGATGCTTAAGCATCCGTTTTTTATTTAAGGCGCAGGGTTGGGTTGTTGGGTGTGTATGGCCTCAATACCTTGTAAAACTTCAGCAGATAATTCAATTTCAAATGCCTGAATATTTTCTTTAAGTTGGTCTAGATTAGTGGCGCCAATAATTGTGCTGGTCACAAAGAATTGTTGTTTGATAAATGCTAATGCCATTTGGGTTAAGCTTAACCCATGTTTCTCTGCTAGTTGTGCATATTGCTCAGTTGCCCACTCGCTTTGAGGGTTACTGTAGCGGCTAAAACGTGGAAATAATGTGACACGAGCATTGGCTGGTCGAGCGCCATTTCTAAACTTGCCAGAGAGATAGCCAAAAGCAAGAGGAGAGTAAGCGAGCAAACCAACATCTTCATATTTAGCAATTTCAGACATACCTATTTCATAAGTACGGTTGAGTAGACTATATGGATTTTGAACGCTTACGAACTTGCTTACACCTAACTTTTCAGCCAAATGTAAAAACTTCATAGTGCCCCATGGCGTTTCATTCGATAAACCAATATAGCGAATGCGCCCGCGGTTAATCTCTTCTTGTAGAGCAAGTAATGTTTCTTCTAAAGGAGTGGTGTCGTAATCATTTTGAGCTTGTTGGTTGCCATAAGCTAGCGTACCAAAAAAGTTGGTGTGACGTTCAGGCCAATGGAGTTGATAAAGGTCGATATAATCGGTTTGGAGACGTTTTAGTGAGTTATCTAGGGCTTTAGCAATATGATCGCTGTTGAAGCGCGTATGGCCTTCTCTGATGTGTGTTCCTCCAAAGCCTGGTCCGGCAATCTTAGAGGCGAGAAAGACTTTATCACGTTGACCATTTTGAGCAAACCAATTGCCAATAATGGTTTCTGTTGCACCATAAGTTTCAGGTTTTGGCGGAACCGAATACATCTCTGCCGTATCCCAAAAATATAAACCGTGTGCCAAAGCATAATTGATTTGTTCAAATGCTTCTTGCTGGGAGTTTTGCTCACCAAATGTCATGGTGCCTAAACAAATTTCTGGAAGCTTGAGGCCTGTGCGACTAAGTGGGTTAAATTGCATACAGCGGAATCCTTGGAAATTTTGAGTTAGCCTAACGGAGAATATGTATTCAACTTAAATCATAAAATTAGAATAGTTTGTAAGTTTTGTGTATTAACTCATTGTTGCATATAAAAAAAGCAAACCGAAGTTTGCTTTTTATTAAAAATTTAATAAATTTTATTCTTCATCTTCGAATTCTTCATCAGTAACAGGTGCCTCTTCTAATGAAACATCAAAAATAAGAATAGCTTTACCATCTGTCTGGATCATGCCTTGATCTTCTAAGGTTTTGAGTACACGGCCAACCATCTCACGTGAACAACCTACAATACGGCCAATTTCTTGACGAGTAATACGAATTTGACGACCATTTGGCAAAATCATTGCTTCTGGCTGTGAAGAGAGATCGATTAAACAACGCGCAATACGCCCAGACACATCAATAAATGCAAGATCTGTCATTTTACGGGTCGTATTTTTTAGACGGCGAACAAGCTGTGCAAAAACAGCATAACTTAAGTCTGGATATTGTTTGCTAAGTTCGTGGAAGTTGTCATAAGAAATTTCTGCAATTTCACAGACATCACGAGTACGAACTTCAGCTGTACGTTGAGGGTTCGGTTCGAAAAGCCCCATTTCCCCAAAGAAGTCGCCCGGATTCAAATATGCAACAACAATTTCACGTTCATCATCTTCACGTAAAATAATTGAAACTGAACCTTTTAAAATTAAATATAAAGATTTCGACTCTGTTCCTGCATCAACAATTGTGGTTCGTTTTGGATATCTGTTGATGTGAGCACGTTTTAACAATGCTTTAACGGATTCAGGTAGTTGCCCCGGGGATAAAGCATCTGTGCTGAGTTGTGAAAAATTTGAAGTCATGCTTAATATGTTCCGAATAGGGTAAACAATTCACACAAGCCCGAGATGAGCTATTACACAGAAGAGATGAAATTCCTTATCAACTCATTTTATGTTAGTGTACAAAACAAGGGTCTGTTGACATTTCACAGATGGTTGCGACATAAGACAATTCTTTTAGACGTTACCAAGCAAGAGCTATGAAATTTAGCCATTCTAAATAAATAGATCTTAACAACGGAACGTACAAAATAAAATAGTCTTGCGCTATGCCTGCGCTGCTTAAATGGCAACTCAGATTATGGCTGAAATTTCACAAACTATATAACAAAACTGGACAAAGGATTGCCATTGTCTGGGTTTTGCGTCTTATTTGGATTAATTTTTAGCTCTAACGCAATCCATAGATGAAATGTCAACAGACCCTGCTTAAATTTATAATTTTTTTTAGGTAGTTGCAATGCAAACAAGTGTACATTGGCTAGAGAATGTTGCTTTTGAAGCGAAATCTGATAGTGGGCATAGTATCATCATGGACGGCTCACCTGAGTATGGTGGTGAAAACCGTGGCCCACGTCCTATGGAGTTGCTATTAATGGGACTTGGTGGGTGTGCTTCGTTTGATATTGTGACTATTTTAAAGAAATCTCGACAAGATGTGACGAATGTCGTATGTAATTTAAAAGCTGAGCGCGCTGACACAATTCCGGCTGTTTTTACTAAAATCCACTTACACTTTGTGGTAACGGGCAAAGCTGTGAAAGAAAAACAGGTTGCGAAAGCGGTTGAATTGTCTGCTGAAAAATATTGTTCAGCGAGTAAAATGCTTTCCGATGGTGGTGTTGAAATTACCCATGACTTCGAAATTATTGAAGCGGAATAAGGCAGTTTTTTGATAGATAGAAAGAAGAAGCTAACATTAGAGTTGGCTTTTTTATTGTCAAAAATAACTAAAAAATAAGAGGGGGGATGAAAGTGAATATTCGTTTTGCTAAATGGGAAGATACTCATGCAATATGCGATTTACTTAAACAGATGGGCTACTCACAGCCACTAATTCTTATTCAAGAAAAATTTAAAATCTTACATAACGACCCAAAAGCAGTAATCTTGATTGCTGAAGAGGATGACCAGATTTTCGGTTTTTTATCGCTTTATTTTATTCCACAAATTGCATTACAAGGGGACTTTGCCAAAGTATGCTATTTGTGTGTTGATGAAAATATACGAAGTAAAGGTATTGGGCATTTGCTCTTACAACAGGCTGAGCAATTGGCAAGGCAGCAGGGATGTGACCGGATGGAACTGCATTCTGGAGAACAGAGAACATTGGCGCACCAGTTTTACTTGCGAGAAGGTTATGTTGATGCACCTAAATATTTTCGAAAAAAACTAAATTAGTGCGTTTTACCTAAGAATAACTGAGGATCTACTCGTGCATTATTCAGACTCATACCCCAATGTAAGTGCGGACCTGTAACACGTCCAGTTTTACCTACCAAGCCTAAAACTTCTCCTTGGCGAATATGTTGACCTTTCTCTACTTTAATTGCGCTTAAATGGCAGAACATACTGATTAAGCCTTGCCCATGATCAATTAATACCGTTTGACCATTAAAAAAATAAGATCCTGTTTGGATTACAACACCATCTGCTGGTGCAACTGCTTTTTGTCCTACTGGTGCAGGGATGTCTAAACCTGAGTGGGGTGCACGCTCTTCACCATTAAAGAAGCGTTTTCTTCCAAAAGAGTTGCTGAATTTCCCTGAAGTTGGGCGTATAAATGCTGGTAGGGCTTGCCATGAACTCTGTGTAAATGAGCTATACACATTATTTTGTTCTTTCGCTTCTTGAGCATAACGATCTAACTGACTTTGGTTGGGATTCACATAGTCTTGGTTAGTAACTTTAATCCGTTGCTCAGCGTAAGGATAGGACTTAACTTCTATTTGAATAGGGGTTTTGTTCGTATCAAGTTGTACAGTACCAAGTGGGGTAGATAACGGAATACCGAATACAGCATAACGCTGCTGGCCTTCCTGACTGATTAAAACTGGCTTTTGTTGAAAGGTGACCCGAGTAATATCACTTGTTAAAGGAATCACTGCGATTCCGCCAGCTCTTCTGGAGTCTTGGGGAAGCTCGGCAAAGCAGTAAAAAGGTATTGATGTAAAAATTAAAGTGGAGATGAGTTTTTTTATTAGCATAACAACAATAATTTTATAAAAGAATATTAGAGATTATATCAGTAAGTTTTAATTAAGAGATATTTTAATTTTTTTAACAATGAGTTTTATTTGTTATTTTATTTTAATAATTCAGTATTTTTTTAATATATTCATCTTTGTTTTTATATTTTTTATCTTATATTTTAAATTTTCTAAACTCATTTTTTATTAAAATTATTTGTTAATCCTTAGTATTTTTCTTTTATTTTAAATATCTTGTTATTTTAATTTTTATTGTCAATAATGATTTTTTGGTTAAATTTGTAATCAAAATTCTAATTATTATATAAATATTTTAAAGGACTTTAATATAATGTTAAATAACTCTTATGAAAATCGTTTTACTGAAGTATGGAAATATATGCAACGTGGGTTGGTTTATCCTTCACCCCATGCAATTTTTAGTACGGTTTGGCTTAATAAAGAGATTACACGGGAAAGAATTCGTCAGTTAATGATAGCTGTGCGTCAAGAGGTCAATAAGAATCCTGCACTTTCTAGTAAAAATACAACTTTGGCGATTGGAGTATCTTTTGATAACTGGGATGCAATTTGTAAAAAAGATGGTTTATCACGACCAAAAGGAATGCAATTACATTATCCAGAAGAAAAAAATCCAAATATCTCAAAAGTTTTTACTGATTCTAATGAAAGTTTTAAAAACTCGAATGGTGATATTTGGCTGCATGTGAAAAGTGATGATGCTAATGCATGTAAGATATTACAGGAATATATTAAGAAATTTTTAGCTTCAGATATTAAGGAAGTAGTGAGTCAGGTTACTGCTTCACAATCTAAAACTGGTCGCAATGGTAAGGTTCTAGGTTGTCGTTTTTCTGAGAACTTAAATAATCCGTCTGATCCAATTTCACTGGCAAAGCATACTTTAATTGGTGCAGAGGATATTGAGCACTTTGGTGGTTCATACATTTTATCTCAAAGGTTTCTGATTAACTGGGATCAAATCAACATGATGTCGGAAGATCAAATTGAAGATTTGATTGGACGTAAAACTGACGACACGATTATTCCAGACCGTGATAGCCGTTCGCACATTAAAGCTTCTCGTGTGCAAGATGAAAATGGAAATACTACACCTGTTTTGCGTCTGGGCTTACCGTTTGGCCGTGCTGAGGCAAATTCAAGTTTTAGAGTACCCAAATCGGTAACTAAAGCAGATGAAGAAGGGATTTACTTTGCTGGTTTTGCAAAAACTGCTGCCATTTTAGAAGAAGTGATGGCAAACCAAATTGGACCAAGACAAGATTCCATGAAAGGCTTCATGAATGATCGTCTATTCAATAATCTTCACTCAGACTTGGGCGGTATCTTCTATGTTCCGAGTTTAAAAGATTTAAAATTAGACGATGCTCCAGAATATTTAAATAATTTTAATTATCTGAACGACAACGACAACGACAACGACAACGACAACGACAACGACAACGACAACGACAACGACAACGACAACGACAACGACAACATGGATTGGGAGTCATTCCCAGGTATGGACTGGACGCGTTTTGATCGACATTATACGAACAGTTCTGATAATGGGTTAATGTATTACAACCACAGTAATTATCTTTTTAATATGGCGACTGGGCTAAATCCCCATAGTGATTTTTTTAATCCACCTTCTAATCGTATTTTAAGTCTACTAGAGAATACATTTTCTTTATGGCAAGACAACTGGTATTTCAATCGAAAACAAGAAGAAATTGAGCAAGGTGTAGATTATTACATTAACCAGTTTAATATCCATGATAAGCCTGAAAATATTATGGGTTTATCAATTATGCTACGTAAAGGCTGGGCCATCCGATTAAGCTTACAGTTATTCTCATCAGAAAAATATGGTTTCCGTGGACGGAAAATATTATTAAAAAATGGTGAAATGATTCCCTATTCGAGTAGACGTGAATGTGAAGGTAAGGTCATTTATGGATCAGATACGTATCGCATTATGCCTGATGAAATTATTGTTGGAGCTATGCCAAACCTGACTTTGGGTGAAGGCCGCTATGTAATGAAATATTTATCTGAGGAGGAGCGTCTTCAGGGCTTTCTGCGTAACTTAAGTGAAGCCTCAGGTGTAGGGCATGTTATTCCGAATTATAAAAAAGCACTAGATTTAGGTTTAGCTGGTCTACAACAAGAAATTGCTAAACATGCAAATAATGCTCAGACTCCAGAGAAGAAAGATTTCTATCAAGCTTCAGTATTGGCATTGAAAGGTATTTCTGAATATTTTTTAAATTACTCAAAACTCGCATTTAAAATTGCAGGGCAGATGCAAGAAGGACAAAAATTTGAAAAAGATAATTTAACTGCGATTGGTCATCGAATGGAAAAGTTGTCGAAGGATAAACCAGAGACATTTATTGAGGCAGTTCAATTTATTTTTACATTGCATAGCTGTTTGCATTTAAATGGGGAACCAACCGCATTTGGACGAATGGATCAACTGTTGCAACCTTTCTTGGACAACCATTCGGCTACGCTTGAAGAAGCGCAAGAAATTATCGATGCGTTCTATATTAAGTTAGATGAAAAAGTACAGCAGAACCGTATTTTTATGGAAGATCATCAACCTTTCGGTAATCTTGCGATGGGTGGCAGTTCAGGCCCTTATCCTCAAGGAGCATCATTGGGGCAATGGATTCAACAGATTACAGTGGGTGGCACAGTAGCTGATGGTGAAGCAGATTTTTTGAAAACCAAACCAGCTTACAATGAGGTCACCAAATTATTCATTCGTGCATCAGGTCGCTTACCATTAAATGCCCCGTGTTTGTCTTTAAGAACCCGAAAAGATATTCCTGAAGATATTTTAGAAGAAGCTGCCCATGCAATTTTGTCTGGTGGCGCTCATCCGATTTTATTAAATGATGAAAAACTCATTCCTAGTCTTCACCAGAGTGGAAATGGTGTAGGGGGAGATGCCCTATCTAATTTGCCAACTTGGAATTCTAAAGTCGATATTCGTTCAGCTCAAAATTATGCTTGCGATGGTTGTTATGAACCTCAGTTCCCAGGCGAAAACTGGTTCTCTTTAGGTGGTTTCTCAACTTTACAGCCGTTGGAGTGTGCACTAAATCAGGGTAAAACAATTTCAAGTGCTGGACAAAGTTATCTGTTTGGGCAAACTGTTTCATTAAATACTAAACCTGCCGATCAGATTGATAGTTTTGAAGAATTATTAGAGTTATACAAACAGCATTTTGAATTGCTCAATCGTAAGGCATTCAATGGGCAAATTCTAGGTTACGGTGCCAATACAGATATTTGTCCATCTCCAATTCTAAATATCTTGATGGATGACTGCTTGGCTAAAGGGCAAGATTTTTATAGTGGCGGTGCTAAATATAATATTTATGGACCGTGTTATATCTCGCTCAGTAATACGATTAACTCGTTGTATGCCATTAAGGCGATGGTTTTTGACCCGTTAACTGCAGTTACTACATTGCCTGAACTATTAGAGTGTCTGTGCTGTGACTGGGGATATAAAATGACTGAGCCATTTATTAGCAATTTAGCTGGCCATGCCCGTATTGCTGCTCAAGCGGATCGTTATAAGCGCTTACGTGAAATTGCTTTGGCACAACCACGTTATGGGCGAGGGAGTTCTGAAGTTGATAAACTAGGTGATGAGATTGTTAAAATGATTGCTGAGATATCAGTCAAGACATTTACTCATCCATGGCCACAATTCGCACAAAGTCTTAAAAGTTTGGCTGTACGCTATGGTTCAACAGAGCATCCATTTGGTATTCAGATTCAACCGGGTGTAGGAACTTTTGAAAATCATGTAGAAATGGGGGCATGGAATGGTGCGAGTGCTGATGGTCGCCGTTTAGGTACGACAGTAGCTTCTGATCTAAGTCCATCACCAAGTCCAGCAGATTTGGAAATTGATCATCAAAAAGTTGAGTTTAGCCGTGCTTTACAAGGTTTTGATGGTATCGGCACAGACTTAATGGCTGATGGAGCACCTACAGATTTTAATATTGGTGAAGACTTTGGAGTTAAAGAACTTGTAGCTATCCTGAAGCAATTTAGTCAAGGTAGTTCATCTAATATTTTAACAATAACAGTAGCTGACCCAGAAACATTTGCTCAAGCTGTGACATCACCTGAGCAATATAATTTGTTAAGAGTACGTACTGGTGGTTGGTCAAACTTCTTTACATCTGTGTTCCCTACTATTCAGGAGCAACATCAACGTCGTCCAGTGTCAACGCCAGACTTATCCAAAGAAAAAACAGAACAAGCAAAATGCCCATTTCATCAATAGATTAATCATTTTGTTAAGGCAGTCTTTTTAAATAAAGGCTGCCTTCAATTATTTTAATATTTAACAGTTATAACTTTTAAAAATATCACAGCTTTCAAATTGCCATTTGTTATAAAAATTCAGATAAAAACATGACATTTTTGCTTTCTCTTAAAAATTATACAAAATGTACTTGAAATAGGTCATTCATAAACCCATATTATAATGGAGTTTTACTCATTGTTATTTTAATAACATTATGAAAAATATATAAAAATTTATTTGAAATCCGAAGAAGTGTTCCCATCTATTAGACAAGTACAAATTTGTTGTGAGGAATAACAAGAATGCGTTTTGAAAAATTTACAAACCGCTTGCAGCAAGCCCTTTCAGATGCTCAATCTTTAGCGATGGGTAAAGACCATACCGCGATCGCAGGTATTCATATTTTGTCTACCCTATTACAAGAGCCATCAAATATTAGTTTGTTGCAACAAGCAGGTGCACGGTTACCTGAACTTAAACAAAAGCTTGAGCAAGCTATAAAAGATGCTCCGATCATTGCGAATCCGACTGGAGATGTCAATTTAAACCCTGAAGCTGTTAAAGCGCTTAATCTGGCAGATAGATATGCGCAAAAAGCGGGTGATGAATTTTTATCAACTGACTGGGTTCTATTAGGCTTAGCAGAGACAGGCGAAACTAAAAATATTTTAAGTGCCGTAGGTGTAACTCCTGACAGCTTACGTAAAGTTATTGAACATATTCGAGGTAGTGACAAAGTCATGAGTAATAATCACGAAGATCAGCGTGACTCACTTAATAAATATACGATTGATTTAACTGAACGTGCCTTAGCGGGAAAACTTGATCCGGTGATTGGGCGTGATGATGAAATTCGTCGTACTATTCAGGTCTTATCGCGTCGTACAAAAAACAACCCTGTACTCATTGGTGAGCCGGGTGTTGGTAAAACCGCTATTGTTGAAGGTTTGGCACAGCGTATTGTAAATGGTGAAGTACCAGAAGGCTTAAAAAGCAAACGAGTTTTATCATTAGATTTAGGTTCATTACTTGCTGGTGCTAAATATCGTGGTGAGTTTGAGGAACGCTTGAAAGCTGTTTTAAAAGATTTGGCTAAACATGAAGGCGAAATCATCCTGTTTATTGACGAGCTACATACACTTGTAGGCGCAGGTAAGGGTGATGGCGCAATGGACGCAGGTAATATGTTAAAACCTGCTTTAGCGCGTGGTGAGTTGCGTTGTGTAGGTGCAACAACCTTAGATGAGTATCGCCAATATATTGAAAAAGATGCTGCATTAGAGCGTCGCTTCCAAAAAGTGTTGGTTGATGAACCAAGTGTTGAAGATACCATTGCGATTTTACGTGGTCTAAAAGAGAAATATGCCACTCACCATGGTGTGCAGATTTTAGACTCAGCGATTATTGCTGCGGCAAAAATGTCTCATCGCTACATTACAGATCGTCAATTACCAGACAAAGCAATTGACTTGATTGATGAAGCAGCTTCTCGTATTAAGATGGAAATTGACTCCAAACCAGAAGCGCTTGATAAGCTCGATCGCCGTTTAATTCAGTTGAAAATGCAATTGGAAGCTGTAAAAAAAGATGAAGATGTAGGCAGTAAAGCCGAAGTTACTCATCTTGAAAAACAGATTGCTGAAGTCGAGAAAGAATACAACGATCTGGAAGAAATCTGGAAATCTGAGAAGACTCTTGTAGAAGGTACTAAACAAGCTCAGGTTGAACTTGATAAAGCGCGTATTGCATTTGAAAAGGCTCAGCGTGAGGGTGATTTGGCTGAAGCAGCACGTTTACAGTATGGTGTAATTCCAGAGCTTCAAAAACAACTTGAGCAAGATGAAGTTGCAGAAGAGAACGAAGAGCCAAAACTTATTCGTACTAAAGTAACTGAAAATGAAATTGCTGAAGTCGTGAGTGCTGCAACCGGAATTCCAGTTGCGAAAATGCTGCAAGGCGAGCGTGAAAAGCTACTTAATATGGAAGGTTTTTTACACGACCGCGTTGTAGGGCAAGATGAAGCTGTGGTTGCCGTTTCGAATGCAGTTCGTCGTTCGCGTGCAGGCTTGTCCGATCCGAATCGTCCAAGTGGTTCATTCTTGTTCTTGGGGCCAACAGGTGTTGGTAAAACTGAGTTAACAAAAGCGCTAGCGAACTTCTTGTTTGACAGTGATGATGCCATGATTCGTATCGATATGAGTGAATTCATGGAGAAACATTCGGTCAGCCGTTTGGTTGGTGCGCCTCCAGGATATGTGGGTTATGAAGAAGGTGGGGTTTTAACTGAAGCTGTTCGCCGTAAACCATATAGTGTGGTGTTGTTTGATGAGGTTGAAAAAGCGCATCCAGATGTATTCAATATCTTGCTACAAGTGTTGGACGACGGACGTTTAACAGACTCACAGGGTCGAGTAGTCGACTTTAAAAACACAGTTATTGTGATGACATCCAACTTAGGTTCACAAGATGTACGTGAGCTAGGTGAGGGTGCAACAGATGATGACGTGCGTGCCATTGTAATGAATGCGGTAAGTCAGCATTTCCGTCCGGAATTTATTAACCGGATTGATGAGCTTGTGATTTTCCATTCACTCAAGAAAGCACAAATTCGAGGCATTGCCGATATTCAGTTGGATCGATTACGTTCACGCCTTGTTGATCGTGATATGAGTTTAACTGTAGATGATACTGCCTTTGATTTATTGATTGATGCTGGTTTCGACCCTGTATATGGAGCGCGCCCATTGAAACGTGCGATTCAACAACAGATTGAAAACACATTAGCTCAAAAAATCTTGTCAGGTGATTTTGTCGCAGGCGATACCATTTTGGTTAAAGGCGAAAATGGGCATTTAGTCTTCGATAAAATGAAACTCAGCTAAGCTTTTTCTGCTAAAACCGAAAAGAGAATATGGAAACATATTCTCTTTTTTTATGGTGAGGCTGTTTGTGTTGTTGATGTGAGTAAAGCAACTAATGCATCTGAAACTTTCTGAGTTAATGTTCTTAATTTTTGTTCGGGGTGGCCAGATAAAAAATAATGGTAATGATAAATATGCTCTTGGTAAGAAATGCAGATAAAAAAAGTACCTACAGGCTTTTCTGGAGTTTCACTCCCTCCAGATTTTAATAGACCAGTACAACTTACAATAAGATCGGCTTGTTGAAATAACCTTTGACCCAGCTTACACATTTCTTCTGTGACTTGTGGTGACTCTGCTGTGTAAGTCTCTATTAACTTTGGATTGATATTTAAAATACTAACTTTAATGCTGGGGTCATAACTGACTAAACCGCCGAGTAAAATATCTGCACCGCTATTTTTATGAATGGAAAATTGGCTAGTCAAATAACCAGAACTGGCACTTTCAATAAATGCGACTTTAAGTTGAAGATTTTCTAATAATTGGCAGCACTGCTGAAGCATTATGTCACCTCGTATTGTGTCTACTTATAAATAAAATCAAATACAAATAAATTATAAAATCACAGTAAGTGATTTAGAGGTATCGTTCAAGTCTGAGATAACAATCTATAAAACGAATTGAATATTCAAAAATCTCTGTGAAAAAAATCAGATTTTAAAATGATCCATGTTAATGGTCGGGAAGTTTATTTATAACATTGCGACATGCTCAAAAAATTGTTAATTTTGTTCGATATAACAAACAATAACAATTTTAGGATGAATGAAATGAACAATAAACAAGGGTATATGCTGGGAATTTTGAGCGGTGTATCTGTATTATTATCAAATACATGGGCAGCACAACCAATGTCAGAAAGTGCGCTTGCAACTCAAACAGGAGCGATAACCACGTCTTTACCCGTCATTATTGCAAAAGCTCAGGACGATGCCAAAAAACCTGCGATAGAACAACAACAAGTGCGGCAGGCATTAGGAGATAACTATTTACAGCAAGTTCGATGGAATGCGCTTAGAACTAGCGTACTTTCTCCTTATCAAGAACAAAAACAGAATCATGTTATTGATAATAAAGAAAAGAAGAAGTTAGAAATGATTGCATTACCTGAAAGAGCAGATCGATTTACTAAATATGATTTTGAGTCAAAAAATGTTCATGGCGAGGTTATTATAACCGTGAAGTAATAATAACCTCTGATTCCATTAATATTGATCTAGAGCAGGGTGCTGGATTTTCCATGCACGGTGGATTTTTTGGTTACGTTTAAAATCAAGACCGATAGTTTCAGAAGTGATTTCTTCAATCTGAAAAATAGCTTCAATTTCTTCGTCCATTTCAAAACCGCGATAATTATTCGAGAAATAGAGCGTACCCTCACTGTGCAAACGGTTCATTGCGCGTTTAATAAGTGAAACATGGTCACGTTGTACATCGAATGTACCATAGAATTTTTTCGAGTTTGAGAATGTCGGTGGGTCAATAAAAATAAGGTCGTATTGTTCATGACCCTCTTTTAACCACTCAAAACAGTCACTGGCAAAGAACATGTGTTGTTCATCTGGGTGATCTACAGTTAAGCCATTTAAAACGAAGTTTTCTTTTGACCAGTTTAAGTAGGTATTCGACAAATCTACACTTGTTGTGCTGGCAGCACCGCCCAGCGCAGCATGTAAGCTTGCAGTAGACGTATAACTATATAAGTTCAAGAAGTGTTTGCCACGTGCTTCTTGAGCAATACGTAAACGCATCTGACGGTGATCAAGGAACAAACCTGTATCGAGATAGTCAGTCAAGTTAACTAAAATTTTAGCTTTACCTTCTTGAACGATAAAACGTTTTGAAGCCGTACTTTGTTTCGTATATTGAGTTGTACCAGTTTGACGTGCACGTGTCTTAATAAAGATGGCATCGCGGTTTAAACCAGTAACAGCACGAATCGCAGCAAGCGCTAAATTAAAACGTTTTTTAGCTTTTTCAGGATCAATTGTTTTTGGTGGTGCATATTCCTGAACGTGTAAACGGTCACCATATAAGTCAACAGCGACATTAAAGTCAGGTAAGTCTGCATCATACAAACGTAAGCAATAAATATTTTCTTTAGTTGCCCATTTTTTCAAGGCAATCATATTTTTTTGCAAGCGATTAGCGAAGTCTTGTGCTTCTTCCATCTCAATAGGTTGGGCTTGCCAATTTACTAAAAATGGTTGATTCACTTTTTCTGGTTTGATTACACCGAAACGAATATAGATTGGCAACTTACCATTCATTAAACGTAAAGTTTCAGGTGCTTCAAACGCTAAAACATCAGATTGTTCAATTTGAGCTGCAATAATTGCTGCATATTGATTTGGAAAATGTTTTTGTAAAAGTGCTGATAAACCTAGGTATAGAGAACGGTTTGAAGCTTTTTCACCTAAACGTTCACCATACGGCGGGTTAGTCACAATAAATGCAGTTTTGCCTTCAGCAGCAAAATCCGGCCAGTCAGCTAAAGTACGTTCTTCGATTTGAATCTGGCCTAATATATTTTCAAAGCCTGCCGCAATAATATTTTCACGGGTTGCTTTAATCGCTTCCCAGTCTGCATCGTAGGCATAAAATTTAGGTAAAGGTAACTCAAGTGCCTTTTCGTGACGCTCTGCTGCTTCTGCTTTAATTGAAAGCCAAAGGTCGCGGTCATGACCATGCCAGCCATTAAATCCGAAACGGCGAACAAGTCCTGGTGCACGGTCAGTTAAAATCATTAATGCTTCAATGATAAATGTGCCTGAACCACACATTGGGTCAAGTATAATCTCTGGATTACGCTGTTTGAGCTGAGCTTTTTGTAAAATTGCAGCAGCAAGGTTTTCTTTAATTGGTGCATCCGTCATAAAACGACGATAGCCACGTTTATGTAGTGAGTCACCTGATAAATCTAGGCAGTAAGTGTGTTCAGTTTTACCTGCCAAAGCATATATCGTAATTTCTGGCTGTTTGGTGTCAATGCTAGGACGGCGACCTACAGCTTCCATAAAGGAATCAACAACGCCATCTTTTACACGTAATGTAGCAAATTGCGTATTTACCATAATTTCACGTTCTGCATGTAAGCGGATTGCGAACGTACTTTGTGGTGCAAAAATAAGCGACCAATCAAAGCTCATTGCGCCTTCATAAAGCTCTTCTGCTACATCACGGGCATCATGCGTAAATTCAAGTTCATACGTATGAATAGGAAGTAAAACACGAGAAGCGAGACGCGACCACATACAAATGCGGTAAGCTTCTTCAAGCGTCCCTTCAATGATTAAACGTCCTGCTTTACGTTCTGTCACTTTGGTGCCAAGTTGTTCTATTTCTTCTTGTAAGAGGGGTTCTAAACCATCAGCACAAGTAATCCAATAGTGGTTTAAACGTAAAGAGGTATTCATAAACTCGATTGACCAAAACATATAAATATTAACGATGCAAAGTTTAACGTATTTTGATGCCTAAAGGTTTTTAAATTATTGCAACCTATCATTTAGCAACCAATAAACTGATTTTTAAAGAGGAATAGCTTGAAAATGGTATGTATTTTGCTAGACCGATATTATGGATGGTTATTTATTTAACAGACATAGTCGGTTTTTAACCATTTTTATAATTTTAATGGATGGGGATGTTATAAATGAAAGACATGATGGGGAATGGTTTTATTGCTAATGCGGATGCTTTCTCAGTAACCGCACAAATATATGTACGTATGCGTAGAGTGACAGGGCGAGTAATAGATGCAATGTACGTGATTCAAAATAAAGATTACGCAAAGTATGTAATTGCGTTGGCATTAGAAACAGAGGATGACGATTTAAGACGATGCGTTGAGAGATTAAAAATGTTGGTAGACACGCTACCTGAGCCTTCTGAAAAAGAAAAAATTGCTGTTGTTAAAGCCGATGAAGATTCAGAAATCACCGCCGAAGACATTTATCGGGCACAAGTTCCGCACCATTATATAGGTGCATTGAGATAATCTAGATCACGGTCTTAAATTTTCTGGTCAATTTAGGGCCTTATTCTGTAAAGTTCTTCTGCGAAAAGAGCGGAATTCAGCTACACTATGCACGTTTTCGCGATTCGACCCATAGGAATCCATTATGCATATTGCAGCGTTGCATCAGCCGAGTCAGGTTCAGCTCAATCAAGACGGAAATTTAAAACATTTTTTAACAATTGAGGGGCTTTCAAAAGAAAACCTCACTAAGATTTTAGATACCGCACAAAGCTTTTTAGATGATAATAATAATTTAATTAACCGTCCGCTCTTAGAAGGGTTGACGGTGATGAATCTTTTCTTTGAAAACTCCACCCGTACTCGTACTACTTTTGAAGCAGCAGCAAAACGCTTGTCTGCCAATGTACTGAATATTGATATTGCACGTTCAAGTACATCAAAAGGTGAGACGCTACGAGATACACTCTGGAACCTTGAGGCAATGGCTGCCGATATTTTTGTTGTCCGCCATTCATCTTCGGGTGCTGCACATTTCATTGCTAAAGATGTGTGTCCAAAGGTCGCGATTATTAATGCTGGAGATGGTCGTCATGCCCACCCAACGCAAGCGATGCTCGATATGCTTACAATTCGCCGTGAAACAAAGAAACCGTTTGAAGAGTTGAGCGTTGCCATTATTGGTGACATTAAACATTCTCGTGTAGCACGTTCTGATGTGGCTGCATTACAAACACTAGGCTGTAAAGATATTCGTGTGATTGCACCGAATACGTTATTACCAGTGGGCTTTTCCGAATATGGCGAACATGTCCGTTTGTTTAACAACATGGATGCAGGGATCGCAGATTGTGATGTGATTATTGCTCTACGTATTCAAAATGAGCGTATTGACTCTCCAGCATTATCTTCACAGTCTGAATTCTACCGAATGTATGGCCTAAACAAAGAACGTCTTGGTTTGGCTAAACCGGACTGTATCGTGATGCATCCGGGGCCAATGAATCGTGGTGTGGAAATTGACTCAAGTGTTGCGGATGGAGACCAGTCGGTTATTTTAAAACAAGTAACCAACGGTATTGCTGTACGTATGGCTGTGTTGGCACTGTCAATGCAAGGCCAACTCCAAGAGCAAGGTTTAATTGAAGCGATTACGTTGTAAGGAATGGATCACATGAGTATTGTAAAAATTGAAAATGTACGTGTGTTAGACCCAATCCAGAAAACAGACAACGTACAAACTGTATATATTCAAAATGGCAAGCTGATTGCTCCAGTAGAACAAGTTGAACAAACACTTGATGGCCAAGGCAAATGGTTAATGCCAACCATGGTTGATTTGTGCGCACGTTTACGTGAACCTGGCCAACAGCAACACGGTACACTTAAATCTGAAGGTAAGGCAGCACGTGCTAATGGCATTCTGCATGTCATTACCCCACCAGATTCAAAGCCGATTGTACAAGACAACGGTGCGCTTATTCATGGTTTGATTGAAAAGGCATGGCTTGATGGTGGCATTCATATGCATATCATTGGTGCTCAGACGCAAGGCTTAAATGGTAAACAACCTGCAAATATGGCTGGTCTGAAAAAGGGTGGTTGTACTGCTGTTTCAAATGCCAACGCCGCTTTTGAAAATGATGATGTGGTTATTCGTACTTTGGAATATGCAGCGGGTCTTGGCTTAACGGTTGTGTTCTATGCCGAAGAACCACAGATTGCTAAAGATGGATGTACACACGAAGGTTTTATTGCTTCTCGCCAAGGTCTGCCAATGATTCCGGCGCTTGCTGAAACTGTAGCGATTGCCAAATATTTGCTTATGATTGAAGCAACTGGCGTAAAAGCTCACTTTGGTTTGTTGTCTTGTGGTGCATCGGTTGACCTAATTCGTGCTGCTAAAGCAAAGGGCTTACCTGTGACTGCCGATGTTGCAATGCACCAGCTACATTTAACTGAACATTTAATAGACGGTTTTAATTCACTTGCACACGTTCGCCCACCATTGCGTTCTGAGCAAGATAAAGAACTTTTACGTCAAGGATTAAAAGAAGGTGTAATTGATGCAATTTGTACGCACCATGAGCCTTTAAGCAGTTCGGCAAAAATGGCGCCATTTGCAGAAACTCAGCCGGGTATTACAGCTTTTGATACCTATGTATCTTTAGGGATTCAACTCATTAATGAGGGTTTATTCGAACCACTCGAATGGGTTGCTAAAGTAACGAGCGTGCCAGCGCAGGTTGCCAATATGACCTCACGTTGGGAAGATGAAGCCGGATGGGTATTGGTAGATCCTGCTTTAAACTGGACAGTAAGCAAAGATACGATTTTATCGCAAGGGAAAAACACCCCTTTGTTAGGACAAACCTTAACGGGTAAAGTGCTTCAGACTTTTGCTAAATAATCAGACGATTAGTTAAAGTAATTTTAAAATATAAACAGGCAGATCAATACGATCTGCCTGTTTTGTAAATACTAGATGGAAAATTGTATATAAATTATATAAAAAACAACAAAAGGTTGAAGGAAGATTAGAATAAAAAACTATCAGCAAAGAGAACTATTTGAATAATCAAAAGTTGCTGGTTACGACGTATAAGATTCGGGAGAATAACCAATGTCGATAAACCCTATAGAATTGCTTAAAGAAAAAGTATCTTCAATATTATTAGATGAACAGGATGGATACCTAGGCGAAAAATCGAATGCTTTATCTAAGTTTTATCCAATTTTACTTTCATTATTAGCTGCTAAACCTGATCTTATCGGACAATTGAAAAACAGTTTGGCTCCTTCTTTATCAGACCTTTTTTCTCATAATGACCAAATCAAGAATACCGTGCTTACCCATTTAAGCGGTACAGCACCAAATAATGAAATAGAAAGTACACTCAACAGTGCAATTAAACCTAGCCTTAATGCAATTTCAGATGTTGCCGGAAATGATCAACAAAGTATTGTGAATTACTTGCGCCAACATGCAGATACTATTCGTTCATATTTACCAGCATGGGCAGTGGGTCTATTAGCGCCTTTAGGTGTTGGTGCAGGCTTATCTTCGGTTCCTCATTCAACTTCAACAGCTCCACCATTAGCTGCAGCAACTGAAAATACAGGTAAGTCTCGTGGGTTTTTGCCCATTATTGCTCTAATTATTTTGGGTCTTATCATTGCTTGGCTATGGCGTTCTTGTCAGCATAAAGAAGCTGTACCAGCACCAGAACCGTCAGCTGCAAGTGGTGTTGAAGCTGCTGCTGCACCCGCTAGCTTAACTTTAAGTACAGATGATAAAGGAGCAGTGAGTCAGTGTCAGGCTGGGATTGGTGATCAAGGCTTCTTGGCAACGCTACAAACCAACGTTAAGAAGGTTTTTTCGACAAATCAAGATTGTAATGTAGATACAAGCCAAACTTATGCGGCTTCATTTACAGATAAAGATGCGCTTGCAGGTGTGTTAGGTGCATTAAAAGGTGTGCCAAATGCATCTTTAGAATGGGTGGGTGACAAAATTACTTTGAAAGCGGGTGATGCGGCAGCATTAGAAGCTTTAACTGCAAAAGTAAAAGCATTGGTGCCACATACTGAGGTTGTTGGTACAGCACCAGCAACAGCTGAGCAATCTGTAAGCAATAGTTTAACTGCTTCGCAAACTGCTCTAGGCTCAATTGATCCGAACAATGTCGATGTAAATGCTTTGGTGAAAGCGCTTAACTTGCAAATTATTAATTTTGCGAGTGGTTCAAGTGATATTCCAGCAGATAACAAAGCCATTCTTGATCAAGCTGCAACGCTTTTAAATAAAGTGACTAGCGTCAAATTAAATGTCGGCGGGCATACCGACTCAACTGGTAATGCTGCTGCAAATAAAGCTTTGTCTCAACGTCGTGCTCAAGCTGTAGTAGATTATTTAACATCTAAAGGTGTAGACGCGTCTAAATTAGTTGCACAGGGTCATGGTTCTGATCAGCCCGTTGCAGAAAATACAACTGACGAAGGTCGCTTTAAAAACCGTCGTATTGAGTTTTCAGTAGCCCAATAATCGACTGATTTATGAAAAATTAGTTATTTTAATTTGAAAAAAGCTTCTCATTTTGAGAAGCTTTTTTTATAGAGATAAATAGTGTTGGGTTAATATGAAAATCAGTTTGATAGGAAGTGGACGAGTTGCCTTTCATTTGGCACAGGCTTTATTGGCTCAAGGGCATAACATCGTACAAGTCTATGCACGTGATTTTGAGAAAACCCAAAAATTTGCAGAGAAAATTCAAGCCAAAGCATGTCAGTCTCTTCAAGATTTTCAAATAACTGATTTAATTATTCTGGCAGTTTCAGATAGTGCAATTGCTGAGCTTGCAAAACAGGTACATGAATTATTTCCTAAAATACTTATTGTCCACACTTCGGGTAGCACCAATATTGAAGTCATCAGTCATGTGCATGAAAAAGCAGGGGTGTTTTATCCATTACAAACATTTAGCTTTGAAAGAGAGGTTGACTGGTCTGCAACGCCGTTGTTTGTTGAAGCAATTTATAAAGATGACTTAATCTTACTTTCAGATTTAGCAAATAGCCTAAGTAGTCGAGTATATCAATACACCTCGAAACAGCGCTTAACTTTGCATTTGGCGGCAGTGTTTGCCTGTAATTTTAGTAATTATTGTTTTGACATGGCAAAGCAGGTTACAGATGAAGAGCAGGTCGACTTTAGTTTACTTTATCCATTAATTGTGGAAACAGCAAAAAAAGCTACTGAAAATGATCCAAAGCAAATGCAGACAGGGCCAGCAGTACGAGGCGATCAAAATATCTTGGCTATGCATCAAAACTTATTAGCTCAAGCAGAACGAGATGATTTAAAACATGTCTATCAACTTTTAAGTGATGGCATCTTACAACGCCATCACTCGGCTTAAAGCTTATTTAAAAATTAAGGTTCGCCGTTATTTCCCCATTTTAAAAAGCCCGCACGTTGATTTAAACGTTCAAAATATTGGTCAACATGGTTAAGCGTTGGATGGTCAAAAGGCGTTGCCTTCCAGCGTTGTACAGACAGACCAATTGGAATATCAGCTAGAGTGAACTCTGTACCTGCAACATAGGCTTGAGTTTTTGCAAGTTGTTGATCAAGAATCTGCATATGATGATTCCAGTTATCAATACCTTGCTGTAATAAATTTGGATCTTGGTGATTTGGTGAATGTCTCAGCAGAGACATAATCGTATAAGTCCAGCTGTTATTCAGCTCGATCGCTTGCCAATCAAGCCACTGGTCTACAAAAAATCTTTCTTTCGCTTGAGTAGGGTAAAGCTGTTTTTCTTTATCGTAGGCATTTGCTAGATAACGGATAATACTATTGGACTGCCAAAGGACTAAATCACCATCTAAAACAACAGGAATTTGTCCATTTGGGTTTAATTGCAAAAATTCAGGCGATTGTGCTGAACGAACGCCTCTTCCCCAATCTTCTCTTTCATATTCAAGATTTAATTCTTCGCAGAGCCACAAGACTTTACGAACATTAATTGAGTTATCACGCCCTAAAATTTTTAGCATGTGTTGTCCTTATCGATTTTTAGTGTGACAAGTAAGTATTTCTATAAATATCTAGATTTGGCTCGATTGGCAATGATTAATTGGAAAGAAGAAATGAATAGATTGGCGCAGTGAATAAGATAGATTTTTTACTTATATAATTTTTTATAATCAAAAGAAAAAAGGCTTAGAGTGATTCTAAGCCTTTTTATTATTTACCTAATCTTTTTAAAAATAAAGTCATTAATCTTATGGCCTGACTCAATACCACGGCGTTCGAACTTGGTCACTGGGCGCCATTCTGGACGAGGGTAACTGTTGCCTTTACCTGCCAAGTTTTCAAGGTCTGGACGGTTATCTAATACATCAAGCATCCATTCTGCGTACGGTTCCCAATCTGTTGCAGCATGGAACGTACCGCCAAGCTCAAGTTTTTGTTCAACCAATGGCATACGCTCATGGGCAACAAAACGGCGTTTAAAATGACGTTTCTTTTGCCAAGGGTCAGGGAAGTAAAGTTGTACGCAGTTAATGCTGTTATCTGGCATTTCACGTAAAACCTGAATCGCGTCTGCATCAAGTACACGTAAGTTTTTAACTTCGGCTATACCTGCTTCATATAGGCATTGAGCAATACCAGGTACATGGACTTCAATACCCACATAGTTACGTTCAGGGTTCGCTTTTGCCATAAGTACTAACGAACGACCCATACCAAAACCGATTTCAACAGTTAAAGGACGCTCTGGGTGTTCGAAGTGTTGACGTAAGTCGCCAACAGGATATTCCAAAATTAAATCGCGATGTTGTTCTAATGCCGTGCGTTGAGACGTATTAAGTGGTGCTGAACGACGCATAAACGTCACAATTTCACGGTGTTCAGGCAAATTGTCTAAGTCTGCAATTTGCGTTTCTAACTGATCGATCGACATAACCTTGGCAATATTGAAATTCAAATGCGGTATTTTAAGTCTTCGGGTGGTCAAGTCAAATGTTTCGGTGTTTTTCTTCATGTAGATGTCATGTTCAATATTTAATCTATGAATCTATATAAATTTCAAATGAACATTTTTACTCATGAAAACTTTTCAATTAAGAACACTTTCTGTCTTTTTAAGTGCATTAGGCGCATTTTCATATAGTTCTGTTGCTCAGGCACAGCTCATGTTTAGCCAATATGTTGATGGCAGCAGCAATAAAAAAGGTTTGGAAATTTATAATCCAGATGGTGCTACAGTTAATTTAGCTGATTATGAGATTCAACAATTTAATAATGGTGGAACAGCAAAGACAGTGGCTTTTCGTTTACAAGGCACGTTAACCAGTAAGCAGAAGTTTTTGGTGGGTCGCTCTGAGTTGCAAACAGAACTTGGAAGCAAAGTTAATCAGGTTGCAGCGTTATCTTTTAATGGAGATGATGCAGTTGTACTTGTTTATAAAGGTACGCCTGTAGACCGTTTTGGCCGTATTGGTGAACGCCCAGCAGCGGGATGGGGGACGGTAGTTTCAAGCCTCGGAAATAGTTTTAAGCGTATTGAAACAGAAAATCCAGCTTTAAGTGTTGATGCAACAGCAGCATTTGATTTGGACCATTCATGGTCTGCTTGGACAAACCGAAATGACTTTTCAAATTTATCGGGTTCTACAACTCAGCCTCCTGTTGAAACGGTAAGTTGTTCAAGCTCAGATACAGCCATTGCTGACTTAACCACCGCAGCTCAAGACCAGACTTATACTGTGCGTGGTGTGATTACAGCTGACTATCGTTATGCCAATGGATTCTCTGGTTTTTATGTTCAGACGCCAGATACGAAAGCACGTGCACATGTCAGCAATGCAATTTTTGTTTATATTCCAAATAGTAGTGCTGTGAAAGGCGGACAAGTTGGTGATGAAGTTATTTTACGTGGCCGTTTAACAAGCTATCAAAACCAGCTACAGATAGATCAATTACAACAAGATATTCAAACCTGTAATAGCAATATGGCAAATCAGGTTCAGCCGATTAGCCTTGAACTTCCGTTTGCTAGTTTAACAGGTGGCTCAATTAATTCTCCGCAGCGTTATCAAGGTATGTTGGTCAAATTACCTCAGACTTTAACGGTGAGTGAGAACTATAATTATGGTCGCTATGGTGAGTTATCGCTAAGTTTAGGCCGTTTATATATTCCAACCAATTTATTTCCTGCGCTGTCTCCTGAAGCCAAAGCCCTAGCTCAGAAAAACTTATTATCGAAAATTATTTTTGATGATGGTTATAACAACCAAAACCGTACGCCATGGTTACCAAGTAATTTTAGTGCTGCCAATACGCTACGCTCGGGTTATCAACTTAAAAATGCTGAAGGTATTTTAGAGTACCGTTTTAATGGTTGGCGTGTGCAACCTGTGCTTGGGCGCAATCAACCTGAAGTTATTGCTCAACCAAATCCGCGTCAAAGTGTCCTTACCAAAAATGCCAATCATATTCGTGTTGCTTCATTTAACGTTTTGAATTATGACAACGGCGCAACAGGTTTCCCAACAGAACGTGGTGCAACGACCCAAGCTGAGTTTGATAAACAGCATCGTAAAATTGTGAGTGCACTCAAAGCGATTGATGCCGATGTATACGGTTTGATGGAAATTGCCAACAACGGTTATGGTCCAGACAGTGCTATTGCTAATTTGACCAAAGCTTTAGGTAGTGATTGGAAATACGTTGTTCCTGAAAATCTGGATCGTTTAGGTACTGATGCAATTGCGGTTGCCATTATCTATAACAGCAAACGTGTTAAACCATTAAATAAGCCTGTTGTGCTTGATTTGGGCGACAAGAACCGAACAACTTTGGCGCAAAGTTTCCAAGCAGTTCGTGGTAATAAAACGTTTACTGTTATTCCAAATCATCTTAAATCGAAAAGCTGTAGTGGGGTGGATGCTAGTTCTACTGATGCCGATCAGAAAGATGGACAAGGCTGCTGGAATCCAACTCGTGTGAAAGCCGTTGATCAAATTGTGCAATGGTTAGCGAAAAATCCAACTCAAGTGCAAAAGCAAAATGCTTTACTTGTAGGGGATATGAATAGTTACGCAAAAGAAGAGCCTATTTTGTCGTTTGAAAAAGCGAACTATAAAGTTTTGCTTAATGACGCTAAAGTAGGTCAGGGCACTCAGGCATATAGCTATGTTTTTGGTGTTGCGAGTGATGCTAACGGTAATGGTGGAGCAGGTAACTTAGACCATGCAATTGCTGATGCAGCTTTATATCCAAAAGTGGTCAGAACCTTTGCATGGCATATCAATGCAGATGAGCCAACAGTTCTAGATTACAACGAAGAATATAAAAAGGATGAGCAAAAGGCATTGTTCTATGGTGAAGATGCTTATCGTTCTTCGGATCATGACCCTATAATTGTAGATCTAGATTTAAATGGAAAAGACTCAAGCCATCCCGATGATGATAAGAAAAATGGTATTTTTGATTTCTTATCTGAATTAATGAATTGGCTTAGCCAGCTTTTTAAGCGTAATTAACGGAAAAATTGCGTGACGCAAATGTGTTTTATCATATTTTAAACAATCGTCACGCAAGACAACTTGCAAGGAATGATTTTTTCAAGAATATTAGATGGTGTAAGTATTTTATAAGTTTACGCTTTTTTACAATTAAAGAATTGTGCAAACCTTGCAGGTTTTCTAGAAGCAATTTAAAACGTTAATATGAGATAACAAGGATCAGATATGAAATTATATTATTCGCCAGGCGCATGTTCTTTAGCTGCACATATTATTTTAAATGAAATTAATGTTGATTTTGACTTAGAACGGGTAAATTTAAAAACACATAAAACAGAAAAAGGTGCGGATTATTACGAGATTAACCCGAAGGGATATGTACCCGCTTTAGAAATTAATCCGGGTTTGATGTTAACTGAAAATGTAGCGATTTTACCGTTTCTTGCTCAGCATGATCCTAAGCAGGATTTAATTCCGCCATCTGGTATGGGTCGTGCGAAAGTATTGGAGTGGTTGGGGTATTTAAACTCTGAATTACATGATGCTTATGCAGTCTTCTTTGGGACGCCTTTAACAACTGATGAAAAAACCAAAGCTTATGCAGAAATTGATCGCCTTTTAAAATATATCGATAATTATTTATCTGAATCTGATTACGATTATTTGGTAAATGATAATTTCGGTCCAGCAGATGCTTATCTATTTGTTTTAACAAATTGGTCAAACTCAATTGAGCACGATTTAACGCCTTATAAGCATATTATTGCATTGCGTAATAAAGTAGCAGAACGTCAATCTGTACAAATTGCGATGCGTGATGAAGGTTTAATTTCATAAAAGATTTTAAAGCCTAAAAAAAGCCCCTGTATGAACAGGGGCTTTTTTAATTCTGGAGATTAGTGCTGAGCATCTTTTTTTACTTCAGCAGCGGTATTTTCAACAGCTTGAGCTGTATCAGCAGTTGCTTTACGTGCAGTCGCTTCAGTTTGAGCAGCGGCATTAGCAGTTGCATCAGCAGCGTGATCTGTAGCAGCATCGATTTTATCAGTAGCATTATCAGTTGCAGTTGCAATATCGTCTGCAGCCTTGTCACCAGCAGATTTGATATCTGCACTTGCTTGTTGAGCTGCATTTTCTAAGTGTTCACCCGTTGTCGCACCTGTTTCTGGAGCTTTATCTTTATTACAACCAACAAGAGCAACGGTCGCAGCAAGACCTAAAGCAACAAGTAATTTATTCATTGTGTTTTTCCTTTTTTAATTTAAGGCATCCAAAAAATGGATGTTTAAAATATAAACATAAACTAACTAATTAATAAAGATCGAAAATTGTTAAAGAGTTGTAACTCTAATATTAAAAAAGCCTAGCATTTTGTAATGCTAGGCTTGATTTAAATAATTATGGTTTGATGATTTTACTGCCCAGAACGGATGATGTAGTCAAATGCAGAGAGTGATGCTTTAGCACCTTCACCTGTGGCAATAATGATTTGTTTGTACGGAACTGTCGTACAGTCTCCCGCAGCAAACACACCTTTCACATTGGTTTCGTTGCGGTCATTCACCATGATCTCACCACGATTGGTTAATTCAAGCTCACTGTCTTTTAAGAAATCAGTGTTTGGTAACAAACCAATCTGAACAAAGATGCCTGCAAGTTCTACCACATGCTCTTGATCAGTCGCACGATCTTTATATTTAAGACCCGTCACTTGTGAACCATCACCCAACACTTCTGTACTTAATGCATTCATAATCACAGTTGTATTTGGCAAGCTATGCAATTTGTTTTGCAACACTTGGTCAGCACGAAGTTTGGTGTCAAATTCAACCAAAGTGACATGCTCAACAATCCCTGCAAGGTCAATCGCAGCTTCTACACCTGAGTTACCCCCACCAATCACTGCAACACGTTTGCCTTTGAACAATGGACCATCACAGTGTGGGCAATACGCTACACCACGAGTACGGTATTCTTGTTCACCTGGTACATTCATTTCTCTCCAACGTGCACCTGTTGAAAGGATCACTGTTTTTGATTCAAGCTTTGCACCATTTTCAAGTTCAACTTCGACCAGACCATTTGTAGTCTGATCTGCACCAACGATTTTGCTGACACGTTGCAGGTTCATAATATCGACATCGTATTCACGGACATGTGCTTCCATTTCGGCAGCAAACTTAGGACCTTGAGTCTTTTGCACAGACGTGAAGTTTTCAATGTCCATGGTATCCATGACCTGACCACCGAAGCGTTCAGCCACAATACCTGTGTTAATGCCTTTACGTGCCGCATAGATTGCAGCCGTTGCACCCGCAGGGCCACCACCAATCACCAATACATCAAAGGCATCTTTGGCATTAAGCGCTGCTGCATCTTTTTCAGCAGAGTTGGTGTCGAGTTTCGCCACGATTTCTTCAATGGTCATACGGCCTTGACCAATGTGTTCGTTGTCTTGGAACACCATTGGAACCGCCATGATTTTGCGTTGTTCCACTTCGTCTTGGAAGAATGAACCATCAATCATGGTTGCGGTTGTGTTCGGGTTATAAATGGCAATCAGGTTAAGCGCTTGCACCACGTCCGGACAGTTATGACAGCTTAGCGATACAAATACATCGAAGTTGGCTTTCAGGTTTAAACCTTTAATCTGGTTCAGCACTTCATCAGAAACTTTAGGCGCATAACCAGACACCTGTAACAGTGCCAAGATCAAAGACGTAAACTCATGACCCATTGGTAAGCCGGCAAAGAACACACGAGGTTGTTCACCTGCGTTAGCCACACCAAAGCTTGGACGGCGTGTATTGTTGCCATCAAAACGGGCAGTCACCTTCTCAGAAAGTTCAGCAATTTCACTCACTAGCTCTTTAATTTGAGCAGCTTTATCCGATTCATCCAAAGCAGCAACTAATTCGATTGGACTTTCTAAACGTTCTAAATAAGCTTTTAATTGAGTTTTAATGTTTTGATCTAACATCTGTTTTTACTCCAATGCATCCAAATTCTTTCAATAGATGCATAGTACGTCAAAACATAAAATAGGTAAAACAGTATGTTTTTATAGATTTAATCGGTTTTTTGAATGTTGTTTTGAGATTTATAGCTGTTATAGAATGCTTTTATAAGAAAAAAATCGTTATTTCTACATAAATCATAGTATTTGAGCAATTTAAATTCTAACTCTAATTTTTGAGATGCTTTTTAATGAAAATATGTGAAATTTTATATATGTTATAAGGCTGTAAAGATTTTATATTATAACTTTAAAAGGTAGCTTCATGGCATTGCAACGCGGCATTTATCAGCATTATAAAGGTAATCTCTATCAAGTTTTTTCTGTGGCAAAACATAGTGAGACTGAAGAGGAGTTGGTCGTTTATCAGTGTCTTTATGGTGATTATTCAACTTGGGTACGTCCACTAGATATGTTTACTGAAACCGTTCAAGTGGTAGATGGAAGTATCGTACCGCGGTTTAAATTAGTCCAAAGCACTTAATCCAAACGGCTGTCATATAAAATAACAATTTAAAGGGTGAATGTATGACAAATACTGTTTTCTTAGAAAGAGTTGCAGATTTATATGACACCTTTAAACGACATGACGCCCAACAGGCAGATCGCTTACAGCGTTATCGTAATATTGAGGCCGAATCAGCCCAACTGCTTTCTCAACTTATTCGAATGCAGCAAGCTAAGACAATTTTAGAAATTGGAACCTCAACAGGCTATTCTACTTTATGGCTCGCAGAAGCAGCTCAGGCTACTCATGGACAAGTTATAACTCTCGAAATCGATGCAACTCGTAGTGCGGAAGCAAAACGCCACGTTACTGAATTAGAGTTGAGTGAAATGGTTAGTTTTTGGGTAGGAGATGCAGCCGATTATTTAAAAGAAGCTCAAGAAACTTATGATTTCATTTTATTAGATGCTGAGCGCAATGCTTATGAGAATTATTGGCCCGACTTAAAACGTCTTATCAAGCCAAAAGGTGGTGTATTGATTATTGATAATGTCATTTCACATGCTGCTGAAGTAAAGCCTTTACTTTCTTTAATTAAAAAAGATAGTACTTTTATGAGTACTATTTTACCTGTTGGCGCTGGTTTATGTGTTGTGGTCGCAAAATGAGTTGAGTAAAGTCATCATCAATGTTTTAAAAAAAGGTCTGTTCAAATCAGGCCTTTTTTTGTTCCTGCTAAGAAGCGTTCACTAAAGATAGACGCGTAAAATGTAAATCAAATTCTAAATATTTATGCACAAAAGCAGTTTTATCAGTTGAGCGTAGTAAATTGTCATAAATAAATACAGGCACAGGATGATAAAGGTCGCCTGAACCATCGCTATAAAATATTTTTAAATGACGTGATGTTGCATTGTATTTCCATGAAGTGACTGCCACTGTATTCGTCATAAATTTTTCCCCTTTTATTTCATATTACTTAAGCTCAAAAAAACATCAGTTCTGTATTCGACATTACTCAAAGTTCATGTAATCGGGAAGGGCAGAATTGTAAAAGTATCAGTAGAAAATGTGATGTGCTTATTCAAAACAAAAGAACCATCCGATGAAGGATGGTTCTTTAGGTTTTTAAAATCTAATTAGAGATTAGATTTTACCAACTAGGTCGATAGATGGAGCAAGAGTTGCTTCGCCTTCTTTCCATTTAGCTGGGCAAACTTCACCTGGGTGAGAGTGAACGTATTGAGCAGCTTTTACTTTACGAAGAAGTTCAGATGCGTCACGGCCGATACCGCCAGCGTTGAGTTCAACGATTTGGATTTTACCTTCTGGATCGATAACGAAAGTACCGCGGTCAGCTAAACCTTCAGATTCGATAAGAACGTCGAAGTTTTTAGAAAGAGTCCAAGTTGGGTCACCAACTAATGGATATTGGATTTTTTTGATTTCTTCAGAAGTGTCGTGCCAAGCTTTGTGTGTGAAGTGTGTATCAGTAGATACAGCATAAATTTCAACACCAAGTTTTTGGAATTCAGCGTAGTTGTCAGCTAAGTCACCAAGTTCAGTTGGGCAAACGAAAGTGAAGTCAGCTGGATAGAAGAATACAACAGACCACTTACCTTTAAGGTTAGTTTCGTTAACTTCAACAAATTGGCCGTTGTGGTAAGCAGTTGCTTGGAATGGTTTAACTTCAGTATTAATCAAGCTCATCATTGTCTCCATGATTGAGGTTTATATTTAAACTTGTTTACGAGATGTAGAATAAATAAAAATTCTTTATTGGGGAAATAGTATTTTTACATGACTAAAATCGGAAAATTGAATAAGTGATAAATTTACGATTTTTAAGTCCCCAAACACTGTATTCGATTTGACTGCAAAAACATGTAAATCAAATGACAGTTATAGTAAAAGAAACTTGCCTAACAACATGAAGTCTACTTAGTTAAAATTCAAGGGTAAAATGTAAAAAATTAAAAATATATAAAAAATCAACTGTTTTACCTTAAGGTCATTAAAGCGTAAAATAGCGGATTGGTGTATTTTCAGGAAAGTTTGTCTGTGCAGAATGGTTTAAATATAGATCAATGGGTGATGGCGAGAGATCGTTACCGTTTAAATCGTTTACGTAAAGATAAAAAAGCGAATACAGCAGAGATTGAGAAATTATTTGAACAGTCTAATGCCAAAGTAAGACAACGGTTTGAACGTTTACCTAAAATTAAACTAAATCAGGATTTACCTGTTTCTCAATACGCTGACCGTTTAATTGAAGCAATTCAAAAGCATCAGATCATTATTGTGGCAGGTGAAACTGGTTCAGGTAAAACCACGCAGCTTCCCCAAATTGCTATGTTAGCGGGCCGTGGCCTAACAGGCATGATTGGTCATACCCAGCCACGACGTTTGGCTGCGCGTAGTGTGTCACAGCGTATTGCTGAAGAAGTCGGCGAAAAGCTTGGCGAATCGATTGGTTTTAAAATCCGTTTTAATGAACAAGGTTCGCAAGACTCAATTGTAAGGTTAATGACTGACGGTATTTTGCTGGCAGAATTAGGCAATGACCGTTATTTGTCTAAATATGACACGATCATTATTGATGAAGCACATGAACGCTCGCTCAATATTGATTTTATTATGGGCTATTTAAAACAATTACTACCAAAACGCCCAGACTTAAAAGTCATTGTGACTTCGGCAACTTTAGATGTTAATCGTTTTAGCAGCTATTTTAACGATGCGCCAGTTTTCGAAGTTGAGGGTCGTAGTTTTCCGGTTGAAGTAATTTATCGTCCAATTTCCGAGATGAATATTGGCGGAAGTGACGACGACGAATTTGATGATTTTGAAGAAAATCTACCGCGTGCAGTCGTACAAGCAGTTGAAGAATGTTTTGCGGATGCAGAGGCAAAAGGTCATCCTGAATATGCCGATATTCTGATTTTCTCAAGCACCGAACAAGAAATTCGTGAATTACAAGAAACCTTGCAAAAGTACGGACCGAAACATACAGAAATTCTTCCTCTATATGCGCGCTTAGCGGTTTCTGAACAACAAAAGATTTTCAGTCCAAGTGGAAAGGGACGTCGTATTATTATTGCGACCAACGTTGCTGAAACAGCGCTTACGGTCCCAAATATTCGCTATGTGATTGATAGTGGTTTTGCACGTATTTCCCGTTATAACTACCGTTCACGGGTTCAACGTTTACCGATTGAAGCTATTTCTCAAGCGGCTGCAAACCAGCGTAAAGGGCGTTGTGGTCGTATTGCTGCTGGTGTCTGTATCCGTTTATACAGCGAAGAAGACTTTTTAAGCCGTCCTGAATTTACTGAACCAGAAATTAAACGGACAAACTTGGCTTCCGTCATTTTGCAAATGCAAAGTTTGGGGTTGGGTGAACTAGAAAACTTTGATTTTATTGAGCCACCAGATTTCCGCCTTGTAAATGATGGTCGAAAGCTCTTGATTGAGTTAGGGGCACTGAACGAAAAGAAAAGCGAGCTGACTAAAATCGGGCAAATGATGGCACGTATGCCGATCGACCCACGTTTAGCACGTATGATTATTGGTGGTGCTCATTTTGGCGTACTAAAAGAAATTTTAGTGGTAGTCAGTGCTTTGGCTGTTCAAGACCCACGTGAACGTCCAGCAGACAAACAAATGCAGGCCGATCAAAAACACGCATTGTTCAAAGAAGCAGATTCAGATTTTCTGTTTTATTTGAAACTTTGGGATACTCTAAATCCTAAAGGTGAAGCTGGAATGTCGGAAAATAAACGACGTCAGTTTGCAAAGCAGAATTTTTTAAGTTGGTTGCGTTTACGTGAATGGAAACAGACACATCAACAATTGGTTGAATTGGCGGAAGGTTTAAAACTCAGCTTTAATGAAAAAACTGCAAACTATGAAAACTTGCATCGCGCATTATTGACTGGTTTATTATCTTTCATTGCTAATAAAACTGATGAACGCAACACCTTTATGGCTGTACGTCAGCAAAAGGCAAAAGTTTTTCCGGCAAGTACTTTGCACAAAACCAATACCTCTTGGGTTATGGCCTTTGAAATGGTCGAAACGTCTCAGGTATATTTACGCACTTTGGCAAAAATTGACCCCGAATGGATTTTGCTTGCTGCACGTGACCTGTTGAAATATCACTATTTTGAGCCGCATTGGTCTAAAAAAGCTGGCATTGTAAACGCCTATGCACAAATTTCTTTATTTGGTTTAATTATTGAACCGAAGCGTTTGATTAATTTTGAAAAAGTTGATCAACCTGCTGCACATGAGATTTTCTTACGTGATGCATTAACTACAGGTAATTTGGGTATAGTCCCACCATTTCTAAAACATAATCTGCTTAAACTTGAAGAAGTGGAGCGAGTTGAAGATAAATTGCGTCGCCGTGATTTGGTGGTTGATGAAGAAACAATTTATCAGTTTTATGCCTCTAAAATTCCTGAAGAAATTGCAAGCCGTCGTAGTTTTGAAGACTGGCGGGCGACGGTAGAGGCAAATAATCCGCGTTATTTATTTGTTGAGGATGATTCACTTTGGTTGAATGACCGACCAACTACCCAACAATTTCCAGATTATTTACATAATGGCCAGCTACGTTTAGCGACAGCATATCATTTTGACCCAAGCCATGACGAAGATGGTGCAACAGTTCAGATTCCTGTTCAGGCACTGCCTCAGGTTGACGAAAATATCTGGTCATGGGGAATTCCGGGTTGGCGCCAAGATTTAATTGAGGCTTTACTCAAAGCTCTACCAAAAGATAAACGCCGTAATGTAGTGCCTATTCCAGATACAACTCGTAAACTCATGCAAGGCATTGATGCTGTACATTTACGACAGCATATCTTTAGTTATTTGGCTTTTGCCTTACGTGGTGAGCAAATTACTGAAAAAGATTTTTCGTTTGAGCGCATTGATCCATATTTAGTGCCTTTCATTAAGGTCATTGATGAAAAAGGAAAGCTGATTGCGAAAGGCCGTGATTTGCCAGAGCTCAAAGCGCGTTGTCGCGTTGAAACTCATCGTCCAGTAAAACAGCAAAAAGGTGAGTTTAAAGACTTTCCTGAAAACTTTAATTTTGAGGCTTCTCATAAAGTCACGGGTGTTGTTGTAAAACAATATCAGGCTTTAGTACCGACCAAAGCTTTTGCTGACCTTGAAGCGAAAGACGAATCTGGTATTGTCATCCAGACTTTTAATGATCAGGCTGAAGCTATTAAACAGCATCGTGAAGGCATTATTCGTCTGGTTCACATGCAGCTTGGTGATTTGGTCCGTCAATTGAAAAAGCAGATTTCAAAACCGCTTGCTTTGGCATACTCACCGCTGGGTGATAAAGCTAAACTTGAGCAGATGCTAGTTTATGCAACCTTGCAAATGGCGATTACGACTTTGCCAATCAATGCTGATGAATTTAATAAACTGCTAGAGCATGTCAAAAAACAATTTTTGAGTTATGGTCAGCAAGCACTTGAGCAATTGAGTGATATTTATATTCAATGGCAGCAAATTCGACGTCAGTTATTAGTGCTCGATCGAGACATATTTGGCCGTAGCGTTGATGATATTGAAGATCAGCTAGATTTAATGTCACTGAGTAATTTTGTTTATTGCCAGCCTGTCGATCTTTGGCAGGAATACCCGCGTTATTTAAAAGCGTTGCTATTGCGTTTAGATCGATTGCCCAATAATCTACAGCGAGATCATGCCGCTATTGATGATGTCGATCCATGGATGGACAAGGTATTTAAATTTAAAAATGATCCTAAAATCAAAGAATTGTATTTGATGTTGGAAGAATTTCGTATTTCTTTATTTTCTCAACCGATGAAAACCAAGATGCCTATTTCACCAACTCGACTGCAAAAGTTATGGGATCGTTTGGGAATCAGTTAAAATAGATATGGGTCTGTTTATGTTGTTTTTAGCGAACAACGCAATTTATAAATGAAAGATTAACAGACCCTTTTCATTTTTTTAGGAGTTTTACATGGGCATTCGTATTACAGGTACTGGGCTATTTCATCCAACAGAAACCATTTCTAATGAAGAACTGGCCGTCAGTTTAAATGCTTATGTGGAACAATATAACCAAGACAATGCAGAGAAAATTGCATCTGGTGAACTTGAAGAGTTACGTGGTTCAAGTGCTGAATTTATTGAAAAAGCTTCTGGTATTAAAAGTCGTTACGTAATCGAAAAATCAGGAATTCTCGATCCAACTCGTTTACGTCCTCGTTTGTCTGAGCGCTCAAATGACGAGTTGTCACTTCAGGCTGAATGGGGTGTTATTGCGGCTAAACAAGCCATGGAAAATGCAGGCGTGACTGCTGAAGATATCGATGTCGTCATCTTGGCATGTTCAAACATGCAACGTGCTTATCCGGCAGTTGCGATTGAAATCCAGTCAGCGCTAGGTATTCAAGGTTATGCATATGACATGAATGTTGCGTGTTCAGCTGCCACTTTTGGTTTGAAACAAGCAGCAGATGCAATTCGTTCAGGTGCTCGTCGTGTTTTATTGGTGAATGTTGAGATTACCTCTGGTCACCTAGACTACCGTAACCGTGATTGTCACTTCATTTTTGGTGATGTTGCGACAGCTTCTATTATTGAAGAGACTACGACTAAAACTGGTTTTGAAATTTTAGATATCCATCTATTTACTCAATTTTCAAACAACATCCGTAATAACTTCGGTTTCTTAAACCGTAGCGAAGATGCGATCGTTGACGACAAGTTATTCCGTCAAGATGGCCGCAAAGTATTTAAAGATGTTTGTCCATTGGTCGCAAAAATCATTAATGCGCAGTTGGAAAAAATGCAGTTAACTGCAAATGATATTAAGCGTTTCTGGTTACACCAAGCCAATGCCAACATGAATGAATTAATCTTGAAATATGTGGCTGGTAAAGAAGCAGATTTAAGCCGTGCGCCAATTATTTTAGATGAGTTTGCAAACACTTCTTCAGCAGGCGTAATTATTGCTTTACACCGCACAGGTCATGAAGTGAATGATGGCGAATATGGTGTGATTTCATCTTTCGGTGCTGGTTATTCAGTAGGTTCGATTGTTGTTCAAAAGCATGTGGCTTAAGTTAGAAGTTTGATTAAAAACGCTCGTAAGGGCGTTTTTTTATGGGTGAAATAATATAGAAAAAGCGGACCAAAAGTAGCCCGCTTAGATTAAATTAAAAAACTTTAGAACTTTTTGGTGTAATTGACGAATAGGCGATCTTCACCAAAGTCATTGCCATGTTTAACATTATAATCAATACGAATGTATTGAAGAGCAACGCCTTTTAAGAACGGCTGCTGAAACGCATAGTTAACAATCACATTCGACTCAGTTTCATTGTTTTTTTGGCCATTGGCTGCTTTAAAATCATGCCCATACACATATTTCACCATTGCATTTAAGCCCGGTACATAGTCCTTAAAGTCATAGCCGTACATCACATGGTAAGACTTTTCATCTTCTTTAAAGAAACCAGTAGCGTTCCAGTTAATAAAATAGGTTTCTGGCAAGAAACCATCCGGTAATGGATAAGCCGATTCACCCATGATTTGTTGGTAGCCTAAACCAAAGGTATGGTTTTTTACTTTGAGGGTTTCTAGCACTCCAATGTTTTGCGCATCAATATCAAAAGTATTGCCATCATCTTTGGCATTGAAGTATTTAAACTTGGAAGTCAGGGCAAAAGTTGGCTGCTTCCATGTATGCTCAAGTCCCACATAATACTTGTTATACAAATCCTCTAAATTACCAAAGTAGTACTTACCCTTGAGTGACGGCGTAAATTGATAACGAAGGTCTAAGTAGTTTAAGCCATCAGATTCTTTGGTAATTCCATTGGCCGTGAAGGAAAACTTTTTAAAGTCTTCTTCGTTTCGGGGAGATACTTTTTCAACCCGACCTATTTCGGCATAAAGCTGATCTGAAAGCTGTGATTTAAGATTGGTTCCCCAATACGAAGTAAGTAACTGACGGCTCGCATCTACCGCTGTAACTGGCAAATCTAACCACAGTTCACCTACACTCAAAAGCGTTTTGTCATAACCTAGCTTTAAGGTCGCGCCATATTTTAAAAAGTCGGACGCTTGTGATTGAGTATCTTTGTTAAAAGGCAAAACTGTATCGGCGATATGTTTGTCTGAACTTAAACGTACTGCGTATTGAACAGAAGCATCTGCACCAATGGTGATTGGCTTGTCTGCTATTACTAGTGGGGTTTCATGCATTTTCGATTTATAAAATAACGACGCGGCCTGAGACCAACTTCCCGTATCTTTGAGTGCATCGTTGTCAAAATTACGATTAATGTAGGCATTCTTTAAAGTGAATTTCCATTCATCTTCACTTTGTTGCGCGGTATCTGCTGCCCATAAATTTGAACTACTCAATAAACCTAGCAATGTTACTATCGCTAAAGTCTGCGGTTTAAAACGGTGTATTAATTCCATAATCCATTTCCGAGATAAATGCGCCAGTCCTCGGCGCATGTATGTTTACTGCTGGGTAAGCGTGTTTTGAGTGTTAAATGTTGATGGAGCTTGCGCACCAACAGAGGCTTTAAGATTGACCATAAATATTGCAAGTGCAGCAATCACCCCAGGAATCGCAATCGCTAAGAAATTGATTTGGTGAGGAAGCTCGAATGTGAGTAGGGCTCCGGTTAAAACTGGACCTATAATTGCACCAATGCGACCAATTCCTGATGCCCAGCCCATGCCGGTTGAGCGAAGTGCTGTCGGGTAGAACTGTGCAACAAACGTGTAGAGTAAAATTTGTGAACCAATTGTGGCAGCGCCAGCAATGGCAATTAGGCTATATAAAATAAATTGTGGACTATTAATGCCAAGTAAGATTAGAGCTGCTGAACCCACAATAAACATGATGGTAATGACAGGTTTTAAATGGAATCTATCTGCTAAAGCACCGCCACCAATTGCACCAACCATGCCACCAATGTTGAGTGCAAACAGGAACAACATACTCGCACCCAACGAATAGCCTGCTTGCAACATGAGTTTAGGTAACCAGCTTCCTAAGGCGTACACCATGAGTAAACACATAAAGAAAGCAATCCAGAACATAAATGTGCTGAAGGTACGGCCTTGTTGAAAAAGTGCGCGGACAGGTGCATCTGTTATAGTGCTTTCGTTTAACACCAGTTGAGTATTGGCATTTACCTGAGTTTGAGGCGCAATTTTGCTGACAACACTTTTTGCCTGTTCACTTTGGTTAGATTTCACTAAAAATGTGAGAGATTCAGGCAAAAATTTCCAGATCAGTGGGAGTAGTAAAAGTGGAACACCCGCAATTAAAAACATGATTTGCCAGCCCATATCCTTAACGAGCCATGCACCGAGTAGTGCAGATGTCATGCCACCAATCGCATATCCGCTAAACATGATTGCCACCAATGTACTGCGGATTTTTTTAGGTGCATATTCAGTCATAAGCGCGACCACGTTTGGCATGACCCCGCCAATACCAAGGCCAGCAATAAAGCGAAGAATTGCAAACTCAGCTGGCCCTTTAGCAAAAGCACCTAAAAAGGTAAATCCGCTAAATAAAGTCACGCAAATCAGAATGGTTTTTTTACGCCCGAGTTTGTCCGAAAGTGTGCCAAAAATCATGGCACCAAACATCATGCCAAATAAAGCAGCACTTGCCAGCAAACCTGCTTCAACAGCAGTTAATGACCATTGTTGCATTAATAAAGGAAGTGCAACGCCATAAATGACTAAATCATATCCATCAAAAATAATAATAAGTAAACACCAGATTAAAACTTTCCAATGAAAAGCTGTAAAACGGGCCTTATCAATGAGCTCATTAATATTAACCTTACTCGCATCCATTTTCTTCACCTCCAATTTGTGAAGTATCGCGTTATTGTTTAATAAACTATTTTGTTATTGAGTTAGAGTCAAAAACCTAATTGATATATCTTTATGTCTTTAAGGTATTGGGTTTTTAATAATTTAATTGTTTGAAAAATATAATTTTATTTTTAATGTGTGAACTGGGGTTTTTATTTTTTAAATGGGTTTAAATATTATATTATGAGAATTTTAAGGGTTTTATTGGTGTTTTATTCTTGATTTTATTGCTGAGAATCACCACTAAAAATATAGATTAGTTAATATTATGAATTGATCGGAAAAATATTAAGATGAAAGATTGAAATCTATTATTTAATTATTTTAGAAATTGACTTTGTAAAAAGAAATTTAATTGAAAATAAATAAAAATAGCCAAAACAGGGATAGCAAATTATTTACATCCTGATTTGACTATTAAGGCTTTATTTGGCTTGAATTACTTAGATAAAATTTAATTCGTGGCTGGAGCTGAGCGTGGTGTGAGAATGAAATGGGCGATTACACCAATAAAAATACCCCAAAAAACTGAGCTTAATCCGAGAAAATGCATGCCTGATGCTGTAGCTAAAAAGGTAATAAGTGCAGCATCACGTTGGCTGTCATTTCTCATGGCAACAGAAATATTGGTCGCAATTGCACCAAGCAAAGCTAAACCTGCAAGTGCTGCAACTAATTCTTTAGGGAGTAAGCTAAATAGCATGACAATACTGCCAGCAAATAAGCCTCCTAAAATATAAAAAATTCCGTTGGCGATCCCTGCGATATAACGTTTTTCTTTAAGTTCATGAGCGTCTTTGCCCATACATAAGGCCGCGGTAATTGAGGCAAGTACAATGGTAATACCGCCCACGCAGGCAACAGCTAAAGAGGCAATACTGGTAACACTAATAATCGGTTTGGCTGGCGTGTCGTAACCGCTGAGCTTCATAATCGCCATACCCGGTAAAAATTGACCAGTTAAGCTGACTAAAATGAGAGGTAAAGCAAGGTTAAGTGTTGAATTCCACGTCCATTCTGGGCTAATCCACTGCGGGATAGCTAGACTAAAACTCACATCAACAGGATTCATTTTGCCTAAAATGAGGCTTAATAAAATTCCGGCTCCTAACACCCAAATCATGGTATAGCGGGGCATTAAACGTTTAGCAATTAAAAACACAATGAGCATGCTAAAGACAATAAAAGGCATGCTATCAGATGCGGTAAATAGACCAATACCAAATTGAAAAAGGATACCTGCCATCATGCCGGCAGCGACATCTTGCGGAATCCATTTGAGTAATTTGTCGAAGTAACCTGTAACGCCAATTAAAAAAATAACAATCGCAGAAGTAATATAGGCGGCTACTGCTTCATTCAATGAGATATGCGGAAATAGAGTAACTAACAGGGCAGTACCCGGTGCAGACCATGCGGTAATGACAGGCGTTTTATATTTAATTGAAAGATAAATGCCTGAAACGGCGGCACCAATTGAAATTCCCCAAATCCATGACACCATCATATCGGTAGAAACATGGGCTCGCTGAGCAGCTTGAAAGAAAATAATCAGTGGGCCAGAGTAAGAAATTAAAACCGCAAGAAAACCCGCAACAGTTGCTGATATGGACCAGTCATTTTTTAATATTTTTAACAGGGTTGCCATTGTTTGATTGCCTCCATGCAAATCCTATTATGTATCAGATCATATAAAAAGATCAGGATTAACCCTGATCTCCACCTCCGACTGGAATGACTGATCCAGTCATATAAGATGCATCATCTGATGCGAGAAATAAAATTGCATTTACTTGTTCATGAATTGTGCCATAACGCCCCATAAATGTTCGATCTACAGTTTGATCTACCACTTGCTGCATCCAGTCTTTTTCATTTTGACTGAGTGGGTTGGCGTTACGTGGTACTTTGCGAGGTGGTGCTTCGGTTCCACCAGTCGCAACGGCATTGACTCGAATCCCGTCTTTAGCATGTTCAAAAGCAAGCGATGCTGTTAAAGCATTTACCCCCCCTTTAGATGCAGAGTAGGGAATGCGATTAATACCACGAGTTGCAATTGAAGATACATTTACAATAACACCCGATTGTTGCTTAATCATGGCTGGCAACACAGCTCGGCAGCACCATAAAGTTGGAAACAGTGAGCGGTTCACTTCCTTAATGATCTCTTCTTCAGAAAACTCTTCAAAAGGTTTCATCCAGATCGCGCCACCTACATTATTAATCAGGATATCTACCCGACCATAGTGGTCAATGGCTTTTGCAACAACCGCTTGTGCGCCTGCATAGGTTTCAAGGTCTGCATTAATCGTGACAGCATCGCCACCTGCACTCCGAATTTCTTTGAGAACCTCTTCAACATATTCAGAGCGGTCAGCCATGACGACTTGGCCGCCTTCAGCTGCAACTTGTAGTGCCACGCCACGACCAATACCTTGGGCACTACCCGTAACAATAACCACCTTATCAGTAAATCTTTGACGATTTGACATGGATAACTTCTCCACCTTGAATTAGTTTGCAGAGAATTTTTCAAACAAGAAACTAGCAGGTTTGATATTTTCAGTTTCTAACCAGCCACGCACAGCTTCTACCATTGGAACTGGACCACATAGATAAACATCAACATCGCCACCGTTTAACCATTCACTTTCAATATGACCAGTGACATAGCCTTTGCGTTCATGGTTACTTTCAGGGCTTGCAACCACAGTTCGATATTCGAACCATGGGAATTTCGCCTGCAACTCATTGAGTTTTTCTAGAGCAACCAAATCAAAGTCATTGGTTACGCCAAAGACTAAACGAACAGGCTGTTCTGAACCTTTTTCTTCGAGTACTTGTAACATCGACATAAATGGGGCAATGCCAGTACCGCCTGCCAGCATAAGCACAGGACGCGCTACATTACGTAAATAGAAGCTACCGAATGGACCCGTAAATGTCATTTTGTCGCCAGCTTGGGCATTCTTACTTAAAAATTCACTCATTTTGCCATTCGGTACGTTACGTACCACAAAGCCTGTTAAGCGATTGCCCGGTTTTGAGCTAAATGAATATGAACGTGTTTCGCCAGTTTCTGGAATTGCAACATTCACATACTGACCTGCAAGGAAATGAATATCCGGTTGGCCTTCGTCAAGTTGAATATCAAATGTGATGGTTGAGTCTGATAAGTTCTCAACGCGGGCTAATGTGCCTTGGAAGCTATGAATTTCTGTTTTGCAAACATCTGACGATGCTTGAATCTTGAACACCGCGTCTGAAGTTGGGCGGCATTGGCAAGCAAGAATATAACCTTGCTCGGCTTCTTCAGGTGTTAACGCATCTTCAATATAGGTTTCTTCTGGCATGTCATAATGACCTGACTCGCAAAATGCGCGGCAAGTTCCACATGCACCATCACGGCAATCCAAAGGAATATTAATTTTTTGGCGATAGGCTGCATCAGATAAGGTTTCACCTTGAGCTACGTTAATGAAACGTGTAACACCATCTTCAAATTGAAGTGCAACATTGTGATTTGACATGGCATGTATCCTACAAAATATTTGAAACTTTTACCCTCAGCCAACAGTCCGTTTAACTGAGGGGGGTATGTCTTAAAGGTGGTAAATATCAATAACCTGATTGATGTAGTCATTTTTTAAAACGACATACTTGCTCAAGATTTTTGGTTGATCACCTGAAAAATCGATCACATAACGTGACATACCGAAATAGCTGTAATTTGTCTTGTAACGGAAACTCAAGGTATTCCAGTTAAAGCGAACGGTAACTTTATCTCCATCGCGTTCTACGACTTCAACGTTGGCAATATTGTGGCTTGTGCGTGTGTCTGGCATGGTTGCAGATGAGCGCTCAGTTTTAATACGGAACACGCGATCTTCTAAACCTTGACGGTCTGGGTAATAAATGAGTGAAATTTCAGATTGCGGATCTTCAGTTAATTTATCGTCGTCATCCCAAGCTGGCATCCAGAAAGAAGCTTCCGGTGCATAGCATGCAAGCCAGTCATCCCATTGTTCATCATCTAAAAAACGAGCTTCGCGATAGAGAAACTGAGCAATATATTCTAAAGTTGCTTTGTCTTGAGTGCTCATGCTGTTTCTCCCTGATCAGCAATTTCTTTCTCTGTCGCAATCGCGTGTTTCATGGTGTGTAACCAATATTGATGTTGGGCAAGATAAAGTCCTTCATCTTCAGTTTTGATACCACTTAACATTGGTTTTAAACCAATTTCGTTTGCTGCATCGTCTGGCCCATAAATCCAGTGTTTAGAACCACGGCACATGTCATTCCATTCAAGTGCAATACCTGCGTAGCCTGCCTGACAAGCGCGGAATTCTTCTAAATCGTCTGGTGTTGCCATACCTGATGCATTAAAGAAATCTTCATATTGGCGAATACGACGGGTACGAGCTTCAGGTGCTTCGCCTTTAGGTGCAATACAGTAAATGGTGACTTCGGTTCTATTAACAGAAAGAGGACGAAGTACACGAATTTGCGAACCGAACTGATCCATCAAATAGACATTTGGATAGAGGCATAGGTTACGTGAACGTTCAATCATCCATTTCGACATCGCTTCGCCGTATTTTTCGGTGTATTCGTCTGCTTTCGGGAAGTTTGGACGGTCTTCTGGGTTTGCCCATTGTGTCCAGAGCAACATGTGACCATTTTCAAAACCATAAGAACCACCACCTTGTTTACCCCAAGCACCTGCGCTCATCGCGCGAATGTTATCGGCAGCTTGAGTTTCTTTACGGTGTTGAGTCGTTGCTGCGTAGTTCCAGTGAACAGCAGAAACATGGTAACCATCGGCACCATTTTCAGCAGTGAGTTTCCAGTTACCTTCGTAAGTGTAGGTTGATGAACCACGTAAAACTTCGAGACCATGTTCAGACTGGTCAACAATCATGTCGATGATTTTGCTGGTTTCACCCAAAAATTCTTCAAGTGAAGGAACATCTGGATTTAAGCTGCCAAACAAGAAGCCTTTATAGCTCTCAAAACGAGCCACTTTTTTAAGGTCATGTGAGCCATCTTGGTTAAAGCAGTCAGAGTAACCAGCTTCGCTTGGATCTTTAACTTTGAGTAATTTACCAGAGTTGTTGAAAGTCCAACCGTGGAAAGGGCAGGTATACGTTGCTTTATTACCACGCTTGTGACGGCAAAGTTGCGCTCCGCGATGTGAACACGCATTGATCATCGCATTCAATTCGCCGTTACGATTACGGGCAATAATGACGGGCTGATGACCAATGTAAGTGGTGTAGTAGTCATTATTATTTGGAATTTGGCTTTCGTGTGCTAAGTAAACCCAATTACCTTCGAAGATGTATTTCATTTCAAGGTCAAATAGGGCTTCGTCAGTAAACACTGAGCGATGAAGTTTAAATTCACCTGTATCGATATTATCTACAAGTAATTCATCAATACGGTCAAGATGGCTAGTATTGATTACAGGAATACGTGGCATGTCCGTTCTCCGACTTTCCAAAAGTGTGGAAGTCACCAAGGCCTTAGCTACGATCGAAAAGGTCTTGATATCCTAATATTGTCAATGAAGCGCATGAGCGCGACGGGTGTTTAACCGAGATTGATGAAGATGAATCACTTGAATATTGGCAAGAAGGTTTTTCACAAAGCAATTCATCGCTTCATCGGTTTGTTGCTTGTATATACCTTAAAAGAATGGTTAAACTGTGTCTAAGACTGAATTTGCATTTTTTTATATCTTAAAGGTATGGAAGCCTTATGGAACTAAGACATTTACGGTATTTTGTGGCGGTGGTCGAAGAACAAAGCTTCACCAAAGCCGCAGAAAAACTATTTATTGCTCAACCTCCTTTGAGTCGACAGATCCAAAATTTGGAAAGTGAGCTTGGAATTCAATTATTTGAGCGTGGAAGCCGCCCTTTACAGACAACGCCAGCCGGACATTTCTTTTATCAACACGCTCTTAAACTTTTGTCGAATGCTGAAGAAATAAAAAGTATGACCAAGCGGATTGGTCTGATTGAAAGAAGTGTGACGATTGGTTTTGTCGGGTCTTTACTCTATGGGTTGTTGCCTCGAATCATCTATTTATTTAGGCAGCAGCAACCGCATTTGAATATTCAACTGATGGAGTTGAGTACAACTGAGCAACTACAGGCATTAAAAGAAGGACGTATTGATGTCGGGTTTGGACGCTTAAGAATTAGTGATCCAGCCGTGAGACGAATTCTGCTGCGTAAAGAGCGATTGGTGGTTGCTGCACATACGAGTCATCCGATTGCTCAGCGTACGGAAGGGGTGTATTTGGCCGACCTGATTGATGAAAAGATGTTTATGTATCCCACTTCGCCGAAACCTAATTTTTCGACCCAGCTTTTGAATATTTTTGCCGAGCATAGTTTGGTTCCAAAAAATATGCATGAGATACGGGAAATTCAACTGGCTTTGGGCTTGGTGGCAGCGGGGGAAGGTCTATGTATTATTCCTGCCAGTGCCGATACCATTCGCTTTCCTCATTTAAATTACATACCAATTCTCGATAATGGCGCAGTCAGTCCGATTTTTATTACCGCACGCGCAATGGATAGAAGTGAGGACTTACAACTTTTATTTGACTGTATTTATCAAGTTTATGATTTAGAAGGAATACCTTATAAACGTACTGTTTTTACACTCGATCAGAATCCAATCGATGATTCAGACGGTATTGATTTTTAAATAAAGCGAGTGCATAGCCTCAAAGGTTGAAGCTATGCGTTAGGTAACTTCTTACTGCACTTGAGCTGGGAAACCATCTTCGTCAAGCGCTTCAGTAATTTTATCGACACTTTCACTGGTTTCGACAGTCACGATTTTTGTCGCTAAATCTACATCTACTTTTGCATTTGGGTCGACATCTTGAATAGTTGCTGTCACACCACGAGCACAGCCACCACAAGTCATATTTTCAATAAGTAATTTCATATTCATACTCCATTAAGAACGAGATGTTTGTTTGGATAACCCTAAGTCTAAACCTTGTCATGATTGTAAGGTCAAGACTAATTTTTTTAAAAAATATGCTTGACCTTCCCATGATGGGAATCTGTATGCTGAATGTAATTGATAAAATTTTGCAGATTTGCAGAGGTGTTTGATGGACTCAAAAAACACAAAATTGCCAGCATATAGTGAAACACTACCAATCGAAGGTATGACTTGTGCCTCTTGTGTCGGACGTGTCGAAAAGGCACTTAAGAAAGTCGAAAATATAGAAATTGCTAACGTTAATTTGGCAACAGAAAAAGCCGTTGTATATTCAAATCAACCAATTCAGCGCGAAGCACTCGTCAAAGCAGTTGAACGTGCGGGTTATGATGTTCCAAAAGCTGCACCAGTGGAATTGTCTATTGAGGGCATGACCTGCGCATCGTGTGTCGGACGTGTTGAAAAAGCGCTGAAGAAAGTAGACGGCGTTCAAGACGCAACAGTCAACTTGGCAACAGAACAGGCTTGGGTTCAGGCAGATGTATCAGTCAATGTTGAGGACCTGATTCGCGCTGTTAAAAAAGCAGGTTACGACGCTAAAGCAGCTGAAAAAAATCAAAATGAGCAGCTCGATAAAAAAGCTTCAGAGTTAGATCAGCTTAAAAAAGATTTGATTATTTCAATTGTATTGGCTTTACCAGTGTTTATTTTGGAAATGGGTTCACATCTAATTCCAGCTTTTCACATGTGGGTTATGCACACGATCGGTCAATACAATAGCTGGCTTTTACAGTTTGTTTTGACAACATTAGTGCTCGTTTTTCCCGGTCGCCGTTTTTACCAAAAAGGTATTCCAGCCTTATGGCGTTTAGCACCAGATATGAACTCGCTGGTCGCTGTTGGAACCTTGGCTGCCTACAGCTTCTCTGTCGTGGCAACCTTTATGCCGCATGTATTACCACAAGGTACGGTCAATGTTTACTTTGAAGCGGCTGCTGTAATTGTCAGTTTAATTTTGCTTGGGCGATATTTTGAAGCAAAAGCTAAAGGCCGTACTTCACAAGCCATTCAACATCTAGTTGGCATGCAACCCAAAACTGCCCGCATTCAGCGTGATGGTCAAGTGGTGGAAGTTACTGTTGCCGAAGTAGTCAGCGGAAGTATTGTAGAAATTCGTCCGGGTGAACGTGTGCCTGTCGATGGTGAGGTGGTTGAAGGGCATAGTTATATTGATGAATCTATGATTACGGGCGAGCCTGTTCCCGTTGAAAAAATAGTAGGGCAGCAAGTGGTTGGTGGTACGGTCAATCAAAACGGAACACTAAACATTCAGGCAACCGCAGTTGGTGCTTCGTCTGTACTTTCACAAATTATCCGCATGGTTGAGCAAGCCCAAGGTTCTAAACTACCCATTCAGGGTTTGGTCGATAAAGTCACCATGTGGTTTGTGCCAGCGGTGATGTTAATTGCTGCAATAACATTCATGGTCTGGTTTATTTTTGGGCCAGAGCCTGCGCTGACTTTTGGTTTGGTCAACGCCGTTGCAGTACTGATTATTGCTTGTCCTTGTGCAATGGGACTTGCAACACCAACTTCGATTATGGTCGGTACTGGACGTGGTGCTGAGCTCGGTGTCTTGTTCCGTAAAGGCGAGGCATTGCAGCTTTTACAAGAAGCGCAGGTGATTGCTGTTGATAAAACTGGAACGCTCACTGAAGGCAAACCAACACTAACAGACTTTAATGTGCAATCAGGTTTTGAGCGTCAGCAAGTGCTGACTTTAGTTGCCTCGGTCGAAGCTAAATCTGAACACCCGATTGCACTCGCTATTGTTCAAGCAGCACAGGCTGAGGGCCTAACCTTATTGCCAGTAATAGCTTTTAACTCGATTACAGGTTCAGGTATTGAAGCTGAAGTAGCGGGCCAAAAAGTACAAATTGGTGCAGATCGTTATATGCATCAGCTCGGTTTAAACACCAACTCATTCCAGGCGATTGCTGCACAGTTGGGTGAAGAAGGTAAAACGCCGCTTTATGTTGCTATCGACCAGCAACTTGCTGCGATTATTGCCGTTGCAGACCCAATTAAAGAAACAACTTATGCTGCGATTGAGGCCTTACATCAGTTAGGTCTAAAGGTTGCCATGATTACAGGGGACAACCGTCATACAGCGCAAGCGATTGCGAAAAAACTCAATATTGATGAAGTTGTGGCAGAGGTTTTACCCGAAGGCAAAGTAGACACCGTTCGCCAACTGCAAAAACAATATGGTCGCTTGGCCTTTGTAGGTGACGGCATTAACGATGCACCAGCCTTGGCGCAAGCAGATGTCGGCTTAGCCATTGGTACAGGCACAGATGTCGCCATTGAAGCTGCCGATGTTGTGCTTATGTCTGGTAGTTTAAAAGGTGTACCAAATGCAATTGCTTTAAGTAAAGCCACCATGCGAAACATACGTCAAAATCTGTTCTGGGCATTTGTATATAACGTTGCACTTATTCCAATTGCGGCAGGTGCGCTATATCCAGCATTTGGTATATTGCTTTCACCTATGTTTGCAGCAGGTGCAATGGCGCTTTCTTCAGTCTTTGTTTTAGGAAATGCGCTACGTTTAAAACGTTTTCATGCACCCGTGCAGTAAGCGTGCTGAAAATCATATTTTGGTTTAAGATCAAAACATCAGGTCTTAAACCAAATTTAATATTTGAGGTGTGAGATGAATATCGGTCAGGCATCCAAACAGTCTGGTATTTCTGCAAAAATGATTCGTTACTATGAAGAAATCGGTTTACTTGAAGCGGCACAGCGTTCTGCTTCGGGTTATCGTATTTATTCAGAAACAGACCTGAAAACTTTGAACTTCTTAAAACACGCCAGAGAGTTGGGTTTTTCATCTGAACAAATGAAAGAACTAATTTCGCTTTGGAAAAATACAGATCGACAGAGTGCAGAGGTGAAAGCCTTAACCGTAAAACATATTGCGGAACTCAATCAAAAAATTGCTCATCTACAAGAAATGGTTTCTATTTTGCAGGCTTCAGCCGATGATTGCTGTGGTAACCAACAGGCTTCTTGTGCCATTTTAGATCACATTGAAAAAGGTGTGGGTGTAAGCTAAACCTCATTAAAATAAAAAAGGAAAAATCATGGCTTATACAGCTTCTTGTCTTTGTAATGGTATTCAACTCCAAATTGATGCGGAATTAGCACCCATTATGGTTTGTCATTGTAATCAATGCCAAAAAGCCCAAGGTGCTGCTTTTGCTGCCATTACACAAGTACAAAAAAGTGATTTAAATATTTTGCAGGGAGAAAACCTGTTACAGGCTTATTTTTCATCTCCTAATAAAAAGAGGATGTTCTGTAAAACTTGTGGCTCGCCTGTCTGGAGTGAACGTTTAGATAAACCTGAAGTGGTGTGTTTAAGGGTAGGGCTGGTTAATGAAGAAATATCGACCCAAGTTAGCTCTCATGCTTTTGTCACTTCAAAAGTTAAATGGTATTCAATTTGCGATGATGCTCATCAATATCCAAACGGTGTGGAAAGTCCTTAAATATTAAGGTTTGGCCAAATTTTATTCATTTGTAAAAAAACGTGAACAGTACTAGCCATGAATAAATAATGTGCTATAACTGTACTTAAGGTAATCGTAATATCTCCTCGATCCACAGGGAAACTTGGGACAGGGCAAAAGATACGATAAGACCTTACATATAGCTAGCAAAGAGCATGTAAGAGATGGATAGACACAAATCTTAGATTGCTCACCGTTGCAGAAAAGCCCGTGAAACGGGCTTTTTTAATGCCTGTAAAAAGCTATTTATGGGGGGGGGGCACTGCATAAATAATGTTTTTCTATAAGGTTATTTTTCATTTCTTGTTCAGCAAATAAAACGATAAAGAAATAATAAAATATTTTAAATATACAGACTCTTCTGTATTGCAATTTAAATTTTTTATAGGTACATTTAGCTAACGGTTTAAAGTTCAAGTGTAATAATGAACTCATGGTCGTTGTGGGAGATCTAAGAGCCTGCATTCTTCCCCAAGATGCGGGTTTTTTTTATGCCTATAAAAAGTTGACTATTAACTTAATTTAAATAAAAAATATCTAATGTTTTGTTATTTATAAAATTTTAATGAGCCTACGATTTAAAGGTTGCGTAGGCTTATGTGTGTAAAATTATTTAGGCGCGATAAGCCAAACAAGCTTTAGCACAAGCTAAGCATGCTTTAGCACAGATCTGACAGTGTTCATGTTCATGTTTGCTGCATTCTGCTGCACAAAGTTGACAGGCATTGGCACACAATTGCATTGCCGATTCAGCCAGCTCGGAATTTCTTAACTCTAAAGATGTACACAGTTGGCACGTCTCTACACATGTCATGCAATGCTTAATACATTCTCGCATCATATGAACATGTTCCTCTTGCAAACATGCTGCTGCACAGGTTTTACAAGCGATCATGCATTCAATACAGGCTTGAATTGAGGTAGAGGTGTGACAAAATAAAGAGGAGGTTGTTTCTTGTTGAATTTCCATAAGAGTTTTCCTATCGAAGACTATTATTAAAAAATGGAATATCGTTATATTTTCTATTTTAGAAGATCATTTTTAAGCAAGGGCTGTTTGAGATGAAAGGGCTACAAATCGGTAATACACAATTAACCTCGTAGTAGAATGTTACATTCAGTTTTTAGCTTAAAGACCCTTAATTTTTGATGATAATAAATGTCAATAAAATTTAAGGATTGTGTTAAATTTAATTGCATATAATACTTTTGGCTAATTTCTTATTGTGTGAATATTAGGCAAATTAGGAATGTGAACTTTAAAGGACACGAAATGGAAAACGTTAATCAATACGCTCACGGAGCTGAGCATGAAGTCCACATCCATTGCAAACGATCATTAAGCACATTAATACTCAGTATGTTTGTATTAATTACAACTGGTCGTTAAAAGAAAAGCACCCGAGGGTGCTTTTTCTATATGCTGGCTCGAAATAGATATGTTTAAGAATCTAAAAACCACGGCGTTTTTTATAGGCTTTGCGGTCATAAGAAGGGATGTTGGATTGCTGGAGATCAATCGCCAGCTGTTTCTTGCGTTGAAACTGTACTTCGTTAAAAAGGGCAGTATAAATTTTGGGACGATCAGTTTTAAACTTTTCTACATCCAATGGAATCTTATCTTCATTCTTGACAACGTACAGGACAGAACCATTGGCATTCGTTTCGTAAACCGTCCAACCAACCCGTACAGTGTAAAGGCCAGTTTTTGGATTCTTTCCTAAGTAAGATTTAAAACCATCGGGATGAGGGCGAACATAAGCATTCATCATGCATCCTCCATCATTTGATTTATTTGATGAAAGCGACAATCAATGAATTGATGGGGAGTGAGACATCATATTCAGTAAAATCACGATTTCTGGTTGTTTATATATTGTTCAATTTTGAAATTTCAAGTGAGGGAAAAACTATTATTTATGAAGTTATATAAGTTCAAAATATTAAAAATAACAGCTGATTTTTGAGTAAAAAATTCTCAAATTAATTTGGTATGATTTAGAAGAAATAGTTCATTATTTTATATTTCTGTGATCGATTTTGCATATTCAAAATGATTGAAATCGTAAGTGAATTTATGGTCAGTTTAAGTTAATTGTTTGCTTTTAAAATAAAAAAATTAATTTCAATACTTCTTGTTACAACCATTTTATCGACAATAGATGCTCCTTTTTGACATATTTCGTCTAGCATAATTAAATTGCTTTTGGAACTGTATTCATTTCAAACAAAGTAACTTGGTTAAACCAACGTAATTTACAATGTACGGATGCATTTATTTTAAATTTTCTTTGTATGCCAATCGGCTATTCAGCGATTAGCTTATTTTAAACTTAACCCATTATTCATATTAAAAAATTTAATTTTCAGGAGATTTTTATGAAAAGATTAAAAGTAATTATTAAGGACCAGTTTAACCAAGAAACGATTGCTTTGGCAAAAGTTAGACCCATGAATGACCACGCCCTTGAGCTTCATAAAAGTGTTGAACATATTGAAATTGATGATGACATTATTTTACCCAATATGGATTTGCTATATGAAAACCCTAAAAATGGGAAAATTTATCAATTAATTGGAGCATTCAGTGAGGAATAGCCCTTAAAGCATATTTGAAAATAACCAAAAGTAGATGATGTGTTTAGGAGGATTTTAATCGAAGGACTTTTAGTTAAGAAGTGCTGAAAATAAAGTCAAACTAACGTAATAGACACAATTAAAATATTGAAGATCCCAAAGAGTTGTGGGACCATGCTTTTTGTAAAAGTGTGACCTAATCCACACTTTTGCATTTCAGGACTAAGTGGTTTTCACTAAGCCCATTCCTTCAATGAGAAGTAGGAATGGGCTTTTTCTATGGCATTTTATTCTTTAAATGTTTCATCTAAAGCTTGTTGAACAGCTTCTATACGTGACTTACAAGCTTTATAGGCAGTAATCGATTCTTCAACAATTTTCATTAAATTATCAATATCCGGACTTTCTTGAGACTCTAATAATTCGGCATTTTTTTTCAAAACGTCATGGCCGTCCTTAAACGTTAACTCTTCATTTTTCATTTGGAATTACCTGTGTAATGTTGGCTTCAATCACACCATCTTGCATTTCAATGGCAATGGCGGGGTTTGAAATTTGATGTATAGAGCGAATAGCTTTTCCTTCTGATCTAACAATTGCATAGCCTTTGGCTTGAACCTGTTTCGGATTTTGTAAAAGGATTTCTTTCATTAAAGATTCGATTTGGGCTAATGAAAATTTAACTTGTTGCTGTGAACTAAACTGAATACGTTCTTTTATCTGGTCAAGCAGGTGATGTGCTGAATTAAGTTGACCTTGGGCCGAAGATTTAATGTGCTGAAGTAGCTGATCATTCTTACTTTGATAAGTCGTGATTTGATGTTGTGAAAGAAGCTTAATCGTTTGCAGACTATCAACCGCTTCTTGTACGCGTTCAACAATATGGTTACGAATACCAGCAATCACTTTACTTGGCGTATCGAATGAACGATGGGCAATTTCATCAAGAATGGTACGGTCTTTTTCATGACCAATACCTACCCAAATGGGTACAGAGCGTTTGCAGAGTAGGGCTGCAAGTTCATAATCATTCAAATACGCCAAATCATTCACCGATCCACCACCACGAATAATTACTATGAGGTCAGGTGGAAATTTAAATGTGCTGGCCCATTGTCTTAAACCTGTACCTAAAGACTCTATCAAGCTGGTTGCTGCTGTATTTCCTTGAAAAGTAGCTGTGTGATACACAAAATGGCAAACACCATTTCTTTCTAGCGCATCGGCATCTTTTTTAAAGTCACCAAGTCCCGCAGCATTTTGAGGGGCAATGACTAAAACATTTTGAATATCAAAAGGAGTAGGGAGAAATTTGTTCTTGTGAATTAAACCTTCTTGAGTGAGTCGTTCAATAATTTGCCGATAACGTTTAGCAATTTCGCCTAAGGTAAAACTTGAATCGATCTCTTCAATATTCACTGAAAATCCATATTGAGGATCAAAACGTGCTCGAATTTTTATGAGAACATTTAAGTCACTTGAAATCTCAATACCAGTTTCACGCTCAAACTTTAAAACGATTTTACTTGCCGAAAATTTCCAGATCGTGGCCTTACAACTTGCAATGACCTTATCAGTATCTGCATCTTTTTCTGCAAGCTCTAAATAGTAATGACCTCCTTTAATATTTAAATTTCGAATCTCTGCTTTTACCCAAACTGGCTCCTCAAAGGCCAGACGTATAACTTCCTGAACTGTGCCGAGATATTCACTAAGGGAAAACTGAGGTTCAGTCATATGAAATAAAAATTAGAGGAATAAACTAGATAGTATAAAAAGCAACCCACCCAAGGCAATTGTTGTCTGTGAATTTAGGGTCTTGTTTAAAATAAATACAACAATTCAAAAGTTTAATTTTAAATTTAGCTTGTTGATGACTCGTTAATTCAAAATATAAAATTAATTAAAAAAGATAAAACTGATGAATTACAACAGATTAAAAAAAAGGGTTTGCTTTATAAAATATATGGGCGTATAAAGCTTACTTCCAATTGCGGGGTGGAGCAGTCTGGTAGCTCGTCGGGCTCATAACCCGAAGGTCGTTGGTTCAAATCCGACCCCCGCAACCAAAATATTATGCTCTGTGATGTACCACTTTTCATAATGCGAAAATTATGAAAAGCATTAGCTTATAAATAACCCTATATCAAGCTAAATATTAAATTCTAGACTGACTGTCCATACCTTAAATCTAGCGTTCTAATTAAATACCGTCAAATCACATGAGCTCAGTGATGAGTGAATGATTGTGAATATAGTAAATGAGTGGCTAATTGCCACAGCCGTAAATGGCAATGAGATTAATGTGAGGATTGTTCCTCATGTGCGTAAGCAAAACTCTCTCGATGGATATCGTTGGGTCGAAGTTGGTAAGAAAATTCAACTTCAAACAGGTGAAGAAATCGAGTTAAACCAAGATGGTAAAAGCTTTTATGCTGGATTTAATCAGCTTTATCGTTTAGCTACGTATTGTTGATAAAAATGTTTAGTTCTAAAGCTAAAAACCTATCTCTTTTAAAGGAGATAGGTTTTTTTTATCTATATGGGTTATAAATAATTAAAATTATAAAAAAGAGAAATATATAAAATCGATAGAATTATTATTTTAATTATATTTATAGCTAAACTAACCTGCTCGCCAGAATTGACGGCCCATAACCTTAAAGTTCTTTCCATTTTCTTCGGTTACACGTCGGTCTCTAAATTTCTCATTTAAACTATGCAAAATTAAAGAGCCATCTGCTTCTTTGAAAATTTGCTTAATCATTCCTTCGCCTGCAAAGTAAACCGCATAAATCTCCCCATCAATCACTTCAGTCTGAGAGATATCAATGCCGACTAAATCTCCATCTTTAATGTAGTCTGTCATGCTATCGCCTTTAGCTTTAATAATACGCATGCATTCTTGAGCAACCCGTTTTTCTTTAAAAAATGAGGCCGGAAAAGGAATTTTTCCATTAATTGCATCGAAGTGAAACTCGATGGACTCACCTGTACCACAAGAGAAATTAGCCTCTACAACTTCAATCCAGACATATTGATCGGTGGATTCAGCACTCACAACAGTAGGGCTAAATACATCACTTTCTCTAAAAGAATCCTCTGTATTTCCAGTGGTTAACCAATAACCATCTACGCCTAAAAATTGGGCAATTAATGGAAGAAAAGCAGATTTCAAATTTTTCCCTGACTCTAAAGCTTGATAGGCAGGCTGAGACATTTTTACTGCTTCTGCCACTTCCGCCTGAGTTTTTTTCGCTTTAATTCTAGAGTCTTTTAAACGGTCTTTAAGAGCCATAATGGTCACACCAGCAAACTTATAACAAATATATAACTAAAGTTATATCGAGTAAAACAACTATAGTTATTGACTAATAACAACTATAGTTATAATATCAGTTATATCTTAAGATGAATAGATAAAGTTTAAATAGTATTTAAATTTCTATTTATAGGCTTATCAACGTGTTGAGATGAAAGCTAAGTTTATTTTGTTTCTCTAGGCGGCAAAATAAAAGGGAGATAGCTCAATTAGTATGTGCAGATAGGCTATCAAAACAAAAATTGGAATAAAAAAAGCCCGATTCCGTGGATCAGGCTTAATGTTCGTCGATAAAGGGTATCAAGAACATGAAGAATTTAACAAAGATTTTGAGGCGTAACAAAAGTTTCCGATATACGGCAAAGCCTTATTTGAACTTTTTGGTCAAAAATTAAAGTTCGAAAAAAGCTTAAATTTAAGAACTTTAATACTTTTTTACAATTTCAAAAAAGGAAATATTTATTTTTAAATTAAAGCCTTAAATGCATATTGTTTGGTTCTATATGTTTGTTGTACCAGATGAAACGTTTCGAACACAAAATTGTAGCTATGACTTAGATATATTGCTCAAAGAATAGATCGAAACTTCAAGAATAACAAACGATAAAGATGCCTTACTAAACGAGTAAGTTGAGTTGGAGATAGTGAATGACTACAGCAATGCAGAACAGAGCTAAACAACTTAAAAATGCAAAACGTGGAGGGTATGTCCCAACAATTGCAAAAGATATAAACAAATATAAGGTACAAAAAATAAAAAGGGCACTTGAAGAGGCGAAGCAAATTGCAAGTGAGCTTGAAGATGAAGCGTTCGAATTCGATGATCAAGTCTCGATGCAAAAAGCGATAGGTGCAATCACCGTAATTGAGTTGATTGAACAAGCCTTAAACAGTGCACACTAACCCGCTTTAGCACACAAACATTCTTTCTTGGGCCCTAAAGTTAAACGGGTCAAGGTAAGTTCGTCTTGCAATTTAGCGCCGCTTTAAAGTGTTAGTGATTTTTATCGACTGTAATAAAGAAAACTAAGGGTATTTAAAAACTGAAAAACAACACGCTGGTTATCGTGGTGGATTTTCAAGTTTTACCCTTTAAAGCAGGACAAGATTATGACAACAGTTCCAACAAGTGGATTAGCCACATTTTTAAATTTTTATAGCATTACAATTATGGTGGCCTTAGCAGTCAGCTTAGTTGTCGCAGTTGTGTTGATGATGCGTTTCCCTCGCTCACCGCAAGAATGGATTGTTGGGCTGATATGTACAGTGGTTTCAAGCTTAACAGGCGGCTCATTTATTATCATGAAATGGAATTTACATGAATGGGTATTAGATATTTGGGGAATGATCACACTATGTGGATTCTTCTTCATTTGCGGTTTGCCTGGTTGGGCCATTGTGAGATGGATATTTAATTTCATCAATAAACAAGAAGGTAAAACAATTGTAGAAGTCATGAAAGACTTAAAAAAAGCGAAAGATGATCTGCAAAATAGCTAAAAACAGTTTTAATTATATAGGTAAAATAAAATGAATATTGACCAGTACCTAGACGCAATCATAAACAGAGAAGGTGGATATGTTAACCATCCATCAGATCGTGGACATGTCACCAAATTTGGCATTACCGAATCGGTCGCTCGATCACAAGGCTATCAAGGTGATATGCGAAATTTACCAATAGCTGTGGCTAAGTCTATTTATAAAAAACAATATTGGTTTGAACCCCAATTTGACCAGATCAATGAGATTAGCTCAGCTATTGCAGAAGAGTTATTTGATACGGGTGTAAATTGTGGCGTCAATTTTGCAAAACCTTTGTTACAACGTGCTTTAAATCTGCTGAATAAGCAGGGGAAAGAAGGTTGGCCAAATCTTGTTATAGATGGCCAATACGGGCCTCTCACTTTTCAAGCGCTTACAACGTATTTGAACAAGCGTCCTAAAGATGGAGAAATGGTATTAGTCCGCATTTTAAATATTATGCAAGGGCAGCACTATATCGAAATTACAGAGAAGAACCCAAATTATGAAGATTTCTTTTATGGTTGGATTTTAAACAGGGTATCGTTGTAAAAATTGTAATTAGATAAAAATATGCTGAATCATCGAAATGCTTTAAAAGTCTAAACATGAGTTAAGGCTTTTAAAGCATCATTCTTAAAATAATGATTTATTGTGCGATAAGTAAAATTGCAAGAAGAAAGAAAATAGCCCCACTGATTTTATTGAGTATAGAAAAATTATTTCCAGCTAACATCTTTTCTTTAAAAATTGAAGAGAAATTCGCATAGACCAAATGAATTAAAAAGCCAATAAAACAAAATGTTAAAGATAGAACTAAAAACTGATTTAAAATTTCTTTCTTTATATCAATAAATTGAGGGAAGAGGGCGATAAAAAATACGATTGTTTTAGGGTTAAGCAAAGATGCGAGTAGACCTTGATAAAATAGCTTCGATTTACTTACATTTTTATCGCTTTGCTGATCAGTAATTAAATCTTGCGATGGAATTTTTTTACTGAAGTTTTTATATCCTAAATACATTAAATAAAATGCACCAATAAATTTTAAAACCGTAAAAATAGTAGGGTTACTCGTAATAATAAGACCTACACCGCTAGCAGAAATTACAGCAATTACAAACATACCAATAATTAGGCCGCTAATACCGAATAAAGCGGTTTTAACACCATAATTGATTGAATTTGTGACAGTAAATAAAACACCGGGTCCAGGGCTTAATAAGGTAAGAAATGCAATTGTTATAAAAACTAAAAGACCGCTCACGCTGATATATCCTATTTATCAATTGAGACAAGATTATGTGATTACTTTAAATGAGAAAATACTTTATGTATACAGAAGGTTAAGTATATTTTTTAAAGTTATACCTAGCAAAAATAAATATGGAAGCTATTAATTAAAAATAGAGAGTGAAATAAATAGATAATCTATTTAAATAGCATAGCAGTTATTGCAACATAAACATACAACCCTGATAAGTAGGCATGTTAGTATGCTAAGTCTATACCTCAAGAAATGTACAGTATGACGATAAAAGAACGGCAGTTTAAATCTGGCGAATTTCGGTTTTCCTTTTTATCGTTTAAATATTGGGGTCTATGGGTTTTAGCTTTTGTTTTAATGTTATTTGCGATGTTACCGTGGGCTATTCAATGGCGTCTTGCCGATTTTCTTTCAAAAATAGCGTGGAAATCTTTAAGTTCAAGAAGAAAAACAACAATACGTAATTTAGAAGCATGCTTTCCTGAAAAAACACCTATGCAAATTGAAGTCAAAGCCAAACAGGTTTTTGTTGATACTTTAACGGGTGTATTTGAGGCTTTAAATGCTTGGTATAGTCCAAACTGGTTTAAAAACCGTGTTCACATAGATGGATTAGAGAATTTAACCAATAATCAGGAAAATGGCGTACTTTTACTAGGCACTCATAGCACCCTTTTAGATGCAGGCGGAGCCGCTTGTACCTTGTTTTTTAACATGGACGTAGTTTACCGACCTCAAAACAATCCCTTTTTAGATTTTCTGATTCATCGTAGCCGTGCAAGAGTGTATAAAAACCAGATTGCTCGAGACAACATGCGTGGACTTATCCAAAACCTCAAACATGGCCATGCAATATGGTATAGCCCAGATCAAGATTTTGGCTTAAAACAAGGTGTAATGGCATCATTTTTTGGAGTGCAGGCGGCTACCGTCACGGCCCACCGCAGACTCATGGATATCTCAAAAGCGGCAGCAGTACCTTTGTACTTTTACAGAAGTGGCGATATCAGAAACCCTCAATATCATGTTCTATTAGAACCTAAATTAGAAAATTTCCCGAGTGGATGTGAAGTGAGTGATGCTGAAAGAGTCAATAAAATTATTGAGAATCAAATTCGTATCGCTCCTACGCAATACATGTGGTTCCATCGACGTTTTAAGACGCGCCCAGCTGGTGAAAAGAAATTTTATTGATGGTCTATGGGGAAATAGTAGAGCCACTTCTTTCGATTAAAATGAAACAAAATTTAACTTTTAATTGAAAGGAATCTTAATTAAATCAACATGAAAGACCAAGAAAGAGAAGTATAGAATTTTTCTTTCTTTAATTATTTTGAATATCGATTGCAAATGTTTTTGAAGTGTGTATTATCGAGAATAACTAACAAAATATTCTAGTCATCATAAATTTCTATTTGCGCAGTTTTATTTATAATCCTTCGGTTTTTCAGTTATTTAAGTTTTGACGTCTATTTTTTAGTTAAATTGGTTTCACCAATAATAAGTTATAATATTTTAAGAGTTAGGATTAACATATGTCTACTAGTACTGGTACAGTAAAATGGTTCAATGAAACTAAAGGTTTTGGTTTTATTGTGACTGATGAAGGTAAAGATATTTTTGCTCATTTTACTGATATTCAAACACAAGGTTTTAAAGTTTTAATGGAAGGTCAACGTGTTGAGTTTACCGTAGTTCAGGGTAAAAAAGGCCCCCAAGCTTCAAACATTGTGATTCTTCAAAATTCATAATTAAATAAAATGCATGAATATTTTTAAATAAAGTATTTAAATAAATTTTATTTAAAAAGTATCGCATTTTAGCAGAGTTTAAAAACCCACTTTACTTTTGTGGGTTTTTTATAAATTTTAATTAAAATTATATTTAAAATAGAAAGAAGTGAAAATAATAGTTTTAAAAATGCTTCTATATTTTATGTTATAATATGAACAATTAGGTGTGTAGTATTAAAATGGATATTTGTATTGGTGGTATTTTTGACGGTCAAAAAGTAGAAAACGATAAAAATTATTTTAAAGTGGAAGACCATTATTCTGATAATAGTTCTGAATATATTAAACAACACTTTCATTTATTTGGAAAACTTTTTACTTTTTGGATTTGTGATGACCTAGACTTGGAGCAAGCAACCAGAAAGGCAGAGCGAATCTTAACGAAGAAAAAAGAAAATATTTAGTTCAAAAAACAAATTACCTTTATATTGTCTGTTAATTTAAAGGTTTTCTTATTTAATATTAAGCTATTTTCTTAGAAATTTAATTGAAATATTTTTAACAAGAAAAGTTAAGATCTTGAACGTAAATAATTTTGTTTTTAATATATAAAATAGTATTTACAATATTTTAGTATTAGTTACACACTTTAACAATTTGTATGTGGAATTCGCTAAATATAGTTATACATTAGACTTAAGTTGAAGCTGTTTTATTTATTGAGTAAATAAAACAAAACTCACTTTAATGTCATTTATTGGAGTGGTTTTTTATTAATTCGGTCATCTTTAATTCAATATTTATAATTAAACTATAGATAATATTCATTGTTGTAGCCTCCCTTAGAAAGGAAAACATTTTAAATGTTAAATGAAGTACAACCTAATATTTGCTTTATTGGCAGTAGTAATTTAGCTTTAGCTTTAATAGGAGGAATGATTTTAAAAGGATTTAAAAAAGAAAAGATACACTTGATTGAAGAGAAAAAAATTAATGATACAAATGCATTGAAGCAAAGAGAAGATGGTTTAAAAAAAGCTGACATTGTTGTGTTGTTATTAGATCCAAAACAATTAAAAGAGACACTTGCACCGTTTAAAAAATGGTTAGCAAATAAAATTATTGTTTCTATGATGGCAGGGATTGATATTGAAAACTTATCCCGTTTTACGGGTTCGAAAAAAATCGTTCGTGTGATTTCAAATCCACCTGTGCTTACGCATACAGGTACTCACGTGCTCATTGCTTCACAGCAAATGGACCAGCTTGATAAAGACTTAATTGAAACGTTGTACTCTGCAACAGGCCAGACTTTTTGGGCACCGTCTGAAACACAAACTGATGCCATCATTGCGTTATCTGGTTCAGGGCCAGCTTACTTTTTTTATATTTTAGATAGCATGATTAAGACAGGTGTTTCATTAGGGCTCGACAAACAATTTGCCTTAGATCTCGCACTTCAAGCAGCGACTGGAGCAGTTGAAATGATTCGTAAAAGCAATGTTGCTCCTGCGGATTTATGTGGAAAGGTCACTTTAGCTAACGGAATTACCGAATCTGCTTTACGAATGTTTGAATTAGGAAATGTATCTGATGATATACGTTTAGCCATGAAGGCCGCATACCATCGTAGTAAAGAAATTACTTCAGAAATTATTTCTGAGGTTCGTTAATACATTCTGTGGAGAAAACTAGCCTTTTAAAAAGTATTCCCAAATAATATAACCTAAACCAAACCCTATAAAAGAGTAGAGAGTAATAATAAAGAATACAAAACTGGCCTTATTTTTTTTCTTCAAAATGTTCATGGCGATGCCTCCAATTCAGATTAATTTTATTATGGAGATGAGGAGGCTGTAATCATAGATACAGAATTTTTTAAAAAAAATATAACAGACCCTTAATCTATTATGGTCTAAGCCGCTTAGCTTAATAAAAATTTTAGAATCAATAACTTAAGTTAATATGCTATAGGCGTTACGTCTTTTATTCAATTAACATTAAATCTGCTGTATTGGCAGACTTAAGAGGGCGTAGGGCAAAGGTTGAGCGTGTGTGGCGAATTCCTTTAATCGAATAAAGTTTTTTCCGTAAAAAACGTTCGTAATGTTCCGCATCTTTTACTGCTACTTTGACCAAATAATCATAGTCACCTGTAACCAGATGAGCTTCTACGACTTCTGGGATATCTGCTAATGCTTCGCTGAAATTTTCCAGCATTTCATCGTCATGACGCTCTAAAGTAATTTCAATAAAGAATACTTCATGAATACCAATCGCTTTGGGGTTTACGTTTACCGTATATCCTTCAATAATTTTTAAAGTTTCCAGACGTTTTAGTCGTGTCCAGCATGGTGAAGATGAAAGACCGACTTCTTCTGCTAATTGAGCAACGGTTAAACGACCATTACCACGTAATGCAGATAAAATTTTCCGATCTATACGATCTAGTGTGTATTCTGTTCTGTTCAAAATATAAACCAAAGAAGAATCTTCTGATAAAATTAAATATACTTTATTTTTATGCTGTGAACATTTAAAAATATTAAAAAATACAGGAAACATTTTGAGCTAAAGGTACATACACTATTTCTATGCATCGAACCTTTCTGGATAAGGGTGGTGATGGAGCAAAGAGCACTGTTTCAGTAAGGGTGACTAAACAGTGCTCTTTGCGAATTTCTTATAAATTTTTAAATCTATTTTTATTAATTGTCCTAGTGTATTAAAACAAATTAAATAATAACTTTTATTTATCAATTGAAGAAAAACTAATCATTATTTTTTATCTAACTTTTCCTTTATGGTGATTTCATTGCATAGAAGGAAGCAAGGTTATGATCACCCAGCATGATATAAATCAAAAACAATATCAAAATAAGTCCCTCGACTATTTGAATAGCCAAGCTCATTCTGAAGGAATTGAATTTAATAAATTTATTAATGAAATTCGGAAAATTGAAAAGGCTGTCGTTCTTGATTTAGGCTGTGGTGGAGGCCATGTCTCTTATAATGTTGCTCCGCATGCAGACCTTGTTTTTGCTTACGATTTATCTCATGAAATGTTAGATACTGTGTCTAAGGCTGCCAGCCAACGCAAATTAAAAAACATCTTTGTTCAGCAGGGTATTGCTGAAGATATGCCTTTTAGTGACCAGCAGTTTGATGTAGTGATTAGCCGATATTCTGCCCATCACTGGCAGCATGTTCCGAGTGCAATGAAAGAGGTCAACCGCGTTCTTAAGCCTGACGGCATTGTCATTTTTGTAGATATTATTAGTTCTAGCTCGCCGATATTAGATACGTTTTTACAGACGATCGAAACTATTCGAGACCCGAGTCATGTAAGAAACTATAGTGTGAAAGAGTGGGTTTATTTTATCGAAGATGCGGGCTTTGATTTGGTTGGCTTAGATAAACAAACGCTCTCGTTAGACTTTGACAGTTGGGTACAGCGTATGAAAACCCCGGAAGATCAAATTAAAACTTTGCGCTATTTGCAGGAAGGTTCATCTGACCTCGTTAAGAAGTATTTCAAAATTCAAAATGACGGTAGCTTTGAAAGCCATGTGGGTTATTTTGTCTTTAAGAAATTAGGGTTTTAAGTGGTGTAATGAATAGGGGTTTTAGTAGATAAGAAATGAATTAAATATCACTAAAACTCTTTTCTTGAATAGCTTGGATTATATTAAAGATAGGTATAAACCAAATCTAATATCATTTATTTGATAAAACGTAATCACACAATTTTTATAAGGTGATTAAATATTCAAAAGAGAAAGAGATTTATTTAATTTTCTTTTTATTAATAGACACTTATAAGTAATTATTATTTAATACGCCCGCAACATTACCACTAATACTTTTAATAACTTGTCGGGGAAATAATGCGTAATATTTTAGTAACGGTTTTCACTTTATTGGTAGGAACATCAATTCATGCTAGTCAAGAACCTAAAAGCCTTCTAGGGCAAACACACTGCGAGAAAGCAGTGGAACTACATGGTTTTTTAAGCCGCGCTCAACTTGATTGTAACTATCACTATTATTCAGAAGAGTTAAAGGATGCTGCAGCAAAATGTACTAAACATGAGCTAGGCGATAAATACGGTAGAGAAGTCATGAAATTTGGTATGAAGCAATTTGAAGAGCGCAAGAAAGAAGATACAAAAGGTCAATTATGTAGTAGGGTTTTAAAAGAGTTTCCAAAATATATTAAAAAATAAAATAAGGTTTTAAAAACCTCTTCTAGCAAGCCGATAAAATGAATTTAATTATTCATTTTATCGGTGTATCACCGTATATAATTTACCAGTTGAACCAGAAAACAAGCCTTAAGAAGCTGCCCAATACCACATTGACACTTAAAATCTCTTTTAAATGAATAGAACTGAAGAACTAATAGAGATATATTTTAAAAGGTATATTCATTTTTTAATACTAAAAGAGCTATTAGAAGGGCGTAAAATTATGACTATAAAGGAAGTTGCAAGTCCAATTGATCTAAGAAAAGCGGCTGATGCTTTAGAGTGGGCTGAAGAAGTAAATGTGAAACGCCCTTGGAGATATGAATTTTTTAGTATGTATGTGGCTGAGATTAAGTCACTTAATCTCAAAAAAACTAAGATTCTTGAGATAGGTGCTGGTCCTGGTTATCTGGCAAAAATTCTATTAGAAAATATAGAGTCTCTGGAATATACAGCTTTAGATTTTTCTGAAGCTATGCATGAGTTGTCCAGAAAAAACTTAGGATCATTTGCGAGTAAAGCCAACTACTTAACTGCCAATTTTAAAGATTCTGGTTGGTACAACGTATGCCAACACGAAACTTTCGATGTGGTCATCATTCACCAAGCTTTACATGAGTTAAGGCATAAAGATTTTGCTAAAGAGTTTCATATCGAAGTTAGAAATCATCTCTTAAATACAAATTCTTTATATATAGTGACGGACCATATAGTCAAAAATGAAGAAGGTATGAAAAATAAAGACTTATATATGACTATTGATGAGCATATAAATACATTTTCTTTAGCTGGTTTTAAGAGTGTTGAATTATTAAAAGAAAAGAATGCATTATGTTCTTTCAAAGTTTCTTAAGCTGCTTTCAATAATTATTCTATTTTATAAACCAAAGCTTCTGTATTGGATTAATAAATCCTTTTACTAAAATTATTTTAAAGCTTTATTTCTAGCCAATATCACATTGACACCTAAAACCCCTCCGATTATGCTTTGCCTGCTGGCCTACATTGCCAGTCAGCTTTTGACAGAGCTGGTACAAAAGGCGCACAACAACGTTTCGTTTTGTGCGTTCTCTTAAGTCACGCCTTTATGGTGAGGCTAGGAGGGGCACGCTTGCGTGCGCTGGTTTCCTTTTGTACCAGTCTGTCAACCCTTCTAGTCTTGCCACCATTATTTGACAGTAATTGGTAAGACTCTTCTAAATCAAAAGGAGTCCGCTCATGCGTACTAATTCGTCTCATTTATTGGTCTTTGCCAAACTCTCTCTATCTATACCGCCCAACTGGTCTTTAAGACGGTTTAACCGACTCTAGGTTTTTTACAACCTTAGCTCGTTACGACTAAAAAATCATAGCAACAATAAAACCTGAGATAGCTTAGGGCACATTTTTGTGCTGCTTTTGCATGCCTGTTTTTAGCACTCATTTTAAGAGTGACGGCATTTCTATCTTATTAACATACAACAAAAAACTATTTTAAGCGGTATTTCTATGCCAAATTTAGAATCTTCATTTAGAGTGCTACGAGTGCTTCACGCAGCTAAAGACTTATTTAATCAATATGGTTTTCATCAGGTCGGTGTCGACCGAATTATTGCGGAGGCCAAAGTCGCCAAAGCTACTTTCTATAACGACTTCCACTCAAAAGCACGACTCATCGAGATGTGTCTCACTTTTCAAAAGGACGCACTAAAAGACAAAGTGTTTTCAATTTCTAATTCATACAAAGAGCAAATGGTGCTTGATAAACTCAAGGAGATTTATTTTCTACATGCCGACTTAAATGGCTTTTATCATTTGCCATTTAAGGCAATTTTTGAAATTGAAAAGCTTTATCCTGTTGCCTATAAAATCGTGGTTGATTATCGAAATTGGTTAATTAGCGAAATATATAAACTGCTTTTGACCTTAAAAATGACGGCTTCAATCCAAGACGCTTACATGTTTTTATTTATGATTGATGGGGCAATGGTTCAGCTTTTAGGTGAAAATGGCGTAGATGAAAGCGCACGACTGTTGGATTATTTCTTTTTAAACTTTGTCTAATTGCTAGAACTTAATTAAGAAAAAGCCTCCAATGAAGGAGGCTTTTTCTTTGAAAGAATAAGCGTTTAGCTTAATGTTGCAGGTTGTGTAGGCTGCTGTGCCATTTGCTCAAAATATTGAACCGCAGGTGAACGAGCCATATAAGCCAAAGCTTGTTCAGTGTCACCTTCATGGATTGGATTAAATTTTGGAGAAACCCATCGTAAGGTCGCTTTCCACAAATATTTAATGGTCGGAAGGTTGTCTGACTGCGTTGCCGTTTTTTCAAATTCACGAATGAAATTAAAGAAGCCACGACGCATCAATTTTTGAATATCTTTATGCTCTAAATCCTGTTTGCCTAGGCTACGAGCAAAATCAGCAAGGAAAAAAATGAACAATGGGAAAACAGCGGCCATAATGACTTGGCGCGACACATAAAAACCCAATTTGTTTGTTAATAGGTGCTCAAATAAATTGTAGGCAACACAGCGATGTTCAACTTCTTCAGCCAGATGCCAACGGAATAAATCAGCCATTGCAGGGTCGGCGTTATCCCAAGACTTGCTGTCGAGTGTCCACTGTCCAATGGTTCCAGTAAAGTGCTCAATTGCGGCAATAACACCTACTCGAAAAAGTAACCAATATTCTTCAAGTTTCTCGCCTTTTACAAGTGGTAGACCAAAGGGTTTATCACCCAATAAAATGTTAAAAACAAAATGGGCACGGTTGAGCGGGTCTTGAATGTCGTAGCCATTTTCACGTAGAAAATCTTGAGCTTTTTCATGGGCACGTGCATGCGCCGCTTCTTGACGAACAAAGCCAATTACTTCTTGTTTTAATGTTTGATCGGTAATGAAGGGAAGGGTTTTATTAAACACGCGGCAAAACCAAAATTCACCAGCCGGCAAAAGCATATTAATACCATTTGCTACGTGTGAGCATAGCGGATCATTCGGCATCCAACATACAGATGACTCTGCAAAATCAAAATATACTTTTCGAGCTTTAAGCTGGTGGTTCCCTGTGATCATCTACGTCACCCTATTCATAATTGTTAATTTAATGTGAATGGACAATTTTTAGCATTAAGTAAAATCGATCACCATGTGAGTAAAGGACAAAAACATCCAACAACAGGCTTATAGAGATAAAAAAGGTCTAAATTAGAAGTTTGATCAATAAAAAAGGCTCCCGTACTAAAAGGAGCCTTCATTTTTTGTCAGTTAAGCTTTAAAGTTTTTAAGCCTATTTATTTTTTAAGCTGAAACTCTTTATTATAAAGTTCACGGTAATTCACTTATCGTGCTTAAAAGTCTAGATTGCTTGCCACTGATCTTTAACTTCTTCTGAATTTTTATTGAGTATGACTTGGTTTTCTTTGACTTCCCCAATCCATCCAGTAGGAATAAGGTGATGTTGGCCGCTTTCGTCTCGAGTCAGCTTTAATTGATTTTCACCATCGAGATGGTCAACTGTTCCTACTTTAGTACCACATGAAGCAATAACATCTGCGTGTTTTTTAATATCATTAATATTTAAAGTATTCATTTTGGACCTCTTCTTTACAAATAGAAAAACGGTAGAAACTAAGTTACTTGAAATAATCGGCTAAATGTTGGGTTTTTAATAATCCTTACATGACGGGTTTATAAGTTCACCTAATAAGTGCATTTGAATAACAATGAAATAATTAGATATAAATCTAATAATATTTATCTTTTTATTACAATTTATGTGTTTATTTAAACAGTTGGGTTCAGATAGGGTTAATTTAATACTTGTAAATAATTAATCGTAATGAATAGCAAAATACCTATAAACATGACGATATTGAGTATGTTGAGTGAATTTGAATATGCGTTAGCTGAAGATAAAAGTAAGCAGCGTCTAAATTTACTCTATCACTTGGTAAAATCAGCAGCGAACTTACCTTATCCTGCCTCTGGACAAACTTATCAACGTTGGCAGCTTTTTGCTCAGATTGCAGGTTTTGATTTAAGTCTAGCTAAATTGTTTGAATCACATTGTGATGCTCTAAGTATTTTAAACGAATTAGGTTACCAAGCTGAAATAGATAATCAGATTTGGGCGGTTTGGGCAGCAGACGGTGGACCAGCGCCTTTGCAAATAAAAGATAATCTTTGTAAGGGCATAAAACCTTGGTGCTCTGGGGCGGAATTTATTCAAAAAGCTTTAATAAGTTATAAAGATAACGAAGGCCAATCACAGCTTTGTATTGTTGATTTAAATCATTCATCAATTAGTACCGATTTAAGCCAATGGCATGCAGTAGGGATGCACGCTACGCAGACAGCCAGAGTCATTTTTGAAAATACGCCAGTTAAACCCATCGGTCAGCCTAACGCTTATTTAGAGCGTCCGGGGTTTTGGCATGGCGCTGCTGGGGTGGCGGCTTGTTGGTATGGTGCCGCCGTTCGTTTAGCGGTTTTTTTGCAACAGAGTTGTCAGGTAAATCCAAGTGCATTTAAAAAAATGTATTTAGGTGAATTAACTCAGCAGTTAGAAATCACTAAACAATATTTTCAATATGTCTCGGCTCTGATTGATAAGCAGTCCATGTTAAGTCATGAGCGAGAAGTGCGTATATTACGTGCGCAAACGGAGCAATGTTGTCAGAAAGCCATTGAACTGGTCGGAAAAGCATTAGGCGCTAGCCCTTTTTGTGAGCAATCTACTTTTGCAAATTTGATGGCTGATTTGCCTGTATTTATTCGGCAAAGTCATGCGGCTTTTGATTATGAGCAGATTGCGGAGCTTTGTTTGCCGGAGGAAAGTTTATGGGAACTTTAAATCATCCTCTTGTAGAAGACCGTATGATTTCGGGCGAAGGAACACCGAAGGAGAAATGGCTACAGGCATTTGAAGAGCATCCCTTAGATTCTCTTAATCTTGAGTCATTGCACTTTAAAAGAGTGGTGATTGTAGCTCCACATCCAGATGATGAAATTCTGGGTTGTGGGGGATTAATGCAGCAACTCATGGCGCAGAATTGCAAAATTATTATTTTAGCAGTCAGTAATGGAACACAAAGTCATCCTGATTCTAATAAATATAGTCCAGATGAGCTCAATATTCTTCGACCACAAGAAAGTTTGGCTGCTTTGAAGTGTTTAGGTGTTTCAGAAGCTGTCGAGAGAATTGAACTCAATTTATTAGATGGGCAGATACATTGCCAGACTACACAACTTTGGCAGGGCTTAAGCAGAATAGTTCAAGCAGAGGATATCCTCATTTGTAGCTATGCATTTGATGGTCACCCAGACCATGAAGCCGTGGGGAAAATAGTACAAGCTTTTGCAGAAGATCGGCAGTTAGTGTGTTTACACGTCTTAATCTGGGCGTGGCATTGGGCTATGCCTTTAGATCCGAGAATTGATTGGCATCGAGCAAAAGCTTATAAGCTGACAGAAGAACAATTAGCAAAAAAACATGAAGCAATATTGCAGTTTAAAACCCAAATTGAAGTAGATCAAAGCACGGGAAAGGCTGCAATTTTATCTCCAAATACAATTAGCCGTTTATTAATGCCTTATGAGGTTTATCTGAGTGATTCATTCTCGCGTCTATTTTGAGGAGTTGTATCGTAATAATAATGATCCATGGGGCTATGATTATCATTGGTATGAAGCTCGCAAAAGACAAATTTGTCTTGCATTATTAACACGACCACACTATCAAAAAGTTTTAGAAGTCGGCTGTTCAAATGGGCATTTGAGTGTTCATTTAGCTCAACGGGCTGCCCAGCTTTTGTGCCTAGACGTTTCTGATTATGCTGTTCAACTTGCCTCTCAACGCTTGCAGGCATTTGAACATGTGGTTGTTGAAAATAGAAAAATACCAGAAGAGTATTTAGTTCAAAAGTTCGATCTGATTCTTATTAGTGAAGTGGCCTATTATTTGTCCGAAGCCGAATTACATCAGTTTATAGAAAAATTAAAGCATAGTTTAAATGTCGATGGGGAAATTCTTTGCTGCCACTGGCGCCATGAAATTAAAGACTTTGAATTAAATGCTCAACAAGTACATCAAAGCTTTCAACAACATTTTCCATTTCATCATTATTTAAGTTTAAACGATCCAGATTTCATGGTTGATCTTTGGACAGTGAACTCATCGTCATTAGCACAGCAGGAAGAGCTAAGATGAAAATAGGCGTTGTCGTCCCAGCTCATAATGAAGAGCACTATTTATCAGCCTGTCTACACTCCATTCACGTTGCCAGAGAAAACGTGAGTAATTATCAAGTGGAAGTTGTTGTTGTACTTGATAATTGTACAGATCAATCATGGTCCGTGGTACAAAGCCATCAGGTTAATTGGATTGAGTGTCACTATGCTTGTGTTGGAAAGGCGAGAGATGTGGGTATTCGTCATTTAATTGAACGCGGAGTGACCTGGATTGCATGCACAGATGCAGATAGTGTAGTAAGTCCTGATTGGTTGCTATATCAAATTCAACATCAACCCACAGATGCAATTTGCGGTACGGTAAGTCTGGATGATTTAAGTCATTTATCCATGATCAAGCAGCAGAAATATTTAGCGCATTATCAAGATCAAATGAATCATCAGCATATTCATGGGGCAAACTTAAGTTTCAGTGCGGAGGTTTATCTTGAGGTGGGTGGTTTTGAGCCTATTTCGTGTCACGAAGATATTTCTTTAATTGAGAAATTTAAAAGAAAATCTAGGAGTATTACGTGGAGTAATTTAGTACGAGTGACAACAAGTAGCAGATTAAACGGACGCACTCCAGAGGGGCTATCGTACTTTTTAAACAATCTGTAAGAGGTCAAAGCATGATTTGATCTAATATAGAAATATTTTTTTTTAGATTTTTAGGGTCATACTTAATATTAATTATTTTACCTACTTTGTATTTGTTATGATCTTTCTTACGGATGATCACTTTTAGATTTTCAGTCTTTATCCATAAAATAAAAAATGTTATCGCCGTAAATAAATGGCGGTAGACCTGAATAACTCAGATGAGCGAAAAACAGGAATACAGTCAATGAAGCCAAGTATATAACCTACTTGTTGTATTTGTGACTACATATGTAAATAACTCTTATTATAAATTCACTTAACGCCTAAAATTCTCGAAAATAAAGTTTTAAGGGGTAGAAGATTGGATTTTTTAAGTTTTTTTCGTGAATTAAAAGTTGAATTAAGCCATTATCCATGGCTTGAGATGTTGGCTTCACTCACGATTTTGATTTTATTTGCAGCAATGGCAAATTTTATTGCTAAACGGATTATTGTTCGGGGCGTTCGGCACTTAATTACAAAACTCAAATCACCAAATCAATCTATTTTTGCTCAACATAGTGTCATAAAGAAATTTGCCAATATTGTGCCGGCCGTTGTCATTATGAACGGTATTGCAACCGTTCCACATCTAACGCAGAAGGTTATTTCTTTTGTAGAAATGGGGGCGCAGGCATTTATTTTTCTGACACTCGCGCTTACAGTCAGTGAGCTGTTAAATATCTTCAATCTTATTTATCAGCGGAATCCGAAATCTAGAAACAAGCCGATTAAAGGTTACTTACAACTTGTTAAATTAATTTTATTTGTCGTTTGTGGCCTGATGATTTTAGGGACATTTCTCAAAAAGGATGTGTTCACTTTACTTGCAGGTTTTGGTGCGATGGCAGCGGTATTAATGCTCGTTTTCCAAAATACCATTCTATCTTTGGTTGCCAGTGTGCAAATTGCATCTTATGACATGGTTCGTATTGGTGACTGGATTGAGATGCCTTCACTGAATGCAGATGGTGATGTAATTGATATTTCTTTACACACGGTGACTGTTCAAAATTTTGATAAAACGTACACCACTATTCCCACCAATAAGCTGGTTACCGATACTTTTAAAAACTGGCGAGGCATGAGTAATTCTGGCTGCCGTCGAATGAAACGTTCACTCTTTCTCGATCAAAGTAGTGTTCATTTTATGACTGATGAAGAACAACAAAAGCTCAAAGAATTTTTATTATTAGACCAATATCTTGATGCAAAGAATTCTGAAATTGAAGAGTTTAATAAGCAGTTAAGTAATCAGTCACGCTATAACAAACGCCGTTTAACCAACATCGGCACATTTAGAGCGTATGTTGAATTTTACTTGCGCCAGCATAAAGGTATTGCACAAAATCAAACAATTATGGTTCGCCAATTACAACCTACCAGCCAAGGTTTGCCTTTAGAAATTTATGCATTTAGCAATACAACCGCATGGGTTGCTTATGAAGCAATTCAGTCAGACATTTTTGATCATTTAATTGCGATTCTTCCTGAATTTGGTTTACGTGTTTACCAAGCACCTTCAGGTCATGATTTGCAAAGATTAACAGCAGAGATTAATCCAACTTAATTTTTGGTAGAGATGCTCACACTGAGCCTACTTCCATAAAAAGCTCCCATACGGGGGCTTTTTTTAATCTATGTTCTTGCCGCAGTTTTAAGCCTGATTATTTATTTTTCAAATGTGATTTGGGTTTTTGACTATTCTGACACCGGAATTGTCCTTTAAAGATATTAACAAGTTCCTTTTTAGAACTTAATGTGTATTTATCTTGAGGAAGAGAAAAAGAACATGTACCCAAACACATTCAAAGATATGGCTTCCAAAACTTTATGGCCTTTATTTCCACGTCGTGTCGCTTTTGAGTGGAATGAATCACCATTACACTGGATGCCACAATCTCCAATAGGAAGTCATGCTGTAAATCATTTCAGTTTTACGCTTGTGCGAGGAGAATACTTTTTCTGCCGTATTTTTAATAAGGCTTTGCCTTTTATAACCGATGAAAAATTAAAAAAAGATGTAGAAACTTTTATCCGCCAAGAAGCGATTCATGCTCAAGCACACAAAGAATCTGTTGAAAAATATATTCAGCGTTACGGAGTTGATATTGAAAAGCAGTATGAGCGCGTAATTGAACTATTTGATTATATGCTTGCAGATAAGCCTCTTGGAAAAGCGCTACCAAAGCGTATGCAAAAGCCTTGGTTATTGTTTCGTGTGGGCATTGTCGCTGCTGCTGAACATTACACCTGTGCATTAGGCCAATATGTTTTGACAAAAGCACATTGGGAAGAAAAAGGTTGTGACCCAGCAGTAAGTGATTTATTTACTTGGCACTGTGCAGAAGAAGTTGAACATAGAACAGTTGCTTTTGATTTATTTGAGCATTTAGGCGGTAGTTATACATTACGCGCTGCAATCATGAGTATTACGGCACCCATTTTTACTTATTTAATGGTTAAAGGCACGCAAGAGCTCGCAGCAGTAGATTGTAGCTTACCTAAATCTCAGCAAAGCTTAGGCCGTCTTGATTTTTGGCGACAATGGTTTAAAGCAAGCTCCCAGCAGTTGGTACCAAGTCCTATATGGTTTATGACGATCACTAAAAACTTTTTTAAACCTTCATATCATCCTTACTATGAAGGTTCAACCGAGCTTGCACTGGATTATATAAATCGTTCACCAGCGGTCAAACTTTATGAAGAAATACAAAAAGGATTGGTGAGTTAATATGAATACGGATATTGAAAAACAACAAAGGTATATTCAGTCAGCTGATGTCACTCTATCTATTTATGAATGGGGGCAGGCATCCGTAGGCCGTGAAACACTGGTCTTTATTCATGGTTATCCAGACGAGGCACAGATTTGGGATGACTTAGCTTCATTATTGAAATCAGATTTTCATATTGTGACTTACGATGTGCGAGGCACAGGTTTATCTGGAACTCCATTATCAGAAGCGGGTTATCACATGGATTATCTCGTTTCTGATATCAAAGAAGTGATTCAACAAACTAGTCCGCATCAACCCGTACATTTGATTGGCCATGATTTAGGTGCTCTTCAAGGTTGGGAAGCTATTTTGGATGATAGGTTAAAACCATATATCAAAAGTTATACGGCTTTAGCCCCAAGTATTGATCATGCAGGTATATGGTTTAAAGAAAACCTGAACAGTAAAGAGCCTGCGAAAAAGTTTGCGGCTATCAAGCGAATGATTTCTTCGAGTTACATGTTGTTTTTTAATATTCCAATTCTTCCAGAGTTAAGTTGGTATCTGGGGCTATCAAAAATATGGCCACAAGTGGTTTCTCAACTCGAAGGTAAGAAAGTTGCACCACATCCTAATCAACTTAAAAATGCCATACGTGGGTTAGGTTTCTATCGATTGAATTTATTTAAGCCATTAATCAACTCTAAAAAGCGTTATACCTCGGTACCTGTACATGTTTTATCAATGACCAAAGACCGCTTTGTGCCTCAACATATTGTAGATAAACAGGACAGATGGGTTAATTCATCTTTTACACGTACTGATATTCATGCGGGTCACTGGGGAATTGCTAGCCATCCTGATTTAATCGCAAAGCCTATTCGTAACTATATTCAAAAGCTCACTGCATAAAAATAAAGCTGGAGGTCTAAAATGAACAATGAATTAAAACTGGCGACACCATTTGTTTTAAAAGATAATTTTACGCTCAAGAATAGGCTGATTAAATCAGCTTTAAGTGAAGGGCTGGCGCATACAGATGGACGACCAAGTAAAGAGTTGATTCAACTATATCGAACTTGGTCGCAATCTGGAGTCGGGGTTTTGATTACTGGTAACGTAATGATTGACTCTAGAGCAATTGGCGAACCGGGCAATGTCATTATTGAAGACGAAAAAGATTTAGCCCTAATTCAAGAATGGGCAGAAGCTGCTAAATCGGGTGGTAGTGAAGTCTGGATGCAAATAAACCATCCCGGTAAACAAGCAATTCGAGGGTTAAATAAAGAAACTGTTTCGCCTTCAGCCGTGCCATTTGGCCCTAAAATGGCAGCCGTTTTTGCTACACCGCGCGAGCTGACTCATGACGAAATTCAAGACCTTATTCAACGCTACGCAAACACTGCCGAAATTGCCAAGAAAGCAGGGTTTACAGGTGTTCAGTTACATGGCGCACATGGTTATTTAATTAGTCAGTTCCTTTCTCCGCATCATAACCGCCGTACAGATCAGTGGGGCGGAAATATCAAAAATCGACGTAGGTTTGTTCTTGAGGTTTACAAGGAAATTCGCAATCGAGTCGGGCCCGACTATCCTGTAAGTATTAAATTGAACTCAGCCGATTTTCAAAGAGGCGGTTTTACCGAAGAAGAATCGCTGGCAACCATTCAAGCACTGGATGAGGTGGGAATCGACTTAATCGAGATTTCTGGCGGGACCTACGAAAAACCTATTATGCAGTTGGGAACTCCGAAAGAATCAACAATCTCTCGTGAAGCCTACTTTTTAGATTTTGCTAAAAAAGTTCGTGAACAAAGTAAAGTTTCACTTATGGTGACTGGAGGTTTTAGAAGTCTGCAAGGTATTGAAAGCGCATTATTAAATAATGATTTAGATTTTGTTGGCCTTGGCCGTATTTTTGCAATTGAACCGTTGGCATCAAAGCGTTTATTAAGTGGGCTTGAAACCATAAACCAAGTCAAACCTTTAACGACTGGATTTAAGTTTATTGATAATTTGGGGTCATTGGAAATTACTTGGTATACACGTCAAATGCATCGATTGGGGCGTGGGCGCTTACCAATTCCCGAGGAAAATGGACTTAAATCTTTTATTCTGGATATTAAAGATAAAGGGTTAGGCATTCTCAAAAATCGTCGGTTACGCGCGTCTTAAAATTATAAATTAACGTTTTATATCAATGAGGATATAAATTATGTCGGCAACTCATCAGATAAAAATATCTAGATTTAGTCTCGTTGCAAAGCTTATGGGAATTAGCTTTCTTCTATTTTTTGCAGGTGCAGCGCTTTTTATCTTTTTAAATATTCCTGCAACTTTACTTCAGTTTGAATGGGGTAAGTTTCTTGTTCGATTAGTTCGCTGGGGAGAGCTGCATGGTGGGGGTGAACATTACGAGTTGATGATCTCAGTCATCTATATTGTATGGGGCTGGTTTATACTAAAAGCGGCCAAAGACCCTCTAAAAAACTATCTATTTTTTGAATTTACCCTGTTTGCCAATATTGCTCATTTTGGTGCAATGCTTGTTATGGGGTTAGTAATGACACATGAAACTCCACATTTAATCGGAGATGTATTGTTGGGTTGGGTCATTCTCTTAATTTATATTTACTTCTGGTTACCTGTTAAAAAAATATATAAATCTGATATCAATCTAGTTTAATAAATCAGTTTGGGGCGGGGAGCGAGATTTGGCCTCGCCCCAACTATAGATTATCCTGCAAACCAAATGTTTTGATGATCACACATTGGGCTCAAATGTTTAATACGTAGGTTGTCTTGCTCAAAATTACCAAAACCCCCAACAATATCTAACTCATTACCTATGGCGATAAGTTTACCTTTATAACTTAAAGTGTCTTTTTCAGAATCCCACTGAGCAGTGTTTTCAGGAAAAATAATGAGGATATCGTTCACATAGAGGCATTCTTGTTTTAGCTGCAATATTCCTTTTAAGCGTGCTGATGCAAAAACGCCATTAGATTGATAAACAGGCAGTTTCACCGCACTCGTATTTTCGTTTGCCTCTTGCCGCTGACATCCCGCCAGAAGGGCAAATACAACTGCGAAAATCAATTTATTATTAATACCCAATTTTGTTCCTATACGGGGCTTATCTATTTCTAATAGTAACTGACTAACATTTCATATCAACATTTAGTTTGTCAGAGGAGATTTCATGAAGAATGACTTAAGGCGCGTAGCGTTCTCCACCAAAATAATAGCGCCAACAGACTAACACCTGCACCTAGAGCACACACACCAAGCCATCCTGCATAGGCGTAGGTAGCTGTTGTACTGATAGCACCTAGTCCACTGCCGATTGCATAAAATAGCATGTATAGCCCAACAAGCCGGCTATGAGCTTCGGGACGAGTACGAAAAATCATGCTCTGGTTGGTCACATGAAGAGCTTGTCCGCCCAAGTCTAGCAATACTATGCCAATTACCAGAGCCCAGAGTGAGTACGCCATGAGTGAAAGTGGCCCCCAAGCGATTAATAATATAACAAGTGCTGCCAAGCTTGTACGCTGAGCATATCCGCGGTCGGCCCACTGTCCAGCACGTGCAGCGGCCAGAGCGCCAACAACTCCGACAAGACCAAAAGACCCGATAATCGTATGTGAAAAACTATAAGGTGGCTTACTCAACGGTAATACTAGTGCACTCCAAAAAATATTGAATGCCGCGAACATGAGTAAAGCTAAGACACCGCGGACTTGAAGCACTTTTTCTTGGCGTAGTAGTTTTAGCATAGAGACTAGCAGATGCGGGTAGCGCATTGAAACGGGCTGAACATTTAAACGAGGGAGACGTTTCCAAAGTGGTAAAGCAATTACCAGCATGATTACAGCTGCACAAAAGTAAACGCCACGCCAACCCGCTACATCGCTAATTCCTCCTGAAAACACTCGGGCAAGCAGTAAACCAATGAATACACCACTTTGTGCGGTCCCGACCACATGTCCTTGCTCATGTGGGGCAGCAGCACTCGCAGCATAAGCAATAAGCCCTTGTGTCATGGCTGTGCCGAGTAAACCCACAGCAAGCATTCCTGCCAAAAGAACAACCGTAGAATGAGCAAAAGCAACTACTAGCAATGCAGATATCAATGCTACGAGTTGAATAGCCATTAAACGACGCCGATTTACAAGATCACCCAACGGCACTAGAAAGATTAGCGCCAGCGCACAACCAATTTGAGTGGCTGTAACTACACCACCGATGGCGGAATGACTAATGTTAAAGTCCCTAGCCAATATGTCGAGCAAAGGCTGGGCATAATAGACATTTGCTACGCTTGCACCACTTGCAATAGCAAACAGCAATATCAAGCTCTGAGACATCTCTATAACTTTTGCATTGTTCTGTCTTGCCGGCAATGCGGAGGTGTGAGAAGACTTCATAATTCTAAACTGGTTTTAAAATGAAACTAGTTGAATGTTAAGTCTACTAGTTTTAAAATGCAACTAGGTATCTTGTTCCTAATCACCCATAAGGAAATTTAATGGCGAACTCTACATCTTTAAAAGATGAGCCTTGTCCTGTTGCACGCTGTGTTAATCTCATCGGAGATCGGTGGTCACTGCTTATTGTGCGTGATGCTTTTGATGGAATGCGCCGTTTTGGAGACTTCCAGCGAAGTCTGGGAGTTGCGCGAAATATTCTTTCTGATCGACTGAAAAAGCTGGTTGATGCAGGCGTGCTTGAAATGCAAGATGCTTCGGATGGTACGGCCTATCAAGAATATGTATTGACCGCTAAAGGGGAGAGTTTGTTTCCAGTTGTTGTGGCTCTAAGGCAATGGGGTGAACATAACCTATTTGAAAATGGTGAGCGTCATTCGCTGTTAATTGATAAAAACACAGGTCAGCAAATTCCATTCATGGCGCCAGTCAGAGCAGATGGAAAAGTGCTTAATGCTTCTGATACTCAAGTGCAAAAGGTGAAATGAAATTAATCGCGCCGTCTTATTTTTTTGCAAGTGTAAAAGCGGAGAAAAGAAAAAGTAACCTTTCTTAACTTAAATTTTGGAAGATTAGTTGTTAACCTTGCGCGTCAAATTAAGGTGAGACTATGAGATTTATATTCCTCTTTATCAGCGCAATTTCTATTCCATGTTATGCAGCGTCAGAAGCAATGCAACTTCATTACTGTGAAACTGTTAAAAAAGCAGCAAGTGGCGTGATGGATGCTAGACAACATGAGGTGCCAGCTAAAGAGTTACACGACATAGCCAATCATCTTGAAGAGCAACAAGCCAAACAAATTTATCAAGAGCTTATCAAATCTGCATATTCTTCAAAATTATTTGAAGACCCTCTCATTAAATCAAAAGCTGTCGAAAATTTTCAAACCACTTGGCATGAACAATGTTTAGCAAAAGAATTGGCTAATGATATTTGAGGGGGTAGTGGGGAATAGCTAGCTGGGGTTTGGAAAATAGGTTTTTGATTCTTACTTACCTCTTAGTTATAAAAAGCCCTCGGAATTTCAGAGGGCTTTTTGTTGTGTATAAGTTAAGGTCAAATTATTTAACTATGTAAGATTAAGAAATTGGCAAGTTCATACTCTTCTGCAGTTAAAGGTGTTGATTCAAGGTTAATTTCTTCAAAGTTTCCTTTAATGCTGTCAATAAAGTTATTTTGCACTGCCGCAATAATTAACTGTACATCGTCAGGTGTATTACTAATTAAAATATTAAGCATATTATGATAATTATCAGAATCAATATCTTGTTGTCGTGGAGAGTCAATAATAAATGAAGGAGTAGATAACTCAGCATGAGAGTAGATGGAATTAAGGATAGTAAGCCTTTTCGCTAACACTGGCTAAGCGCGGTAAAGAAGGAGAGAAAGTATTAGTGCGAGTACTTAATATAATGCAGGGCCAATGTTACATTGAAATCTGTGAACGAAATTCTACCCAAGAGCAATTCTTTTATGGTTGGATCGCTAACCGCGTTTCACTATGAAGGTTCTGGTTTTACTGTGCATTCTGCTTTCAGGATGCACAGCTCATACGATATCTACAAAAGTGCATGTCACTGTTTGTGTGCAGTGTGTGAATTAAAGTCTTTAGGAGAACGCTTTTTTATAGATGTGCGAATAAGTTAAATTGGTTCAAATTTTCTTTAAATATATTTAATTTTAGCTTTAGTATCTATAAGTTAATATAACGAGCTTTATTGTTATTTTCGTAAAAATAAAAAATAAAAATTGTTTTTAAGTTAATGTTTTTTAAAATTATATATATTTTATATTTACATTAATAAGATTGGATACAGATGCATGATTCATTATTAAATTTATATCATCTACTTTAAATAAGCTATTTACCCTTTGCGAAGAATATTCAACGAGCGGTATAAGTATGGTTAATTGAAATAATGAATAAATAAACCCAACCTTGAATTTACAAGTAGGGATATAGAATGGAAATGTGAAAAAGCTACCCATAAGTGGAAATACTCATGAATTAAGTTAAAGGATATTGGTATGAAAGCTATTTTAACGAAGAAAATTATTAGCTGTATCGCAATTAGTGGTGTTTTAAGTTTCAGTGCATTTGAGATTATGGCAGCGAATCAACAAACTATAAATGATGGGAAGAATCACTCTAAAATATTAAATGAAAACCATGAAAATTTGACTGATAGTCAAATTTTCATGATATTAAGTACAGCTAATAATGGTGAAATTAAGCAGGCAAAAACTGCATTGCCAAAACTAAAAATGGATGAAGCTAAGAAATATGCTGAAATGATGATTAAAGAACATTCAGCCAATGAAAAAAATGCACAAGCGTTGGCAAGTCGGTTACAGTTGATTTCACAAACCAGTAATCTTAGTAAATCATTGCAAAATGATAGTGATAAAATTGTTAGTAAGCTTAATCAAATAACATCAGATACTGATAAAAATTATATGATGAGTCAAGTTAAAGTTCACCGTAAAGTTTTGATGATAATTGATAAGCAGTTAATACCAAACACGAAAAGTTCTGAATTAAAAAATATGCTCCTACAAACACGTGATGCTGTTGCGAAACACCTAAAAGCAGCTGAAGATACATTTAAAAAGATGAAGTAATATATAATTATTATCTTTTAAAAATACATTTAAAAAGCCTAGTATTAATTAACTAGGCTTTTTAAATTGTTTATAAATAAAATCATAATTTCTTATTGGTCAGGGTAAAGCTGGAATATTATCGGCAATGTTTATTCTAGCGAAATATAACGATTGTGAGATGAAGCATGATGTAATTGTGAAGACTCTCTGGACAAGAATTTTTATAAATGAGAAATACTTTTTATTAATTAATAACATCTCCTCACTTAATTAGGACACTAATAAAACACAACTAACCGAAACGTAAATTATACTAATAATTATTCAGCATATTCCAAAAATCCTTTTTATGTTCTAGCTCTTTTAAAAGACACTAGATTTTAAAATATAGGGAGTAAGAAAATGGTAAATACAAAACAATCAATTTCAGATGGTAATCATACGATTCAAAAAGAGCCATCTTCCAATAGTAATGTATTAAATAGCAAACCAATCCAAGATACTTCATCCACAAATGATAATGCTCGTCCAGATTTAAACTCACCACCGACCAATAACAATCATATACCTGATATGAATGAAGGGGGAGAAAATTTGGCAGCTGTAAGTGCAGGAACCTTGGGAGGAGCGGCTATAGGTGCTGCATTCGGTGTTGTTGGGGGTCCTCCAGGTGCTGTTGTTGGGGGGATTATTGGGGGTGTGGTAGGAGGAATAGCAGGTAATGATATAGCTCAAACAAATAATCAAAAACATGATAGTAATTACTGGCAAGAAGAAGATAATTATTGGCGAGAAAACTATAAAAAAATGCCATATTATACTGAAAACAAGAATCTAGAATATGATCGTGATTATCGGGCGGCTTATCGTTTAGGTTATGAAAATCGTGTACCTAATAATGCAGAAATTAATTTTTCCGATGTTGAATCTAAATTGAAAACTAAATGGGAACAAGTTAAAGGCAGTTCACGTTTACAGTGGGAGGAAGCTAAATTTGCTGTAGAAGATGGATTGAAAAAAATTCATCCTTAATTCATTTAATACTTAGAAAGTCTCCTCAATGGGGGAGACTTTGCGATAATATACTTTTAAGCCAATTTTTAATTTCAATATCAATAAAAACTTAATGATGGGTTTAATCATAAAATATTAATTATATTTTCATTATTCTTTTTTCTTTAGGCATTTAAGCATTTGAACAATTAAGCGGGCACTCTTCATTTTTCTGCCTTCTTCTTGATAGTACTGTTCAAAAAGGGCATAGAAGGAGATATGGATTTTTTCAGACTCAGGATTAGCCTGTTAAGATTATAATTCTAATAATTTTTTAGCGGCCCATTGTTCACACTCACTCGCAGTATCTCGAGTAGCTGTATAACGTTTGCCTAAATAACGGACAGTGATGCGCCACGCGTCCCCGCGCTTAACCGGCTTTTTCATAATAACACTCCAAATTTCATGGTACTGCAATGGAAATATAAAGCGTTTTTTAATGCGAATTTTGAATTGACCAATAGACAATAAAAAAACCACCTAATCCTTTCGAATTAAGTGGTTTTTAAATTTTGGAGCGGGAAACGAGACTCGAACTCGCGACCCCAACCTTGGCAAGGTTATGCTCTACCAACTGAGCTATTCCCGCAATGTGAGCACATTATAGAGTGTTTCACTAAAGTGTCAACACTCTTGTGATTTAATTGAACATTTAATCAGCACGGCGCCAAACTGTACCTTGACGCGTATCTTCTAATACAACACCTTGGTCGAGTAAAGACTGACGAATACCGTCTGCTTTAGCAAAATCTTTTGCTTTTTTCGCATCAACGCGTTGTTGAATGAAATCTTCAATTTCGGCATCAGACAAAGCAAGCGCTTCTTGTCCAATATCTGATTTTAAGAAAGCATCTACATCGTGTTGTACCAAACCTAAAATGTTGGTGAGGTGACGTAACGTTGAATAAAGCACAGTTGCTTGGTCAGCTTGCTCTTCTTTTACAGCACGGTTCAATTCTTTGTTAAGTTCAAACAATACAGCCATAGCTTCGGCAGTGTTGAAGTCATCACACATCGCATTGTTAAAGCGTTCAATAAAGTTTTGATCAAGCGTTTCAGTTGTCGTTTGACCATACACTTGTTGATAAGCTTTAAATGAATGATAGAAGCGAGTTAAAGAAGTTTTTGCTTCTTTCAATGCCACATCAGAGAAGTTCACAGGACTACGATAGTGTGAAGACACAATAAAGTAGCGAATCACTTCAGGGTGGAATTTCTCCATCACATCACGAATGGTAAAGAAGTTGCCTAAAGACTTAGACATCTTTTCGCCATCAACGTTAATGAAGCCAACATGCATCCAGTAGTTTACATATTGCTCACCAGTTGACGCTTCGCTTTGCGCAATTTCATTTTCATGGTGTGGGAACATTAAATCTGAACCGCCACCATGAATATCAAAGTGATTGCCTAGGCAGCAAGTCGACATTGCAGAACATTCAATGTGCCAACCCGGACGGCCATTGCCCCAAGGTGACGCCCACGATGGTTCATTTTCTTTGGCATGTTTCCAAAGTACAAAGTCAAACGGATGTTTCTTTTCAACTTCTACGTCGACACGGTCACTTGCGCCAGCTTGCATATCATCAAGCTTGCGTCCAGAGAGACGACCATATTTCTCAAATTTGGTGACTTCAAAATAAACATCGCCATTTGAAGCAGGGTAAGCAGAACCTTTATTGACCAGATTGCCAATCATATTTTGCATCTGATCAATATATTCAGTCGCTTTAGGTGCTTCATCAGGTGCGGCACAGCCTAAATTGGCTGCATCTTCATTCATTGCATCAATGAAACGAGTGGTGAGCTGCTGAATGGTTTCACCATTTTCATTCGCACGCTTAATGATTTTGTCGTCAATGTCGGTAATGTTACGAATATAACGAACACTCCAGCCTTGACTACGTAAGAAACGTATAATGTAGTCAAATGCAACCATAACTCGAGCATGCCCGATATGACAGTAATCGTAAACGGTCATTCCGCAGACGTACATATCGATGTGACCTTCTTTGCGAGGTACAAATTCAACTTTTTTTCGTTGCTCAGAGTTATATAAAACAAACGGTTGCATAAGGGTTTTCAAACACTCAACAAAAACAGTGTTACATCATAACTGATGCATCATTTTTCACAAAGTTTTATGCAAGAATTTTATAAGCTTGTGAAATCTTATACATTTAAAAACGTGTATATGATTGAGTTATGTTAGAATGCCCCCAAATCTTTTGATTAAAATCACCGATCTTCACAAGAGATCAGATCAATTATTTTGAGTCAAACTCGTATGCCCAACCCTACAGATTTTCAAAGCAGCGCATTAGCAACATTGCGTATTGAGCAGCAAGCCATAGACGTGTTAGCAACACAAATTAATGACAGTTTTAATCAGGCTTGTGAAATATTGTTACAGTGTAAAGGCCGTGTTGTGATTACTGGCATGGGGAAGTCAGGGCATATTGGCCGTAAAATGGCTGCGACTTTTGCTTCAACTGGCACACCATCTTTCTTTATGCATCCGGGCGAAGCTGGGCATGGCGATTTGGGAATGCTGGTTCGTGGCGACGTATTAATTGCGATTTCCAATTCTGGAAAAAGTGATGAAATCATGATGTTAATGCCACTCATCAAACATCTTGGTGTACCTCTTATTACTATTAGCCGTACTGATAAAGGGCCAATGCCTCAAAATGCCGACATTGCTTTAACTTTAGGTGAGTCTGACGAAGCGTGCCCATTAGGGTTAGCTCCGACATCGAGCACGACAGCGACGTTAGTATTGGGTGATGCGCTGGCTGTTGCTTTACTTGAAGCTCGTGGTTTTACCGCAGATGATTTTGCTCGCTCGCATCCTGCTGGAGCATTGGGTAAGCGCTTACTTTTACATGTAAAACATCTGATGCATACAGGCGATGAATTGCCAAAAGTTTCACCAAATACGCCAATGAATCAAGTGCTTTACGAAATTTCTAATAAGCGTTTAGGCTTGACGACGATTGTTGATGATGAGGAACATTTGCTGGGTATTTTTACCGACGGTGACTTGCGTCGTTTAATTGATAGACAGCAAGGTTTCGACGTGAATTTACCGGTTTCTGAAGTGATGACAAAAAAACCGTCAACTATTTCTCAAGAAGCACGTGCGGTGGAAGCTCTACAACAGCTTAACCTGAAAAAAATTAGTCAATTTGTTGTGGTGGATGACCAAAATAAAGTGATTGGTGTAATTAGTATGCATGACCTTATTCAGGCAGGGGTAAATTAATCAATGGCATCTTATGCATTGTTAGAACAAGCACGTCATTTACAGGCATTGGTTCTGGATGTTGATGGTATTTTGAGTGATGGCTTTGTAACTTTAACGAATAGTGGCGATGAGATTAAGTCGTTTGATATTCGTGATGGTTTAGGAATGAAACTTGCACAGCAAGCGGGCATGAAGATCATTATTATCACAGGCCGAAAAAGTAATATCGTTGAAAAACGTATGTTTGATTTAGGTGTAGATCTCGTTTTTCAAGGCCGTGAAGACAAAGGCTCTGCATTACGCGAAGCTTGTGCACAGTTTAATATTTTGCCTGCCGATTGCTTGTATATGGGTGATGACTGGCCTGATTTATCTGCTTTTGCAATAGCAGGAATGAGTGTCACGGTGCCAAATGGTCATGAAGAAGTGCGTCGCCGTGCGCATTTAGTTACCCAGTCAATGGGCGGGCGTGGTGCTGTACGTGAAGTCTGTGATATGTTACTGATCGCAAAAGGCATTTACCAAGAACTTCTTGAAAAATATCTTGCAGTACCGCATTAATAATAAGATTACTTAAAAAGGTAGGCTATTCCTGCTCATGGATACCAGAGTTTTATCTATTGTTGCTGTAGTTATTGCTGCTATAAGTGGTGGTTATTACTACTATAGTGGCAAAGCAAAAAAACTAGACATTGGTTCGGCGAAGAATATGACATATTCGGCGCAGGGCGTCCATTTGACTCAAACTGATGATCAAGGCAATTTGTATATTCGTGCTGAAGTTCGTCAGCTTGAACAGGATATGCAACAAAAAACATCAAAGTTGGACCAACTTAATGCCTCTATGTATAAAGATGGCAAAGTTGATGCGACGTTCTTTGCAAAACAGGCAAATGGCTATGATGATAACCGTAAAGTTATATTATCGGGTGATGTGGTAGCAACTAAACTTGCTCCACAGGGGAAAATTGAATTCCAGACCGATGAGTTAACTGGATATCCAAAGACCAGAGAAATTGAAACGAATCATCAAGTGATTGTTCAGTCTCCACAGGGCAATTTTGTCAGCAAAGGATTAAAAGCCAATTTGAATAACGGTCAGTACGAATTTTTTAATATTCGAGGAAAGTATGCACCAAAGTCTTAATTTAAAACGTTCTTCAGCTTTCCTAAAACAAGCTGCGGTCATTACATTCGTTGCTTTATCATCAGCTTCGACTTTTGCATTGCCGTCTGACCGTAGTCAACAAATTTCACTCGTGGCAGACCGTGCAACGTATAACGAAAAAACTGGTTTGACGACTTACACTGGCAATGTCGTGATTGAGCAAGGCACGATGAAGCTTCAAGCCGATTCAATTGTTGCTACGCTAAACTCTAAACGTGAAATTCAAACCATTACTGCCAAGGGCAGACCGTCTAAGTTTCAGCAACAAATAAGTGCTGATAAAGGTGTGGCACGTGGTGAGGGGCAGACCATTGTTTATAATGCAGATACAGGCATTATTACATTAAATGGTGGTGCATATTTATATCAAGATGGTTCAAGCATTCGTGGTAATTCATTGAAATATAGTATGAACAAAGGTGATGTTGAAGCTCAAGGCTCATCGACAAATCGTGTTCAAATTATTATTCCACCATCAAGTTCAAAAAGCTTTCCAGGAGCGCGTGACTAATGCAGCAAGCTCTTCAACAACCCCAAACTTTGTGTATTAAGCACTTAGGAAAAAACTATAGTAAGCGTTGGGTCGTCAAAGACGTATCTTTTAGTATGCAAAGTGGACAGATTGTTGGTTTGCTTGGTCCTAACGGTGCAGGTAAAACAACAAGCTTCTATATGGTTGTAGGGCTAGTGCGTATGGACAAAGGTGAAATTCACCTTGATGATCTTGATATGTCTGATTTAGCAATGCATGAACGGGCACGTAAGGGAATTGGATATCTTCCGCAAGAGGCTTCTATTTTTAGAAAGCTGACCATTGCTGAAAATATTATGTCCATTTTAGAAACACGCAAAGACTTAAATAAGCAACAGCGCCAGCAACGTCTTACTGAATTATTAAATGACTTTAAAATTAGTCATATTAAAGATTCATTGGGAATGAGTGTATCTGGTGGTGAACGCCGCCGTGCTGAAATTGCACGTGCATTGGCTGCAGATCCTAAGTTTATGTTACTTGATGAGCCATTTGCCGGCGTTGACCCAATCTCGGTTGGAGATATTAAAGATATTATCCAGACTCTGAAAGATCGTGGTATCGGTGTACTCATTACTGACCATAACGTACGTGAAACTCTGGCAATTTGTGAACGTGCCTATATTGTGAGTGAAGGGGCGGTAATTGCAGAAGGTACACCACAAGAAATTCTGGATAACGAACAAGTCCGTAAAGTCTACTTAGGTGACGATTTTACAGTTTAAATAAAATAGTTAATCTATTTGTCTAAAAAGAGGTCAATGCCTCTTTTTAGTTTTTTTTATATTTATCTATTAAAAACAATAAATTAATTCATTCACCTGATGAAAATATAATGTGTGAATTATTCCTGTAATTATGCTTCTTTATGCAAAAAAATATGTAGAATGTAAAAGCTTTTAAACGATAACAAACAAGATCAACAAGACAAGCATGATTGGATATAACCAGAGAAGAGTAACAAGGACATGTAAAAAGCCGGCTTTCCTGAAAGGGTTGATGCTTTTAACTTCATTGCATGTACCTATGGTGATATATGCTGCTAAACCCAGTGAGCAATATCACACCTTAAAAGACAACTTATCACAACTTTTTGCCCCTAAAAGTAGTGATGAATTTAAAGTTGCCAAGATGCAAGAGCTGAGTAATTTTAAGTTAGATCAATCTAGAGTTAAGGAGTTTCCTACTGTTCAACTCAATGATAGAGCAGCTTCATCTTATTCAAATTTGCCATCAAGGAAAATGACTTTGCAGGAAGCGGTGAAAATCGCAATCCAGCGCAACCCTGATATTTCTCAAGCCATTTCCACTTTAGCTGGCCAAAACGCGGGTATTGATTTTGCTAAGGCAGGTTATTATCCACAGCTTTCAGGTGGTATTACCACAGGTGACTTGAGTAGCGGTGAGCGCGGTCGGCAGTTATTGACCCTAAATGCGACTCAAATGCTCTATGATTTTGGTAAAATTAAATCAGGCGTAGATGTTGAGCAAGCCAAGGTCCAGGTGGAACAGGCCAACGTGCTGGTCAGCATTGATGATATTGCACTTGATGTTGCACAATCGATTGTTAATATTCAGCGCTATCTTCAATTAAATAAAATTGCCGAGCAGCAAATTGCAGGTATTCAACGAATTCAGGACATTGCTAATTTACGTGCAAATGCAGGTATTAGTAGCCAAGCTGATCCAATTCAAGCCCAGTCTTATTTGCAAGCTGCCCAGTCTGGTTTGATTGCTCAGCAATCTTTATTACGTCAGTACCAACAACATTTAAGAACATTGCTGGGTGCAGATGTATCTCGAACTGGCTGGATTATTTCAGATGATCTGGTGAAAGTATCTGATTTATATGGTGAACCTGAATTCAATACCATCCCAAAAATGATTGCAGCACAAGCAAGTGTTGAAGTTGCCAAGGCACAAAAGGAACAGACTCGACTGAGTCGGTATCCGACTTTGGCGGTAAAAGGTTCCTTAAGTCAGGCCATTAATGGCAGAAATCCAAACAATGATAAAGATGACGGTCTATATAGTTCCGTCATGCTTGAAGCAAGCAGTCAGTTTTATCAAGGTGGCGCAGTTTCTTCTCAGGTTAAAATGGCAAGTTATGCCGAAGAAGCAGCAAAGTCTAAAGTGAATTCTGTTTATATGGATGTTCTCGACCAGATTAGAACCAGCCGTGAGCAAATTGAAAATAAACAACGTCAAATGCAGGTGCTGACTAATCGTCAGGCAACAACCGTTCGTACACGTGAACTTTATCAAGAGCAGTACAAACTGGGTACACGTTCATTGGTCGATTTGTTGAATGCAGAACAGGCCATTCATAGTGCCAATTCAGAACTCGAATCAGCACGTTATGACATCTATAACAGTATTATTCAGTACATTTCGGCAACAGGACGTTCCCGCCAAGCTTATGACTTAAATAATATTTCAATTCAGGGGTTCGAAGTACAACCATGATGACAAAAATAAACTACCAGCCCTGGTTACAGTCGGTCTTAACGATTGCTAAACATTATCGAATTGAGCCTTCAGAAGAAAGAATCCGTTTACAACTTGACTGGAACCAGAATCAAAACCTTGATGATGTTTTACAGCTCATTACCCGTCAGGTTGGACTAAATTTACGTAAAGTACCGTTTTCTTTAGAAGTGCTGAACCCGTGGCGCTTACCTGTTATGGTCGAGTTTAATGACGGACAGGTCGGTGTTATTGATAAAGCCGATACCCAGGGAAATGTCAGTATCCAGTTGAGTGGAGATCATGGCCTTTCTCAAAATTTAAGCCTAGATGTCTTAAAAAATACGATTAAGAATGTCTATATTCTGCGTCCTGAAACTTCTATTCCCGATGCGCGTATTGATGAATATATCAAACCGTATGAAGCAAGCTGGTTCTGGTCAATTGTTCTAAGAGACTGGAAGCGCTACGTTGATATTATGTTTGCCTCACTCATTGCCAATGTATTGGCATTGGCAACCATTATTTTCTCAATGCAAGTCTATGACCGCGTTGTTCCATCGCAGTCCATCCCGACTTTATGGGTTCTGGCAGGTGGTGTACTCATTGCTGCTATTTTTGAGTTTACCTTACGTATATCAAGGGTGTATTTATCCGACATTATTGGTAAACGTGCTGATTTACGGGTTTCTGACCGTGTATTTGGTCATGCCTTAAGAATCAAGAATAAAGACCGTTCAAAGTCTACCGGTAGTTTTATTTCCCAGATTCGTGAACTCGAAGGTGTTCGTGAACTGGTGACTTCAACCACCATTAGTGCAATTGCAGATTTCCCATTCTTTTTCCTGTTCCTGATCATCTTTGCCATCATTGGCGGCAAGCTGTTCTGGGTGATGTTGCTGGTTGTTCCGCTTATGATTTTGCCGGGTATTCTGGTGCAGAAAAAGCTAGCGCAACTTGCACAGGAAGGTATGAGAGAATCTTCAATCCGTAACGCAATTCTGGTTGAAGCGGTGCAGGGTATTGAAGATATCAAGCTATTGCGTGCCGAATCGCGTTTCCAGAACCAGTGGAACCACATGAACGAAGTTTCAGCCGATATTGGGATGAGACAGCGTAAAATTGTCGGTACCTTAATGTCATGGACTCAAATGCTTCAGGGTCTGACCTATGCGATTGTGGTTCTGGTTGGATGTTTTGCGGTAATGGAGGGTGAAATGACTACGGGTGCTTTAGTGGCCTGTTCAATTTTATCTTCACGAATGTTAGGGCCGATTGCACAAATTACGGGTGTTTTAGGACGTTTACAGCAGGCGAAAGTTGCTAAACAAAGTCTGGATGAACTCATGCAACGTCCGATCGATCAGGCTGACCATTCACATCTGGTACACAAGGCTGCTTTAAATGGTGACTATGAATTAAAAAATGTCTTGTTCCAATATGGAGAAGAAGACCCGAAACCAAGTTTGGCAATCCGTCATTTAAAAATTCGTGCTGGTGAAAAAATTGCAATTCTGGGGCGCAATGGTGCAGGTAAATCGACCCTGCTTCAGCTTCTATCAGGAATGCAAGTTCCAACTCAAGGTGCCGTGCATTTAGATGGTCTGGATCTTTCTTTAATTGACCCATCTGATGTACGTCGTGATATGGGTTTACTCAACCAGAATGCACAACTTTTCTACGGTACGATTCGTGAGAACCTCACTTTAGGTGCACCACTTGCAACTGATGAAGATATTCTTCGGGCTTTAGTAGTGACAGGTGCATTACCTTTTGTGCAAGAGAAAAAAGAAGGACTAGATCACCTGATTTTAGAAGGTGGGGTTGGTTTTTCAGGTGGCCAGAAACAAGCATTGTTATTGGCTCGCTTATTGATTCGTCAACCTAATATTTTATTACTCGATGAACCGACAGCATCCATTGATGATGTGGCAGAGAAGCAACTGATTGATCATTTAAAAGGATGGCTGGCACATCGGACCTTGGTCGTTGCGACACACCGCCGAGCTGTTTTAGAGCTGGTGGACCGTATTATTGTCGTTAACGAAGGCAAAATCGTGATGGATGGTCCAAGAGATCAGGTCCTTAACCAATCAACAGCCCAGCAAAAACAAGTAAACCAAGGGGGTAATTCATGAGCGAACCACAAAAAGAACAAGAACTCACCCGTTCAATGAATGTCTCTTATAGTGAACCACCGTTACCCCGTGCCAGTTTAGTGATCTGGATTGTGGGGATTGGTTTAGTTATTTTCTTTATCTGGGCATGGGTATTTAAACTTGAAGAAGTGTCTACTGGCACCGGTAAAGTAGTTCCATCATCTAAAGAGCAGGTCATCCAGTCTTTAGAAGGCGGTATCTTAACCAAGCTGAATGTACAAGAAGGTGATATTGTTCAAAAAGGTGAAATTCTTGCGCAATTAGATCCAACCCGTTTTGCATCGAATGTCGGTGAATCAAGATCTTTGCTTATTTCTGCTCAGGCAACAGCTTCACGTTTGCGGGCGGAAGTAAATGGAACACCATTGGCTTTTCCTGAAATTGTGCTGAAAGAACCAAAACTTGTACATGAAGAAACAGCGCTCTATCGGTCTCGTCGTGCAGATTTGGAACAGACCATTGCAGGCTTAAAACAAGCTTTGCAACTGGTACAACAAGAACTGGCAATGACCGAACCGTTGGTTGCTAAAGGTGCAGCCAGTGAGGTTGAAGTTTTACGTTTACGTCGTGAAGCCAATGATCTTAGAAATAAAATGAATGATGCGCAGAACCAATATTTCGTTAAGGCTCGTGAAGAGTTATCGAAAGCCAATACCGATATTGAAACGCAACAACAAGTTGTGCTGGGACGTACTGACAGCTTGGATCGTGCTATTTTTAAAGCACCGGTACGTGGTGTTGTAAAAGAAATTGCGGTCACTACCCATGGTGGCGTTATTCCACAAAACGGTAAGTTGATGACCATTGTTCCAATTGATGAGCAGTTGCTGATTGAAGCACGTATTTTACCGCGTGACATTGCATTTATTCGTCCGGGACAAGAAGCGCTGGTTAAGATTACTGCTTATGACTACTCAATTTATGGTGGTTTAAAAGGTAAGGTAACGGTTATTTCACCAGACACGATTCGTGATGAGGTTAAACAAGACCAATTCTATTATCGTGTTTATATCCGGACAGATTCTGACAAGCTTTATAATAAACAAGGTAAGGCATACGGTATTACACCGGGTATGGTGGCAACGGTAGATATTCGTACTGGTCAAAAAACGGTACTGGATTACTTGCTTAAACCATTTAATAAAGCCAAAGAAGCGTTACGAGAAAGATAATAAAAAAAGCCCCGAAATCCGGGGCTTTTTTATGGGTTTGATTCTATTAAATTCACGTTATAATTTGATTTTTATTATGCTTTATTTAATTTATGGCTTTTACGATTGCTTTACCCGTTACGTTTGAAGAAGAAATTAAAAAAAGTAGATTTCAGGCTATCGCTGCGCCAGTAGAAAACGAACAACAAGTTAAAGAATTTTTAGAACAAAACAAAGATGTTTCAACAACTCATCAATGCTGGGCATGGAAAATTGGCCATAACGTTCGCTTTAATGATGATGGTGAACCTTCAGGAACAGCAGGGCGTCCAATCTTGGCAACCATTGAAGGGAATGATCTGACGAATATTATTGTAATGGTTAACCGCTGGTATGGTGGAATAAAACTAGGAACTGGCGGCCTTGTAAGAGCATACGGTGGTTGTGCTGGGCAATGTTTACTATTGGCTGAGCGTATTGAACTCATTGCAAAGAAAACGATTCATTTTTCCTGCCATTTTAATGAGTGGGCTATATTTCAATATGAGCTTACTCAGCAACAAATTGAATATCAGGAAGCCTACACTGCAACGGGCGTAGACATCGAAGCAAGACTACAAATACATCAAATTGAGCCACTTGCCTTAAAACTCAGAGATGTAACGCGTGGTCGTGAAGAGTTAAAAATTGAAGAAGAATTAACTGATGACTGATTCCTTACTCAAATATCGAGAGCAACATAAGCACCGCTTAAACTACATGCCATGGTTATATTGGACTTTAAAACCTAAAAATCGCGCTTGGGCTGAAGAATGGCAAAAAGAATATCAAGCTTATTTGATGGACATGGAAACAGTTGAGATTGGGGAAAACTGTTTTATTTCACCCTTAGCTCATATTTTTGCTGAACCGGGACGAAAAATTATTATTGGCGATAATTGTTTTATTGCCGCAGATTGCAGTTTGCATGGGCCCCTTGAAATTGGCAATGAGGTCGCGATAAATCATCATTGTATTTTAGACGGGGGACGAGCCGGCATAAAGTTGCATGATCAGGTCCGTATTGCTGCGTATTGTCACTTATATGCGTTTGATCACGGTATGCAGTTAGACCGTCCACTTTACCAGCAACCTGTCACTTCCAAAGGAATTGAAATTGAGCAGGACGTTTGGTTGGGTGCACATGTGGGTATTAAAGATGGTATTAAAATAGGTCAGCATGCTGTGGTTGGCATGAATAGTATGGTGACGAAAGATGTGGAACCGTACCATATTGTAGGTGGCAACCCAGCAAAATTTATTCGTTTAAGGGAGTAATACAGTCTCAAGAATGTAATAATATGTTTGATCTTTAAACAAAAAAGTTGATTTTTATACATAAACCTTAACATACAAATTTTTATCTATGCTAAGTTAAAGCTAAGTTTTAAGAATAATCTCCAAGGCAATAGACCTGAAGAAGAGAGGCTAACATGAACCGTGTTATTGCGTGTATTGACTCATCACCGTGTATTAATGCTATTGCCGATGCAGCAGCATGGGTTGCTAAAGCAACCGGACGAGAACTTGTATTATTACAAATTCTAGACTATTACCCTGCAAGTTATCATTTAGGTGAAATTAGTGGAGTAATCGGCTTTGAAAGCAATGCAATGCTGCTAAAAGAGTTAGCTGAGCTGGAACAAAAACAAAGTGAACTCGCTTTAGACTATAGCAATAATTTACTCCGTCATATTTCCGATCTTATTAAAGAAAAACACGATATAACTTGTTCAAAAATTCAAGAAAAAGGCGATTTTTTAGAGCAAAGTTTTAATCTCTTGCATGAAAATGACATTGTGATTTTAGGTCGAGTCGGGGAAAGAGCTGCCGAAAAACATAAACCAATTGGCAGTAATGTTGAAAACTTTATTCGCGGAGCCAACTGTACTGTTTTGACCATTGGTGAAAATTTTAAAATACCAACGCGATTTATCTTCGCTTATGAATATTCACCAACTTGTCAAAAAATGATGCGCCGCATTGCGCAAAGTGATTTATTGCGAACACTACAATGTCATTTGGTCTATGTAGGCGATCATCCAGAAATTTTAAATGAACCTGAGCATTACCTTAAACAAGCGGGCATTGATGTGGTGACCGTATATCGCTATGGTGATGTTGCACAAAATATTTTAGAGTACCAACAAGAACATGGTATTCAAATTATTGTGCTTGGGGCATTTAGTCATAGCAAGATTCATCAATTCTTCTTGGGAAGTATTGCAACAACCATATTCCGAAACGCGACTGTACCCTTGCTTGTGGCTAAATAATAAGATTTCCATATAGTTATCCGCAAAACTTGTGGATAACTATATGGAAAAGCAACAGTAATAAAAGTAATTTATTGATTATAAATAAAAAAATAAATAAGACGATTTTTTAACCGTTATTTCACAATTGCAATTGCGAAGCCATCATGACCTTTTGAACCAACTGTTTGTAATGCTGTACAAGACAATATTTGCGGGTGATTTTCGAGAGCTTTAAACATTTCACGGATGCCTTCAATACTTGGTTTTTTATTATCTGGATTTAAAATATCACCTGCGCGAATCACATTATCAAGCACAATAATCGTACCTGATCTGGAGAATTTCAGGCTCAATTCTAAATATTCCGGATAACCCTGTTTATCAGCATCAATGAAAATAAAATCAAAAGGCTCGATAGATTGAGGTTCGATCGCAGAAAGAATATCTGCGGCACGGCCAGTTTTAAGCTCAACTTTTACAGGAAGATTCGCATGGTCGATATTTTTTTGTGCCATTTCTGCGTGAGTGTCACGGCCTTCTATGGTCAGTAAATAACCATCTTCAGGTAATGCACGGCCTAACCAAATTGTACTGTATGCAGCAAAGGTTCCAATTTCTAAAACTCGTTTGCATTTATTCATTTGAATAAGCATCTGCAAGAACATTCCTTGGTTAGGAGCCACTGCAAGATGATTTGAGAAGCCATGTTCATCGGTATTCTTTAATGCATATTCGAGTCGCGGGTCTTCGGGAATTAAATGTGAATCGATATATTCGTCAATGTCTGTCCACATCTGCTGCATAATCAAATTTACCTATATGTTGATAGGGGTATTTTAAACATTTATGCATAGAGTGCAAAAATCTTCGTTTCAAGAAATTTTGGTTGATTGGGAAATGAGCAAATTAATTTTTTAAGCAGCTCACCCAAATTAAAAAGTAAGTATAAAAAGGCTCATTTCTTGCTTATTTTTTATCAATTTTTTAGTTAGGAATGTATAGATGCGATGGATATTATGTTGGGTGTTTTCACACGTGTAGATTTTGAAGAGGGCATTGAGGTTTATTGTTCAGCTTTTAGTAATGAGCCATGGAATGAGCAGTTTGATGATTTAGAACCCGTGAGAAAATATTTTGAGCGTTATTTTCAATATTCATGTTCTTTTGGATTTTGCGCAAAATGTGAAAACCAATTAATTGGTGTTGGGATGGGACATATTCATCCAACGATACAAGGGGTTCGTTATTATCTAGATGATTTTTTTATTCATCCCCAATATCAGGGAAAAGGAATTGGTTCTAAGCTTTTAAAGTATATAGAAGAAAAGTGTAGAGAAAATAATATAGAAACCATTGTTCTACATACATTGAGAGAATCTATTTCTGAAGATTTTTATAAGAAGCAGGGCTTTAAAACACGTTCAAAACTTATCTCTTTAGCCAAACGCTTGTAATAGGCTTAAGTAAAAACTCCTTTCAATTGAAAGGAGTTTTTTAATTTAGAAATTACACATCGAACTGCTTCGAGTTAAATCAGGTCCCCAAGTACGATAGCCTTGAGTATCGATATGAATCTGTCCGGAGCTATACAAACCAATACCCATATTTAAGCTTTGGCCATGCTGTGCCCAAAATTGACAGAGTTTAAACTTGGTGTTTTCGATAAAAGCATAATCTTGAGCTTGAGGGAACTCAGGACCAATACGGAAATCAATTGCAGAGTTAAATAAATGTTTAGAAGAGCTCGCACCACCAGCACATTCATTTAAAGGTAAATCTCGGTAAACAGAGGTTACTTCAAAGTCGGTTAAAACTTTTGACGCAACTAAATATTTAAATACGCGTAGGGTCGATAAAGAATTTCCCCAAAGTTCACGATTTGGTACGGCATATTCTGAACGGCCACATTTTTGCCAATCTCGTGCTGAACGTAATAGTTCAAAACTCGGCACAATGCCTGCTACATTGTTTTTGGTTAAGAATTTTTCGTATTCACGAACACGTCCGTAATTTTCACCAGAACTTAACCAATTTCGATAAGATGTAGGCTCAACTTTAGGGGGAATCGGGCGCTCAATAATAACGCGCTCTTGTGGAATGAAAATTCGTTTACCACTTGGAGAGGTTTTGCCTGTTGTTGTGTGTTGGGGAGAGCTGACACAACCTACCATAACCGCTGGGATTATGCATAAGGGCACCATACTCTGCAAAAACTTCCGCATAAGAAAATTAAGCATTTATAAATATTGGAGCTATTTTAATGCAAAACAGTGCACAAATTACGAGGAATTTGCAATGAAATGTTTTAATAGGGTATAAAAAAGATCAGCGGTTGCTGATCTTTTTTTGAAATTACTTTTCAAGATATTGTAATTTGTCAGGTTTGCCGTTCCACTCTTCACGGTCAGCTGGTTGATCACCAATTTGAGTAATGTTAGGCCATTTTTGAGAAAGGTCGGCATTTAATTCAATAAACACTTCCTGACCTTCTGGTAACTCATCTTCAGAGAAAATTGCATTTGCCGGGCACTCTGGTTCACATAATGCACAGTCAATACATTCATCCGGATTAATCACTAGGAAATTCGGACCTTCGTAAAAACAGTCTACAGGACAAACTTCTACGCAATCTTGGTATTTACATTTAATACAATTTTCAGTGACAACAAAGGTCATGGCGACAGCTACCTAAAAAATATGGTTTCATTTCGAATAGCTTATTTTAGGCAAAAAAGGGGTAAACAAACAATTGCTTTTATTGATATTCTTTATTCATGCATATGAAGATAAGTTAATACGTTGATAATCAAACAGATCTTCCAGCCTTAAGATGTACTAATCTATAAAATTAAAATAATAATATATTTTATAAAACAATTACTTAAAAAATATTTCCTTTGAATATTCAGATGTCATTTAAGTCAAGCCATCTATTTTATTAGATGCCTTAACTTCTCATTTTTTCTTTTATAAATTTTGATTTTCTGTTTTTTTGTCGAAAATTCTTTAAATCTGTAAAACTAAAGGGGGCAAAGTAAATGGATATCTTCAGGTTCGAGTTGCCAAAGTTGCTGATCTGGAGCGCTTAATGGTTGTGCTCCATGTTTAATATAGAAATCTACAGTGCGCCGACTTGGGGTTGCTGAAATATATAGTTGCTTTGCACCGAGTTGTTTGGCGGACTCTTTTGCAGCTTGCATAAGTTTGGCACCAATGCCTTTACCTTGCTGGTCTGCGTCGACATAGAAATAGTGCAATAATTTAGCGTGAGGATAATCAGAGATGATTTGATTCGACACCACGCTCACGCCAACGAGTTTTTCAGAAGCATCAAATGCACCGATAAATAACGCGCTTTGCTCATAGAGCTGTTTTAATTTTGGTGGGTCATTTTCTAAATGATATGAATCCCAATGTTGGACATCAAAAAAACAATCAACCAATTCTAAGTGTTGGTGATTTTGAATATACATTTGAGTGATTAATTCACGGCGACTAATATGCTGCCAAATAAGATCTATTTCTGAATTTTGTAAAGTTCTTAAGACCATATAAATATTATTCTCTGATATAAATAAGCAGACCTAAGCCTGCTTATTCGGATATGTCTATTATGATTTTAGCGCAGCTTTCAGTTCATAGAGTTGCTCAAGCGCCTGGCGAGGCGATAAGTTATCGACTTCAATTTGCTTAAGTAAATCTAGAGCAGGAGATGAAACTTCTATTTCGACAACTTTCTCTATGATTGGTGAACCAGCGTTCGCATCTGGTGGAGCAAATAAGTCATTTTGAAAGCTGGTTTGTAGATGTTGCTGCTGCTGTTTTTCCAAAATACGTAAACGCTTCTGCGCTTCTTTAATTACATTAGCAGGAATACCGGCTAATTTTGCGACTTGTAAACCATGGCTTTGGCTTGCAGGGCCTTGCTGAACCTTATGTAATAAAATCAGATTGCCATTAAGCTCTTGTGCCGTGACATGATAGTTATCAATTCCTGCTTCACCACCAAGTTCAGTCAACTCGAAATAATGCGTGGCAAAAAGACACAAACATTTTACGCGTTTGGTTAAATCAACCACGCATGCCCATGCTAAAGACAAACCATCATAGGTACTGGTTCCACGGCCAACTTCATCCATTAATACAAGTGATTGATTGGTCGCATGGTGCAAAATTTGTGAAGTTTCTGTCATCTCAACCATAAAGGTCGATTTGCCTGTAGATAAATCGTCGGCTGAGCCAATACGGGTAAAAATTCGATCAATTGGGCCAAGCTTAGCTGCTTTGGCCGGCACATAACTGCCACAGTAAGCAAGCAAACTAATTAATGCTGTTTGACGCATGAATGTTGATTTACCGCCCATGTTTGGTCCGGTAATGATTGCCATGCGGTGTTGGGCATCAAGAAAAGTATCATTTGGTGTAAATGGTGCTTTATTTAATGCTTCAACTACAGGGTGACGGCCTGCCTGAATTTTAATGCCAGTTTCTGGGGTAAATTCAGGACGCGCCCAATTGTTTAAACGTGCTTGATGAGCAAAGTTAGCAACCACATCAATTTGAGCAATTGCTGAACTCATCATTTGAAGATGAGCGATATTTTCGCGAAGGTTTTCAAGTAAAGCTTCGAATAATGCTTTTTCACGTGCTAATGCGCGCGACTCACTCGACAAAACTTTATCTTCAAAACTTTTTAGTTCAGGGGTAATGTAGCGTTCAGCATTTTTTAAAGTCTGGCGACGGATATAATCGGCTGGAGCTTGTTCTGCTTGAGCACGAGTGAGTTCGATGTAGTAACCACTTACACGGTTATAACCAATTTTAAGGGTATTAATGCCGGTACGTTCACGCTCTTTAATTTCTAAATCAATGAGGAATTGACCTGCGTGATCGCGAATTTGGCGTAATTCATCAAGATCAGCATCATATCCTTCTGCAATTACATTGCCATCACGAAGTAATACAGGTGGGTTTTCAACAATGGCAGCCATCAAATGTTGATGAAGCGCTTTAAAATCACCAAGTTCTTGATCAAGTTGAACTAATAGTTTGGATTTTTTCGCTTGAATGACTGGGGTTAATGCCGTTCTTAAAGCTGGAATTTGTGCACATGCATGACGAAGCTGCACTAAATCACGTGGTCGCGCACTGCCTAGTGCAACGCGGCTAAGCACACGCTCAATATCACCAATTTCTTTAAGCACTAAACGCACTGGGCTTTCATGATAACCCTGAATTAATTGCTCAATGGCATCTAAACGACCATCGAGTAATGCGGTATCACGAACAGGTTGCATCAGTGTACGGCTGAGTAAACGTCCACCCATTGCAGTTTGGCAATCATTCACCAGTTGGAATAATGATGTTCCATGATCAAATAATGGTTCAATAATTTCTAAGTTTCGACGTGTGATTGGGTCGAGCGCAATAAAGTCCGTGCTTTGTTCAAGCTGAATTGAGCGAATATGTGGTAATGCAGTTTTTTGAGTTTCTTTTGCATAGTGAATAAGTGCGGCGGCAGCAGCTTTGGCTAGAGGCAATGGGTCTAAACCGAAACCTGAAAGCGTTGATACCGTAAACTGATCACATAAGGTTTTTTGTGCATTATTTTGATTGAAGTCTACATTTGGGCGTTTGGTAACGGGGCACTCTAAGTGTTTTTTTATTTGCTCAATAATATTCGTGTCGACCAAGTCTTCATCAATCAAAATTTCACTTGGCATTAAACGTGCAAGTTCAATAGGCAATTGTTCTGGCTTGTAATCTTGTTGTTGGACTTTAAAAATGCCTGCACTTAAGTCGAGTAAAGCAAAACCAATCTGATTTTGATGTATGCATAATGAAACGAGATTGGATGATTGATAACTGCTGAGTAATGCATCATCAGTTAAAGTACCTGGAGTAAGAATACGAACAACTTGACGATCAACCGGACCTTTACCTGTCACTTCTCCAACTTGTTCGCAAATGGCTACAGTTCGTCCAGCTTTAACAAGACGTGCAAGATAACCTTCTGCCGCGTGATAGGGAACGCCTGCCATTGGAATCGGTCGCCCACTCGCTTTACCACGATGGGTTAAGGTGATACCTAAAAGTTTGGCTGCTAAATGAGCATCTTCAAAGAAGAGTTCATAAAAGTCACCCATACGGTAAAACAGCAACGCATGTTGATAGTCCGTTTTGACTTTGAGATATTGCTGCATCATAGGTGTATGAGAAGATAAGTCAGCCATGATTTCAGCGCTATTCATGCGTATTAAACCCTTAAAAAATCAATAATAAATAAGTTAACTTCGAAAGTTTGGTTGTCCAACCAATTCTAACAACTTCTGTGTAAATCTGGCTTAATCTAAGAAAAAAGTATACCTTTTAGTGTACCTTTTTTAGTGTCAATGTTGAGTTAACAGAGTGTAAGAACTTAACTTAATTTTTCACGGTTGCTATCTTAACAAATTGAGGCTGATTGACAAAAAAGATTCCTCAAATGAATAAAGAAATAAATAGGTAGTTAAGATTGTTAAATATGAATATTTTTTAATTTTGATTATCTTTTTGTTTGGGAAGTTTTTTATATCTAGATATTTCAGATTGTGGCTAATTATGCAGGAATAGCAGTGCCAGCCGTGTGTAGTTTTTCGAGCATTGTTCCTTGGAGTATAAGTTCAACTCCTATGTGAGATAAAAAACTGATGGATAGATTGGCTATCCATCAGTTTGAACTCTATTTATAAATCACGTGCTACTAAAGTTAAAATGTCGTAGGTTGCGACAAGTTCACCGCGCTGGTTTTTGACTTTAATATCCCATACCACAACCCCATGAGCAGGTTGAGATGGGTCTTTTTGTGGTTTAGGTGTTTTCTGTTTACAGGTCAATTCAACCTGAATCGAGTCACCAATTTTAACTGGTTCAACAAAACGTAAGTTGTCCATACCGTAATTGGCAATAACAGGACCTTGCGCTGCATCTACAAATAGACCTGCCGCGGCAGACACAATGAAGTAGCCGTGTGCAACGCGTTCACCAAAGAAAGATTCAGCAGCGGCAATTTTGTCGGTATGCGCGTAGAAGTAGTCGCCACTTAAACCAGCAAAATTGACAATATCTGCTTCGCTTACGGTGCGACGCGCCGTTAATAAACGTTCGCCAATGACCAACTCATCAAAAGACTTTTTAAATGGATGTACACGGTCTTCGTTGACTTTAGAGCCAGCAGTCCACGAGTGGGTAATCTGCGTCAGGCTATTTGGAGAACCTTGAATTGCGGTGCGTTGCATATAGTGTTTAACCGCACGAATACCACCTAACTCTTCACCGCCACCTGCACGACCAGGCCCGCCGTGTACAAGATGAGGCAGTGGAGAACCATGTCCTGTACTTTCTTTTGCTGACTCTGCATCTAATACATGCACACGTCCATGCCAAGGCGCAATTTTTTGAATAATCTGTTCGATATTCTCATCATTATTTTTAACGACTGAAGCCACTAAGCTACCTTCACCACGTGAAACGAGGTCGGCCAATTCTTCAATGTTTTGATATGGCATGAGTGTACATACTGGACCGAAAGCTTCTGTGGTATGAACATGTGTCGCTTGCAAAGGTTGTTCGCATAACAATAAAGTTGGAGCGAAAAAAGCACCTTTTTCAGGATGATCTGCGTTAAATGTAAAGGAATCATTGTCACCAAAAACAATTTTTGCATCTTTGCTGAGTTCAGCAACTTTTTCTGCAACGTCATGTTTTTGTTTAATGCTCGCCAATGCCCCCATTGTGGTTTCTTCTTTTTGAGGATCACCCATCACAACTTTCGCAAGTTTGGCAGTCAGCTTTTCTTGTACAGTCGTTAATAATTTTTCAGGAACGAAAGCACGACGAATTGCGGTACATTTTTGACCTGCTTTTGTGGTCATTTCACGGAAGACTTCACGTACAAATAAATCAATCGTTTCTTCATTTGCTTCAGGACTTAAAATTGCGCTGTTTACCGAGTCAGCTTCCATGCTAAATGGAATTGAATATTTATTGAGGTGAGGATGGTTACGTAATTTTTGGCCTGTGTAGGCAGAACCCGTAAACGTGACGCAATCTTGTGGGCCTAGATGCTCTAACAGGTCATATGTTTGACCGCAAATTAGTTGTAGTGAGCCTTTTGGTAACACATGTGCTTCTTCAATAGCTTTTACGACAGCTTGAGTTAATTGAGAGCCATCGGTTGCAGGTTTAACAATACATGGCACACCCGCAAGTAAAGTTGGTGCAATCTTTTCAAGCATTCCCCAGATTGGGAAGTTAAAAGCGTTAATGTGAACTGCAACACCCGCTTTAGGGCTTAAAATGTGTTTAGCGCCGAAAGTGCCATTTTTAGATAATTGAATCCAACTATCTTCGGTAATAATTTTTTCATCATTGAGTTCACGACGAACCAAACTTGAATAAGCAAATAAGGTCTGGATACCGCCTTCAATATCAATCCATGCATCTTTACGCGTTGCACCTGTTGCATAGGCAAGTTTGTAGAACTCTTCTTTACGCTCAAGTAAATGCTGAGCAATTTGTTTTAATGCATTTGCACGTTGGTGAAACGTCCAGTTTGCTAACTCTGAACCATTTTGTTTGGCATATTGAACAACACGCTTCATATCAATGCCATGACTACTTACGGCATAAATCGATTCACCTGTAATGGCATGCAAAACAGGACGTAATTCTTCACTGGTCGAATGCCATGTTCCATAGACATAAGAAGCGAGATGAGGCAGTTGATGCTCAGACTGCTGAAAATCTGTGTCAGTTGTGGTTCCTTCTAGGTGTGCTTGTTCAAGCATGACCAAACTCCTTTTTATGTGATACATCAATTATAAAAATTGCAAAAATATGATTCATAATTTCAGATTAATTTGTCTAAAAGTCAACTTTATTTTGATTTTTAAAAGTAAAAAAGTTTTTTACAATTGATTAATTTTTATTATTTTCAATGGGTTATTTTGTTTTTATTGGGTGAATTTAATTTGATACTAAAAAATAGGTTGACTTTGTTTTTGGTGTATCGAAAAATAGATTTAAGGGTGATGCCTACAGGGAATTGAAGAATGGAAAATAACTACCAGAAATTTGAACAAAATATTGCCAATGACATTACGATCGAAGCTAAGGATGAAATGCCCGATGCCTATCGCAAGACATTGATTCGTCAAATCGGGCAACATGGCCATTCTGAAATTGTAGGTATGTTGCCTGAAGGCAATTGGATTACTCGTGCGCCAACTTTAAAACGTAAAGCTGTTTTGTTGGCGAAAGTACAAGATGAAGCTGGTCATGGTTTGTATCTGTACAGTTCGGCAGAAACCTTAGGTGCTGACCGTGATGACATGATGGAAAAATTGATTGATGGGAAAATGAAATACTCATCAATCTTTAATTATCCAACGCTGACATGGGCAGATGTAGCTGCAATTGGCTGGCTTGTAGATGGAGCAGCGATTGTAAATCAGGTTGCGCTTTGCCGTACTTCGTATGGGCCATATGCACGTGCAATGGTACGCATTTGTAAAGAAGAAAGTTTCCACCAACGCCAAGGCTTTGAAGCGATGATGGCTTTGGCAAACGGTGCACCAGAACAAAAACAAATGGCACAAGATGCGGTAAATCGTTATTGGTGGCCTGCACTGATGATGTTTGGCCCAAGTGATGAGCATTCTCCAAATAGCGCACAAAGCATGGCGTGGAAAATCAAACGTTTCAGTAACGATGAATTACGTCAAAAGTTCGTGGATAACACGGTTCCGCAAATTTTGCAGCTTGGTCTAGAAGTACCGGACCCAGATTTAAAGTTCAATGAAGAAACAGGCCACTATGAGTTTGGCGAGATCGACTGGCACGAATTTAATGAAGTGATTGCCGGACGTGGACCATGTAATCACGAGCGTATAGAAGCACGCCGTAAAGCATGGGAAAACGGCAAATGGGTTCGTGATGCAGCAGTGGTCTATGCGAGAAAACAGCAGCTTGAAGCGAACAAAGTGGCTTAACGAGATTTATGGAAAAATTTGAGGAAATCAAAATGGAAGATAAAAAAAACTGGTCACTCTACGAGGTATTTGTCCGTAGCAAACAAGGCTTAAGCCACCGTCATGTAGGCAGCTTAAGAGCACCAGATGACGAAATCGCACTTCAACATGCGCGCGATGTTTACACTCGCCGTAATGAAGGAATTAGCATTTGGGTGGTTCGTTCTGAACTTATTAAGTCTTCGCAGCCAGATGAAAAAGCTGAATTTTTCGAACCTGCTCTAGATAAGGTTTATCGTCATCCGACTTTTTACCATATTCCAGACGGCATTGAGCATATGTAAGGGGGTGGGAAAATGAATCATTCAGTTTTATCTAAATTCTTATTACATATTGGCGATAGCCAACTGGTCTTATCACAGCGTTTAGCTGAGTGGTGTGGACATGCACCTGAGCTTGAAGTTGATATTGCATTAGCAAATATCGGTTTGGACTTGTTAGGTCAAGCGAGAAACTTTCTGACTTTGGCAGGCCAATATGATGAAAACCAACGTGATGAAGATCAGCTTGCGTATTTCCGTACAGAGCGTGAGTTTCTAAACTTATTGTTATGCGAACAACCGAACGGTGATTTTGCGCAAACGATTATACGCCAATGGCTAATAGATCATTACCATCTTCATTTATTTACTGCGTTAACCCAGAGTTCACTTCCTGAGTTAAGCGCACTTGCTGTCAAATCTTTAAAAGAAGTGAAGTATCACATTCGTTTTTCTACAAGTTGGATGGAGCGTTTAAGTTTAAGCACAGATGAAGCGCATCAACGTGTACAAGATGGATTAAATAATTTATGGCGCTTTACCGCTGAGTTATTTGAACTTAATGCAGACGAACAAGCATTAGTCGCTCAAGGCGTGATTCCAGATTTTTCAAATGAAAAAGAACAATGGGATAAAACCATTGCAGATGAGCTTAAGCGCTTTGAATTAAATGTTGCTGTTAATGGCGCTTATCGCCGTGGTGCGAAACAAGGATTGCATACCGAGCATTTAGGGTTTTTGTTGGCTGAAATGCAAAGTATTCAAAGAACTTATCCGGGAATGACCTGGTAAGACAAGGAGGTGAGCCATGCACATGATTCGTCATTGCATCGACCAATGTTGGGATGTTTTACAAACGGTAAGTGATCCTGAAATTCCGGTTTTATCTGTTGTGGATTTAGGCATGATTCGGGGTGTAGACATTAACGATCAACAAGAAATTGTGGTTCGTCTAACGCCAACATATAGCGGTTGCCCAGCAACAGATATGTTGAAAGCACAAATTGTTGAGGCATTTACCGCAGAAGCGTTGACCCCAGTCAAAGTCATGGTCGATTTATCAGAAGCATGGACCACGGACTGGATGTCTGAGGCGGGTAAAAAGAAATTGCAAGTTTATGGCATTGCGCCACCTGAAGGGTTGGCACATCAATGTGGTACGCATGTTCATTTGATTGATGGCGTAGAGTGCCCACGTTGTAAAAGCCGACATACCCGACTGTTAACAGAGTTTAGTTCTACCGCCTGTAAAGCACTTTATAAATGTCAGGACTGTCTTGAGCCTTTTGATTACTTCAAATGTATTTAAGTCTTTAGATAAGGAAATCAGCCATGAGCCAATTTGTACCATTAAAAGTAAAAAGTATTACGCCTCAAACCGATCAGGCAATTTGTATTGCATTTGACGTTGTACCTGAACAACAAGAACAATTTCAATTTCAACCGGGTCAACATTTAACAATTCGCCATTTAACCGAAGCTGGTGAAATCCGCCGTTGTTATTCAATTTGTAGCTATGCTGCAAAAGAAGACATCAGTATTGCGGTTAAAAAAATTGATCAGGGGCAATTTTCACATTGGGCAAATGACCATTTAAAAGTAGGTGATGTGCTTGAAGTGATGCCACCACAAGGCGTGTTTTTCCAAAAAGCAGCCAAGTTGGGCGGACAAAACTTTTTAGGCGTTGCCGCGGGCAGTGGCATTACCCCAATTTTATCGATTGTTAAGCAGGTTTTATTTGAACAGCCTGAAGCCAACTTTACTTTGCTTTATGGCAATCGTTCATGGAAACAAACCATGTTTGCCGAGCAAATTATGGATTTGAAAGATCAGTTTAAAGAACGCTTTCAACTCATCAATATTTTTTCTCGTGAGTTCAACGACAGTGAATTGATGAATGGTCGTATTGATGCAGAAAAGCTAAAACAGCTTTTTGACTTTGATGTACTTGAAACAAGTTTTGACCATGTTTTTGCCTGTGGCCCAGACGAAATGATGAATGCTGTAGAAAGTACGTTACCAAATTATGACATTGCAGCAGAGAAAATTCACACGGAACGTTTCCATACAGGACAAGTTCGTAAACGTAGTGCCGAAGCCGATGCAAACCGTAAAGAGGAAAAAGTAAACATCATTTTAGATGGTCGTGAGCTGATCGTTTCTGTGGCTCAAGACGATGAAAGTATTCTTGATGCTGCTTTACGTGCAGGTGCTGACTTACCGTATGCCTGTAAAGGCGGGGTGTGTGCAACATGTCGTTGTAAGGTTGTTTCTGGTGAAGTGGATATGTTCCTTAACTATAGTCTTGAAAAAGATGAAGTCGAAAAGGGCTATGTACTTAGCTGCCAGACCTTGCCAAAAGGCCCAAATGTTCGTTTGAGTTTTGATGAATAGAGGCTTCTCATGCAAGAGTTGATTAAAGCCAACACAGCGGCAGAAGGTGTTTTGTTATTAACACTAAACCGTCCAGAGAAAAGAAATGCTTTAAACAATGCAACATTGCAGTGTTTGTGCGAATTGCTCGAAGAAGCTGAGCACAATGCTCAAGTCAAAGCAGTGGTTTTAACGGGTAACGCTCAATGTTTTGCGGCTGGGGCAGATCTTACAGAGTTGGCTGCTATGGATTCTGTCACTTTGCAACTCGATATTCGCCCGAAGCTTTGGCAAAAAATTGATGCTTTTAGTAAGCCATTGATTACCGCAGTCAATGGCTATGCCTTGGGTGCTGGGTTTGAGTTGGTTTTACATTCGGATATGGTGATTTGTGGTGAAAATGCCCGTTTTGCTTTACCTGAAATTGGCCTTGGTATGTTGCCGGGTGCAGGCGGAACACAGCGTTTAGCACGCTTGGTTGGTCAGCAACTCACAATGCGCTGGGCAATGACAGGTGAGATGATTTCGGCAAAACAGGCAGAGCAACATGGTATTTGCAGTCAGGTTGTACCGACTGAATTAACCGTTGAATATGCCATTCAACTTGCAGCCAAAATTGCGAAGCAAGCGCCTTTAGCGATTCGCGTGATTAAACAATCAATTAAAAGTATTCATGAAACAACGTTAAGTCAGGGACTCAAGTTTGAACGTCAAAACTTTGTCTGGCTGGCGGCTACAAAAGATCGAAACGAAGGGATTAACGCTTTCTTTGAGAAAAGAAAACCAGTGTTTAGAGGTGAGTGATGGACTATCAAAATATTATTGCTGAAGAAAAAAATGGTGTTGGCTACCTGACATTTAATCGCCCAAAAGCACTGAATAGCTTTAACGTTGATATGCACCGTGAAGTGGCTGAGATTTTAAACCAGTGGACTAAAAATCCGGATGTTCGCTGTGTGGTGATTAGCGGCGAAGGCCGTGGCTTTTGTGCAGGGCAAGATTTAGGTGATCGTGTAGTAGACCCAAATGCTGAAGCTCCAGATTTAGGATATTCCATTGAAACTTACTATAACCCGCTGATTAAAACGATTGTAAATATGCCCAAGCCTGTCATTTGTGCTGTAAATGGCGTGGCAGCAGGTGCAGGGGCAAATATTGCACTGGCATGTGATTTGGTGATTGCAGCCAAATCGGCAAACTTCGTACAAGCATTTTGCCGCTTAGGTTTGGTTCCAGACTCGGCTGGTACATGGTTTTTACCACGTGCTGTAGGCCATGCTCGCGCTATGGGTTTGACCTTATTAGGCGACAAGTTGCCAGCAGAAACCGCAAAAGAATGGGGCATGATTTGGGATGTGGTTGAAGACGCTGAGCTTAAAACAAAAGTCACTGAGCTCGCAGAACGTTTAGCGAAACAACCTACATTTGGTCTATCTCTTATTAAAAAAGCAATTCATCAGTCAAGCAACAACACCTTTGATGAGCAAGTGTTGTTAGAGCGAGATTTACAACGTATTGCTGGACGTTCAGAAGATTATCGTGAAGGTGTGCAAGCCTTTATGAATAAACGTGAACCAAACTTTAAAGGGTGCTAAGCATGACAGATTTAGATTTATCTTGTGCCCGAATTGCGGTAATTGGTTCTGGCACCATGGGTATTGGCATTGCCCAGTTAGCCATTGTAAATGGGCACTCGACCATTTTATATGATTTAGATAATCAAAAAGCGCAACAAGCCGTTGAGGGCTTGGGGCAGACGTTTAAAAAATTGGTTGAAAAGAGCAAGCTCACCCAACAACAAGCTGATGAAGCCTTAGCGCATTTAACTCTGGTGAATCAAGTTGAAGCGCTATGTGATGCTGACTTAGTCATTGAAGCAGTCGTTGAGAAAAAAGAAGTTAAACAGTCTTTATTTCAACAGCTCGCTAAAATTTGTAGTGCGCAAACCATTTTTGCAAGTAACACATCTTCAGTCTCAGTCACTGCAATTTCGGCGGGCATTGCTCACCCTGAGCGTGTGGTGGGTTTACACTTTTTTAACCCTGCACCAGTCATGAAACTGGTCGAAATTGTACAAGGCTTAAAAACACCAAACAGCTTATGTTTGGCTTTAAAAAACTTGATGCTCGGCTGGAAGAAAATTCCAGTACTCACCAAGTCGACTCCCGGTTTTATTGTCAACCGAATTGCACGTCCGTTTTATGCAGAAGGTTTTAGAGCACTGCAAGAACAAGTCACCAGCTACGACCAACTAGATTATGCGTTAAAACAATGTGGCGGTTTTGCGATGGGACCGTGTGAACTCACAGACCTCATTGGGCAAGATGTTAACTTTTCGGTGACGCAAAGCGTTTATCAAGAGTTTTTTTACGAGCCACGTTACCGTCCAAGCCTCATTCAAAAAGAATTAGTCGATGCGGGTGCTTGGGGCCGTAAGTCAAAACAGGGCTTTTATCGCTATAACGAAAAAAATCAGTACGAGACATTTCAGCCTCAAGCTGTAGTTGCCAAGCCAGTCGATGCACATATTCAGCTAAAAGGTGCTTGGTCTCAGTTACCTGCTTTTTTAACGCGTTTAGGTTTAAAAAGCGGATCTGCGAGCGACGACAATATCCTTCAAATTGATGATATCGATTTACGTTTAAGCCAAGGTGAATCAGCCAATATTCATTATCTGAGCCGTAAAGTGGTTTTGATGGATTGGCATCATGATTTTGAAAAAGCTCAGGCTGTGGTGCTCAGTCATAACCAACTGTGTGAAGCAAGTGATTTGGCTAAAGTTGAAGCTTACTTTGCGCAATTTGGCATGAGCGTCATGTGGATTAAAGACCATCCGGCACTGTTAACCTTACGCACCATCGCTTTACTCATTAATGAAGCATGTGAAGTAAGTTTACATGGTGTTGCGAGTCTGGAAGATATTGATAATGCCATGAAATATGGAGTGAACTATCCTAAAGGCCCTTACCAGTGGTTGACACAAATGGGCGGTGCTTATGTGCTCCAAACCTTAAATAACTTATATGCACTGTATGGAGAGGAAAAATATCGCGCGAGTATCTACCTCAAGCAATATGTAGCGAAAACTCAAAACATTGCTACTCAATATTCACGTGATATGACCGAATTTGCATAATCAGGAGTCAACATGGAAGACGTTTTAATTTGCGATTTTATTCGTACCCCAATTGGACGATATGCAGGTGCCTTAGGTGCTGTACGTGCAGATGATTTAGCTGCATTGCCCATCAAATATTTAAAAGATAAATACCCGAACCTACCTTGGAATACTGTAGACGAAGTATTTTTAGGATGTGCCAATCAGGCTGGTGAAGACAACCGTAATGTTGCACGTATGGCGACATTGTTGGCGGGCCTGCCTGATTCAGTACCAGCCATGACTGTTAATCGCTTGTGTGCATCGGGTTTAGATGCAGTAGGGCTTGCTGCACGCTCAATTAAAGCAGGTGAAGCACAGTTCGTTTTGGCTGGTGGTGTTGAGTCGATGAGCCGTGCACCATTTGTACAAGCTAAACCGACCGAAGCGTTTAGCCGAACCCCTGAAATTTATGACACAACCATTGGTTGGCGCTTTGTAAATAAACAACTTAAAGCACAATACGGCACCGACAGCATGCCGGAAACAGCCGAAAATGTAGCTGAAAAATATCAGATTAGTCGTGAAGACCAAGATGCTTTTGCATTGCGTAGTCAACAAAAAACGGCTGCTGCACAACAAAACGGTTTCTTTAACGACGAGATTTTGCCTGTCGAGATTGTAGATCGTAAGAAAAACGTGAATGTTGTTAACCAAGATGAACATCCGCGTGAAACGACACTAGAAGCACTCGCGAAGCTAAAAGCACCTTTTAAAAAAGAGGGTGGCTCGGTGACTGCCGGCAATGCCTCTGGTGTAAATGATGGTGCAGCATGTGTATTAATTACCAACCGTGAATTTGCAGATGCACATGGTTTAAAACCTTTAGCACGTGTGATTGGCATTGCAAGTGCAGGTGTTGAACCCAAATATATGGGTATAGGCCCTGTACCTGCTGTACAGAAAATTTTAAAGCAAACAGGTTTGACGTTAGATCAGATGGATGTGATTGAACTAAATGAAGCATTTGCAGCCCAATCTTTAGCTTGTATGCGTGAACTAGGTCTAAAAGATGACGATGAACGCGTTAACCCAAATGGTGGTGCGATTGCGCTCGGGCATCCGTTAGGTATGAGCGGTACTCGCTTGGTGATTACTGCAACACGCGAGCTAAAAAAACGAGGTGGACGCTATGCACTTTGCACGATGTGTGTGGGTGTCGGACAAGGTGTCGCACTGATTTTGGAAAATTTAAATTAATTCAGACGGTTTTTAAAATTACATAATGAGGAGAGAGGCGATGGACAGCCTTACAACGGATAATGTTGAGCAATTAACACTTGCAGAACTTAGAGAGCTGCAAACTAAACGGTTAAAACAAACCCTGACTTTTGTATATGAAAATAGTCCGGTGTATAAGAAAAAGTTCGATGACGCAGGTGTACATCCTGATGACTTCGTAACTTTGGACGATCTGGCGAAGTTTCCATTTACCACCAAACAGGATTTAAGAGACAACTATCCGTTTGGGATGTTTGCTGTACCGCAAGAGCAAATTGTGCGTTTACATGCATCATCAGGCACAACGGGTAAACCGACCGTGGTGGGTTATACCCAAAAAGACATTAACACTTGGTCAGACATCGTTGCGCGTTGCTTACGCATGGCAGGTTTAAGTGCCAAAGATATGATTCAGGTTGCCTATGGCTATGGACTCTTTACAGGTGGTCTTGGTGCACACTATGGCGCTGAGCGTTTAGGTGCGACGGTTATTCCAATGTCTGGCGGACAAACTGAAAAGCAAGTCCAGCTCATTCAAGACTTTAAACCTACTGCAATTATGGTTACGCCATCGTATTGCGTGAGTATTATCGAAAAGCTGGAACAGCAATTTGGTACTGCACGTAATACGTCTTTAAAAGTCGGTATTTTTGGTGCCGAGCCGTGGACCAACGAACTGCGCCGTGAAATTGAAGAACGCCTCAATATTAAAGCACTCGATATTTATGGTTTGTCTGAGGTAATGGGTCCGGGTGTTGCCATGCAATGTCTAGGTGAGGGCGAGGGATTAACCATTTGGGAAGATCATTTCTACCCAGAAATTATTAACCCTGAAACGGGTGAAGTCTGTAAAGATGGTGAACTTGGCGAATTAGTCTTTACGACCATTACCAAAGAAGGCCTGCCGATTATTCGTTACCGTACCCGTGATTTGACCCGTTTACTGGCGGGAGAAAATCTGGCAATGCGTAAAATGGATAAAATTGTGGGCCGTAGTGACGACATGCTGATTATTCGCGGCGTGAACGTTTTTCCAACCCAAATTGAAGAGCAAATTTTGCAAGTTCCGAATTTAGTTCCAAATTATGAAATTTTGGTGACTAAAAAAGGACATATGGATACTTTGCATATTCGTACAGAGATGTGTCATAACTGTACTATACAGGCCAATCAGCTTGCTCAGGAGTTGATGAAACGTATTAAAACCATGATTGGGATTAGCGTTACTGTAGAGGTTGTTACAGAAGCGACCTTACCTCGTTCGGAAGGTAAGGCAAAGCGGGTAATCGATATGCGTCAGATTGCTTAACATCAAGATCATTCAGGGTATAGAATCTATACCCTGAAACTAGCCGCCAAGACATGAGTATGAGTGCAAAAATACAGCAAATAATTGATTCTGTTGTAAAGAATGAGACCTTAAGTGGAACTTCGCTTATTTCGACAATTTTTGGAGATTCAGTACTTCATCGGGGTGGGAACATTAGTCTTGCAAGCCTGATTCAGTTATTAGAGCTGTTTGGTTTTAATGACCGCGCTGTAAGAACTTCTGTTTTTCGTTTAGTTAAAAATGATTGGTTATGTTCAGACAAAATCGGCAGAACCAGTTTTTATCGAATTACCGATTCAAGCCGTTCGACCTATTTGCAGGCCGAGCAACGCATTTATAACGACCAGATGAAAGAGTGGGATCATTATTGGGATCTTATTCTCATGTCTAGCCTCGACACTGAAAATAAAGCGTTGTTAAAAAAAGAACTCGAATGGTTAGGATTTGCCAATATTTCGACAAACTTAATGGCTTATCCAGGTTGTAACCGTATTGAACTGCAACGCTTATTGGTTGACTTAAATATGAGTGAGCAAGTGGTGGTGTTTAAAGCCGAAACATTGCAGCTCTTTAATAATTCGGTTGATACCATTGGGCGTATGCTCAGAACCAACTGGCCAATTGATGAATTACGTCAAAGATATTTACAGTTTCTCGATATTTTTAGAGAAATTGGGGTGTTGTTGATGCAAGAAAACGAACAACTAGAACCAGTTCAGGCCTTTCAAATTCGAACTTTGCTGATTCATTATTATCGACGGATTTTATTAAAAGACCCTGCATTACCGCTTGAATTGTTGCCAACTGACTGGCCAGCGATTAGTGCACGAACTTTATCAATGAATATTTATAAAAAAGTATTTGAACCTGCGGATGAATACTTCTTGTCTGTTGCTGCAACAGCGGAAGGGCCAATGCCAAATGCCTCAGCGCATTATTGGCGCCGTTTCGGAGGTTTAGTTGCGACAAATGAGAGGGTAAATCATGCCTTGTTATAGTATTGACGGTGTTATTCCGGTGGTCAGCCCAGAGGCTTTTGTACATCCAACGGCTGTTTTAATTGGTGATGTGATTATTGAAGCGGGTGTATATGTAGGGCCATTTGCTTCATTGCGTGCTGATTTTGGACGTATTCATATTAAGCAAAATGCCAATATACAAGACAACTGTACCATTCATGGCTTCCCGCAAAGCGTGACTTTAGTTGAGGAAATGGGGCACATTGGGCATGGTGCAATTTTGCATGGCTGCCGCATTGGAAAAAATGTTTTGGTCGGCATGAACAGCGTGATTTTGGATTACGCAGAAATTGGTGAAAACACCATTATTGGCGCAAATAGCTTGGTCAAAACCAAAGATATTATTCCGGCAAATGTATTGGCAATGGGTAGTCCTGCCAAGGTTGCACGTGATTTATCAGAACAAGAAAAAAAGTGGAAAACTCGCGGTACGCAAGAATACATGGAGCTTGCCCAGCGCTGCTTAAATACAATGCAAGAAGTTCAGCCTTTAAGCTCAGAGTTAGATGACCGCCTGACCTACAAAGACTTTAGTTCTTCAAACTATCAGATTAAACAAGATAGTGTTTAACGGCTTTTAATCAGCCGATTTCAATACATGAGATTTTCATGAAGAAAAGGCGCTTGGCTATATGGGGGAATATGATGAAAAACATGATCTTGTAGCGATATATAATATTTTTAAAGAAAAAATGCAGAAAATAGAAGGAACTTATCAATGGATTTTACCTTCATCAGGTGAGGTATTTTTTGTTGAAGAAGATCCACTCTATATTCGTTAATTAATTTTCCATCTAAAAAATGATAATTTATAAATCAAAGTCCGCTAATGAGGACTTTTTTATATTTCACTCAAGGTATCTTTAACAATTCTAAAAGCAGGTTTCCCCAAAAAGTGTGGTAAATAGGCTATTGCACAACTATCGAGTACAGCATTGGAATATAAGACCAATAAGTAGTCAGTAAGTGAGGATGCTTTTGTACAAAAGAATAGAAAAAACAGCAAGCATCACTTACTGAAGTGTAATTTTAATCGGGTTAATATTTATATAAGATAGCTAAAAAATCATAAGGATATCAGCTAATGAAGTTTCTAAAAATTCTAAGTTTTAGTGCTATTTTTACGTTATCCGCACATACTTATGCGACAGTGGGTGGTGGACAAAAAATTGAAGTATTGGGTTATCAGGAAAAAGAGAAGAAACTTTATGTATTAAGACATTATGAAGATGGTCGAGGACGTCTACCACAACTCTATTATTATCTATTAAATAGTAAATCACCCGATAAACTTATTGAAGTTCGATCTCTATATATCAATCCAAAAACCCATAAAATTGATTATGATCAAGATAGTAGTGGATTTAATAAGGCTATAAAAAAAATTAAAAAGAATTTAACCCCTTTGATCGTAAGTAATAGTAAGACTGTAAAAATTCAAAGATTAAAAAGTCATCAGAATCAAATATCAGCTTGGTTTGATCCTTCAGAAAAGATGACACAATATAAAACAGAATATGTTGTAAAATCGCCGTCTTTACAAAGTAAGACCCATATTGCAGTTCATTACACCAAAGCAATAAAAATTTCCCAAAATTATAGAGTGCCTAAACAAAATAAGAGGTTAGTTGTAGTTAAATATCTGGGGGTTCCAGAAGAAACTGGTTATGATGTTGAAGACCCTGTTTTACTACTACCTATGAAAAAATAAATTTAAGAATAAATTATTTTCTTGGTTCAAATCGGTAATACACACAATATCTGTGTATATTCAGCTCAAGACTTATCTGCACTTGGCTGGTTTATAAACCCCAATTTAACAATAACTCACTCATTATTTATCCTTACTTTTTAATGATCTATTTTAAAACAAATGTCATTTTGTGTGCTTGACTGCAAAAGGGTTGAACACTATCCTTTGCCTGCTGGCCACATTGCCAGTCGGTTTTAGCAGACCGCATAATAACTCCCGCATCAGAGCTTTTCCTTCTGAGGAATAGCCTTGTGTGGTGAACTACTCGTTCCCTCCCGTAGCGGTAGGATGATCTGACCCCATAAAGTTGGACAGTTAATTAAGCAGTTTTTAAAAACTGATTTCTAT